>NZ_JBEYWE010000013.1:0-236605 GCF_040644295.1 Streptomyces sp. NPDC047000
ACCGACGAGGAGGCGACCGCGCGGGCCGTCCGCGACGCCGCGGCGGACCTCGGCGGCCTGCACACCCTCGTCTACGCGGCCGGACCGCACGTCCCGATGAGACACCTCAGCCAGGTGACACCCGGTCAGTACCGGGCCCAACTGGAAGCCGACGCGGTGGCGTTCTTCAACCTCGTCCACCCCGCCCTGCCCCTGCTGCGGGAGAACCGGGGCAATGTGATCGCCGTGACGACCGTCGCCACCCGGCGCTTCCCGGTCCGCGACGGACTCTCCTCCGGCACCAAGGGAGCGGTCGAGGCGGTGGCACGAGCACTGGCCGCCGAGGAGGGACGGTACGGCGTCCGCGTGAACTGCGTCGCCCCCGGCATGCTCACGGACGGCATCGCGGGCCGCCTCATCAGCACCGGCGAACTGGACGAGGACGCCCTCGCCGTCACCCGGCGCAACATCCCGCTGCGCCGCTTCGGAAGCGCCCAGGACATCGCGGAGGCGGTCGCGTTCCTCGCCTCCGACCGCGCCGGGTTCATCACCGGACAGGCACTCGGGGTGGACGGCGGCTACAGCGTCTGAGCACAGGGCCGTCCTGAACGGGAGATCGTCGCCGGGAACCGGCGTCCAACCGACAATTAACGGAAAGCACACGGAACCGTGACCCGAAAGAGATGTTCGTTCGGGCGCGAACGGAGCATCCGATGAACTGACACAGTCCTTACACGACGAAGCGGAGACCACCATGGGCATCATCGCTTGGATCATCATCGGCCTGCTCGCCGGCGCCATCGCCAAGGCCCTGATGCCGGGCAAGGACCCCGGCGGCATCATCGTCACCATGCTCATCGGCATCGTCGGCGGTCTGCTCGGCGGCTGGCTCGGCAAGGTCATCTTCGGCGTCGACTCGATCGACGGCTTCTTCGACCTCTCCACCTGGATCGCCGCCATCGTCGGCTCGCTCATCCTGCTCGCCCTCTACCGGGTCTTCACGGGAAACCGGCACTCGCACCGTCACGCGTGACCCCCTGACGGCGTCCCACCGATCCCACCAGAGCGGCTCCGGCCCCCTCCGCGGGGCGGGAGCCGCTGGTGTGTGACGGCGAGCGGGCTCCCTGCCCCAGGGCGACCCGCCGCCCGGTGTCATCCCCCGCGCGGGCTACCCGTGCGGTCCGCACCGCGGCTGACGACGTCGGGTACCGGCCGCGGATAGCGTCGCGGCGGCGCCGGGGACCCGGCGGCGACACCTCGTCCCGGGGAGACCGGATGACCAGCAACACCCGTATACCGTCCGGCCGTTACGCCGCCTCTCCACCGTCCGGGCCGACCCCGGCGGAGCGGCGCGGGCCGGGGCGCCGGGCACGGCGGATCGGCGTCGTCGTCCTCACCGCCCTGCTGGGCATGTTCATCGCCCTGAACATCCATGAACTGGGCCACACCGCTGTCGCGTGGCTCGCCGGCGACCACGACGCCTCGTACCGACTGCACTGCGAACCGGCCGGGTTCGGCTGCAACCACTTCGATGCCACAGGAATGGGCAAGCCCGCGAAGGCCGCTGTCACGCTGGGCGGCGTCCTGGTCACGCAGATCGTCACCTGGTCACTGGTGCTGCTTCGCCGACGGGCCGGCCGGCGGTGGCGCCCGGTGCTGACTCCGCTGGTCGCCGTCTTCGCCGCCGACCCCCTGCTGCAGTTCGTGCAGGCCGCGTTCACCCCGCTGCCGGAGTACGACCTGACCAAGGTGGACTTCACCGCCTGCGCCACGCTCCTGGGCTGGTCACAGTCCCTCTCGCTCACCGTGTTCATCTGCGGCGCCCTCGCCTGTGCGGCCGTGTGGGTGCGCCTGAGCTACCGTGTCCGATCATGACTACCGGGCCGCAGTGGACAAGGCCGCTGCCGACCGGCCGGCAGCGGCGCCGGGACCTCGCGGCCGGCATCCTGCTGACGGCCGGCGTGGCCGTGAGCACCGTGCTGTCGCGCAGCGCCGGCGTCGACCCCGGCTCCCTGCGCCCCGGCCGGGGCGAGGAGTTGCTGTGGGCGCTCGCGGTGGGCTTACCGCTCTGCTTCCGGCGCCGCTTCCCGCTGACGGTGCTCACGATCTGCACGGCGGCGTTCATCGGCCTGCAACTGCGGTACGTCGGCGACTTCGCGGCGAGTTCGGTCTGCCTGTGCGTCGCCCTTTTCACCGCCGGCGCCTGGAGCCGTGACCGGCGCCGCGCGACCGCCGTACGGATCGTGGTCGTCGTCCTGCTGTCCGCCTGCCTCGCGTTCGCACTGAACGCGGACACCTGGCTGACGCTGAACGGTCTGGCACATGCGCGCGGCTCCGGCCCGCTGTCGGTGCCCACCGCCTTCACCCTCTACGCGGTCGGCACGAACCTCCTCTTCGTCGCGGGTGCCTGGCTCATCGGGAACACCGCCTGGCTGCAGACCCGCCGGCGGGCGGAGCTCGCCGAGCGGAACCGTGAACTGCAGACCGAGCGCGACGAGAACGCACACCACGCCGTCATCGCCGAGCGGCTGCGCATCGCCCGCGAACTCCATGACGTCGTCGCACACCATGTGAGTGTCATGGGTGTACAGGCGGGTGCCGCCCGGCTCGTGCTGACCCGCGACCCCGCGGCCGCCGAAGGCGCTCTGCTGTCCATCGAGTCCGCCGGCCGGGACGCGGTCGAGGAGATGCACCGTCTTCTCGGGGTCCTGCGTGACGGACGGCAGCCGGTGGAGGCGGTGACGGCCGCGGGCGTCGAGCAACTCCCCGCGCTGGTGGCGGGAGTCCGCGGCGCCCTCCGCACCACCTACACGGTGGACGGCGAACCGCGCGGACTTCCCCGGTCGCTGTCCATCTCGCTGTACCGGATCACGCAGGAGGCCCTGACCAACACGGTGCGGCACGCGGGCGCGTCGAGGGTGGACGTCACGCTGGCCTACCGCGCCGCGACGGTGGAGCTGACCGTGGCCGACGACGGACGTGCTGCCGTCGGCCGCGAGGCGGCGGTACTCTCCGCGCAGGGTGGGCAGGAGCCGCGGCGCACGGGAGACGGACGGACCCGCGGCGGTCTGGGGCACATCGGGATGCGCGAGCGGGTGGCGCTGCACGACGGCACGCTCCAGGTCGGTCCGGACGATCGCGGCTATGCCGTCCGGGCCCGGTTCCGCTCGTCATGACCAGGATCCTGCTGGCGGACGACCAGAAGCTCATCCGCGGGGGCATCCGGATGATCCTGCAGAGCGAGGACGACTTCGAGGTCGTCGGCGAGGCCTCGGACGGGGACCGGGCCGTCGATCTGGCCCGCTCGCTGCGACCCGACCTGGTGCTGATGGACGTCCAGATGCCAGGACTCGACGGCCTCGAGGCCACCCGGCAGATCGTGGCCGCGGGTGACTGCGCGGTGCTCGTCCTGACGACGTTCAACCGGGAGGACTACCTGTTCCGGGCCCTGCAGGCCGGCGCCGGCGGCTTCCTGCTCAAGAACGCCTCGCCGGAGGATCTGATCAGCGCGGTCCGGGTGGTCGCACGCGGCGACGCGCTGCTGGCACCGGAGCTGACCCGACGGCTGTTCGACCAGTTCGTGGCCCGGCCGGCCGCCGCGCAGCGGCCGGATCTGCTCGGCCGGCTGACCGAGCGGGAGGAGCAGATCCTGCGCCTGGTGGCCGGCGGAGCCAGCAACGCCGAGATCGCCGGCAAGCTGTTCGTCGGCGAGGCGACGGTGAAGACCCATGTGTCACGGGTGCTGAACAAGCTCGGGCTGCGGGACCGGGTGCAGGCTGTCGTGTACGCGTACGAGACAGGCGTCGTCGTACCCGGGGACAACCCTCCCTGAGCCTCGCCGTCCCGAGGCGGTGCGGCCGCCGGGGCCCGCCCCTCCCGCGGGACCGGCGTCCTGGCCTCCCGGTGGTCTGCGGGAGGTTCAGGGCACGAGGATGATCTTTCCGAGGGCCGGCCGGCCGGAGGATTCCGCCAGTTCCATGGCCTCGGCGACCTCGGTCAGCGGGAAGCGGGCGGCGATCATCGCGGTGAGCCGGCCGGTGCGCAGCAGGTCGAAGACCTCGGCGAGGTCGGTGCGCATCCGGGCCCGGAACGCCTCCCGCCTGGCCGAGCCGGGCTTGCCCGCTCCCGCCCAGACGTCGTAGAAACTCGCGTGCCTGCGCGTGGGCAGGTGGTTCCAGAACGTCAGCCTGGCCAGCAGCGGCAGGAAGTCGAGCAGCACGGGCCTGGTGTCGTCGAGTGCTGCCGCGATGCTGTAGGAGACCAGCGTGCCGGTGCGGTTGAGCAGTCGGTAGGAGAGGGTGACGCTCGCACCCCCGAGGTGGTCGAACACGGCGTCCACACCGGTGGGGGCCAACTCCCGCACGCGGGCGGCCAGGTCGGGGTCACGGTAGTCGACCGGCTCCACCTGCTGCGCGCGCAGCGCCTCGTGATGGCGCGGGTGGGCGGTGCCGATCACGCGGGCGCCTGCGTGCCGGGCGAGCTGGGCGAGGACGGTGCCCACTCCGCCGCTGACGCCCAGTACGAGGACGGTCTGCCCTGCCTGTACCTTCGCGCTGCGGTGGAGCATCTGGTACGCGGTCAGCCCGTTCACCACGAGTGTCTCCGCCTCGTCGGCACTGATCCCGTCGGGGACCTCCACCAGGTCGGCGGCGGGCAGCAGGGCGGCGGTGGTCCAGCCGCCGGTCCTGGTCAGCGCGGCGACCCGCCGGCCGAGCAGCGCGCGGTCCGCTCCGGGGCCGACGGCCTCGACGACGCCGACGAGGTCGTAGCCGGGCACGAACGGGAAGGCGGGCTGGCCGTAGTAGCGGCCCCGGCGCATCGCGCTCTCGGCGAAGGACAGGGCGGTCGACTCCACCCGCACCAGGGCCTGGCCGGCGGCGGGCGGCGGCAGTGCGCGCCGGACCAGCCGCAGGCCGGACGGTGCGACCTTGCCCGGCAGCAGCACTTCGGTGGCGGTCACGGTGGCCTCGCCGGTGGAGTTCGTCTCAGTCATGGCCAGGTGCCCCTCAGATCGGTGCGACTTGTCGTCACTCTGTTAATGGTCGTAACAATGCATGCACCTGTCGTTCAGTGTCAATGCTTAACTCGCACCGCAGGGAGGCACGTTGCATGGGAGCCGGACCGCGGAACGGATCAGGGCTGCGGCCTCGACCAGGTACAAGCAGGCGGCGCAGGGGCGGGCGAAGGGGTGCGTTACTGCCCGTAGCACGCGATCGGGACCGTCAGCATCCACATGGTTCGTTACAGTGTGACGGTGACCGACGAGACGCGAACCGTGAGCAGACGTGAGCGCCTGCGGGCCCAGACCCTCCGGGAGATCGAGGACGAGTCGTTCGCGATCATCGACGCGGAGGGCGCACAGGCGCTGTCGATCGCGGCGCTGGCCCGGCGGATGGCGATGTCCGCGCCGGCGGTCTACCGCTACTTCCCCTCACGGGACGCGCTGGTGGCGCACCTGGTGACACTGTCCTACCGGCAACTCGCGGCGGCGATGAGCCAGGCCACCCAGGGCAGCAGGAAGGCACCGCGCACCCGGGTGCGGCTGGTGGTCACCGCGTACCGCGACTGGGCGCTGCGGCACCGGCGGCGCTACGGGATGCTGTTCGGCGAGCGGGCCGGCGACCTGCCCGGCGAGGTCACCGCGCGGACTCCGCTGGACGAGGCGATGGCGCTGCTCGTGGACCTGCTGGTCGCCGTCGAGGGTACCGCGCCCGCCGACAGCACCAGCGGTGACCGCACGCTGGACGGGCAGTTGCGGCAGTGGGCCCGCTCGCAGGAGCGGCCGGACACCGGACCAGGAGTGGCCCGCGCCGCCGTGCTGATCTGGACGCGGGTCCACGGGATCGTGAGCCTCGAACTGACCGGCGTGTTCGACCATCAGACGGTCGAGGCCCAGCGGTTGATCGATCTGGAGATCGACAGCGCCCTGCGGTCCCTGAGGCCGCCCGGCAACTGAACGGGCCGGTGGGCCCCGGGCCGTCCGCCCCGGGCGGAGCCCCTCGTTGGTCTAGTCCAAAAATAGTGCGTGGTCTAGGCCAATCTATTGACGCGGTCCCGTCAGAGCGATCAAGCTGGATCCCTCCCCCCACTTCTCTGGAGGCACCAGTGAGACCTCTACGCGCATGCCTGGGTGCGGCGGTCGCCGTCACCCTCGCGGCCGCCGGAACAGCCGCGCTCGTCGCGGGTGACGCCTCGGGCGCCACCACCGCGCTGAGCAACCGGTGGTACGCGGCCGCCCCCTACCTGATGCCGCTCGACAACGACCCGCCGGACCCGGCCGCCATCATGGACGCCACCGGTCTCAAGGCCTTCCAGCTGGCGTTCGTCCTCGCCCCCAGCGGCGGCGGCTGTTCCCCCACCTGGGGCGGCACGGCGCCCGTCTCCTCCGACACCGCCGTCCAGTCGGTGATCAGCACGATCCGCGCCAAGGGCGGCGACGTCTCCGTCTCGATCGGCGGCTACGGCGGCACCAAGCTGGGCCAGACCTGCGCCGACGCCGCATCCACCGCGGCCGCGTACCAGCAGGTCATCACCAAGTACGGGCTGCACGCGATCGACTTCGACCTGGAGGAGCCGGAGTACGAGAACACCGCGGCGATCAAGAACGAGATCGGTGCCGCGAAGATCCTCCAGCAGAACAACCCGGGCCTCTACGTCTCGGTCACCACGGCCGGCACTGCGGACGGGACCGGCTGGTTCGGCAAGCAGATGCTGCTGGAGGCGAAGTCGCAGGGGTTCACGCCGAACAACTTCTCCATCATGCCGTTCGACGGCGGCTTCAACGGGGCCGCGTCACAGACCGGCGCGCTCACCAACTTCAACGCGATCCTGCAGTCCACGTTCGGCTGGGACCAGGCGACCGCCTACGCCCACGAGGGCTTCTCCGGGATGAACGGCCGCAGCGACACCGGCGAGTACTTCACCCAGGCCGACTTCCAGACCGTGCTCGACTATGCCACGGGCCACAACATGGACCGGTTCACCTTCTGGTCCCTGAACCGTGACCGCCAGTGCACTCCGGCCGACAACGGCGGGCGGACGTCCGGGACCTGCTCCAGCGTGACGCAGAACTCCTGGGACTACGCGAAGTACTCGGTGAAGTTCGCCGGAGCCACCCCGCCCTCCTCGACACCGACTCCCACCCCCACTCCGACCCCCACCCCCAGCGGTCCGGCCACCGGCTGCAAGACGGCGTGGAAGTCGGCCTCCGTCTATGTCGCGGGCGACGAGGTCTCCTACAACAGCCACAACTGGAAGGCCAAGTGGTGGACCCAGAACGAGGCGCCCGCCGCCACGGACTGGGGCCCCTGGCAGGACGAAGGCGCCTGCTGACGAACTGACGCGGCCGGTCCGGCGGGGGCAGCCCCGCCGGACCGGCCACCGCACCGACTGATCGCATTCATGTTCTAACAGGACGCGCCGAGGTGAAATCCCCGTTCAGCCGCAGGTCGAGGGGGCGGTATCCCCGATGATGGGACCACCCGGGGGAACAGATCAGGCGATCAGTGGGAGGCACCTACATGGTGGTGGAGATCGGCGCGCAGCACGGCGAGCGTGTCACGGGGCGGGTGTGGGTGGTGCGTCTGGATCCCTGCGGCCCGCCCTCCGCCGGAGCGGTGAGGCTCTCGTGTTCCCGCCCGGCGTGCGCCGATCAGCGCATTCCCGAGGGCACGGCCGCGGGGCGCAGGGCCGCGGTGGGGCACGTCAACTCGCATCTGGCGCACGTCGGTGCGGGCGGCGGACCGCACGGCGAGGCGTGGTGCGCCTGCCGTGCCGCCGACTGCGCATGGCACACCGCCGACCCCGGCGTCGGCCGGCGCGGCGGGGTCCACGCGGCGGCAGGAGCCGTGCGGTGCGGGGGCCCGGTGGTTCTGACGCTGTACGCGGACCGCGCGGGAAGACTGTGGCGGATCGCGGAGACGTGCGCGCGCTGCGCGGCGGCCACACCCGGCTGCCGCGTCCTGGCCACCGCGCCGCTCCCGGCTCGCGGCGGCCCGGCCGGGGCGGACCCGGCGAGGGAGCACCGGGCCGCGGAGCCCGCGGGCGGCCCGGTGGGGAACGGTATGGCGGCGGTGTTCTCCGATCATGCTCCCTCCGCTGCTGCCGCTGCCCCGGCGCCCCTGCCTCCCGAGTCCTCCCCCGAGCCGTCCCCCGGGCCGGCGGCACTGCCGCGCGCCCGGGCCGCCTCGCCGGGCAGGGCACCCCGGCGGGCGAGGCGGTGGGGAAAGATCGCCCAGCGGATCGTGCCGTACGACCTCGAACCCGACGTCCTGCGCCTGGAGCTCATCGAGCTCGGAGACGCCTTCCGCGCCTACCAGAAGCGCCCCGAACCCGACCTCACCCTCCTCGCCGGGCTCCACGAGCGCAAGGCGCGCGCGTTCGCGACGTGGGCCGACGTGAGCGGCGACGCCTCCCTGCGCGACGAGGCGCAGCGTGCCGAGCAGGCCGCGCAGACCACCCTCGAGATGCACGCCAACCGGGTCGGTCTGGGGGCCGGCGACGGAGTGGAGCGGCTGCTGACCCGTGGTCAGGCCGAGCACGCCCGCGCCGTGCTGGACCACGTCGCCGTCCACTCACCGCACCCCGAGGCGGAGGTGCGCCTCGCCGTCCTCATGCTCACCCTGCGGGCCGCACGCGCCGGCACCGGGAACGTCACCGGCCAGGACCTGACCGGCTGGCTCCAGGACGACGCCGAACCGGTGCTCCAGCGGCTGGCGGAGGCCGACTGGCTGCGGCTGCCCGGCACCACGTCCGACGCACTGGCCTCCCGGCCCGAGGATCCCACCGCCGTCACCGTCCCCACGCTGCTGCCCGACCGACCCCGCCCGTTCGGATTCGGCAAGACCACGCGCGCCAGGATCTCGGGCTGGGCCCAGAAGGTCGTGGGCGACCGGAAGCTCCGCAAGAAGAAGCTCGGTGCCGCGCCCCGGCTCCTGGCCCTGTACACCGCCGCCCACGCGCGCCTCGAGGGACACCTCGGACACCCCGGTGACGACGGGCTGTCCCTCGACCGGGCCGCCGCGTTCTGCGG
Source organism: Streptomyces sp. NPDC047000 (assembly GCF_040644295.1). Classification (NCBI taxonomy): domain Bacteria; kingdom Bacillati; phylum Actinomycetota; class Actinomycetes; order Kitasatosporales; family Streptomycetaceae; genus Streptomyces; species Streptomyces sp. NPDC047000. Next base: position 9,011 of record NZ_JBEYWE010000013.1, read on the forward strand.
TGTGACGCCCGGCCAGGTCGCCGAGCACGCCGAACTGCTGGTCGGCGCCGGGTGGCTGGCCGAAGCCGAGGCCGACGTCGCCGGGGGAAGACTGCGCGGGCAGCTCGCCGAGCGCGTCCTGCCACTGGGCGGGCTGCTGTGACGGGCGGGGCCGGGCCCGCCTCGCGGGTGCCGCTCCCGCGCGCCACCCGCGGCCCTCGTCCGTCCCGGCCGCACGCCTGCCGTACCGGGACGCTGCCGCTCCCGGTGATCCGGCGCATGCTCTCCGCTCGTCCCTCTGCGCTCTTCGCGCTTCCGCACGCCCCCCTGACAGGCTGGCGGGACCCGGCCGCGCGGCGGCAAGCTGGGACGGCAGCCGCACGGGCCCGGCGTGCCGTGGAGGTGTCTGCGGTGAACTGCAGGAACCAGGGGGAGACACCATATGCCGTGGGAAGAGCTCAGAGATGATCTGACCCGTCTGAAAGCGGGCGTCGCGGTCGAGGAGCCGTTGTGGCGGGTGACGGGCCCGAACGCCGTCGCTTTCCAGGCCCATCCGGCGTTCCTCGACTCGCTCCGCACCGCCGGCGACCTGGACAGCCTGCTGACGGACGACGCGGGCGCGATCAGGACGGCCAAGAGGCTGCGCATCACGCTCGACAGCGAGCTGGCCGGGGTGACGGACATCCGCACCGCGCTGCGACTCGACGCCCGGCGCTACACCGACACACCGGCGCAGATCGCACTGCTCGCCTACCACGGCACGGCCAGGAACCAGGGCATCGTGCTGGGAAGTCCCGGCATCCTCGCCGACGCCACGGGCTTCGCCGACCGGCACCAGCCCGCGAGCGTCCAGGAGTTCGTCCAGCTGCACGGGGTCTACATCGCCGCCGCACAGGCGCTGGGGCAGCCCTACGACCCCCAGCAGCATCCTCAGCGCATCGACGGTCTGCGCGGTCTGGCCGGCGCCACGCCCTCCGCGGCCTCGGCGCGTCCCCTCGCACTGGGCACGCGCTCCGACTGGCAGACACACCGGCCGGAGTTCGCCAAGACCGTGCAAAGTCGCGCACAGGACCTGAACTTCGTCGCGTCCCACGCCCTGATCAGCCACGTGTTCAAACACCTCGTTCTGGGATCCGCATCGCCCCCGAACGACGCGCAGGGTATGAACCTCCTGGTCGACGCCTACCTCGCGGAAGCCCGCGCCGTCCTCACCGCCGTCCCCGCCGACACGGTGACCAGCATGCTCGGCCAGACCGGCGCCACCCGCACCTACTACTTCCGCAAGCCGGACGGGGCGACATCCATGATCGCCGTCGATCCCTCGGGCAGCGCCTGGATCAGCACCTACTTCGCCCCGACCCGGGTCTGAACCCTGTACCGGACACCCCTCCGTCGACCACGACACGTCACCTGCGCTCGTCATCCGGACGAGAACCCGCTCCAGGGCTCCTTCGTCCTCGACCAGCTCACCGATCTCGTCGAGGAGGCCGTCCTCACCGGGTTCGGCCGGATCAACGAGACCGGTGGTGTGCTCGGCGCCACGGAAACCGGCTGTCGGCGCGGGCGCATCCAGGACGAGTCGATGCTGTACGAGCAGCGCAAGCACGAGGGCACGCTGCCCATCATCGGCGTGAACGCGTTCCGCCGCCCCGAGTCCGGCGCCCGGCCCACCGAACCCGGCCCCGCCCGCGTCACCTCCGCGGAGAAGCAGTCGCGGCTGCGGCGCGTCCGTGACTTCCGGGCCGCCCATCACGCGGAGAGCGAGAAGGCGCTCGCCCGGTTCAAGGAGGCGGCGGTCAGCGGCGACAACGTCTTCGAGGTCCTCATGGCCGCCGCCCGCGTGTGCTCACTTCAGCAGATCACCGAGTCGTTCCTCGAGGTCGGCGGCCGGTACCGGGGAAACGTGTGACCGGCGGCCGGGAACACGGGCGGCTCGGGTGCCCCCGGTGGCACGCGGCCGGGCCGACCCGACTTTTGGATTTCTGGTCCAAGGATGGACATTCCACCTAGGTTCCGGCTAGGTTCGGGAACGGGCGGCCCCACCGGACCGCGAACGCCCGGCCGTTCCCCGGCGCACCCCGCCGGACCCTCCGCGGGAGAGGACACATGGACCACCCGGCGCACACCCCGGACCAGGAACCGTTCACCGGCGGCTCACCGCCCGCGGCCGCGGATCCGGACGAGCACCTCGTCCGCGAGGCGGAGAAGATCGCCGTCGCCGTGGGCCGGATGTTCCCCGGACTGTGCGAGGTGGTCCTGCACGATCTGCGGGACCCGGAACACGCGGTCCGGGCCATCGAGAACAACCTCTCCGGACGCCGGACCGGGGACCCCGCGACCGAACTGGGGCTGGCCCGGATCGCCGACCCGCGGTATCCGGACGTCGTCCAGAACTATCCCAACCGGTTTCCCGACGGCCGGCCGGCCAAGAGCACCTCCATCGGCATCAGGAACGCGGCCGGTGACTACGTCGCCGCCCTGTGCCTGAACCTCGACGTCTCCATGCTCTCCCCGGTCGCCCTCGCCCTGGCCAACCTGGTCGCCACCGGCACCGAGCACCGCGACCGGCCTCTGGAGACACTGCGCGACCGGACCGCCCGCGAGCTGCGCCACGTCGTCGAGGCCCTGGCGGCCGAGCGCGCCGGCACCCCGCGGTCGCTGAACCGGAAGGACAAGAAGGAACTCGTGCGGCAACTGCACCACGACGGCTACTTCGACTCCCGGGACGCCGCGCAGACCATCGCCGACCTGCTCGGCGTGTCCAGGGCGACGGTCTACAACTACACCAAGTGAGGGCCCCCACACCCCCCGCCCCGCGCACCCTGCCGGCCGGTGACCGGCGGACCGGCACCACCGCAAGCTCCCGGCCGGATCTCCCACCGCCCCGAAGGGTTCCCCATGACCGCCGCACTGCCCGTGTCCTTCGACGAGGTCCGCGAGGCCGCCGCACGTCTGACCGGCGTCGCCCACCGCACCCCCGTCCTCACCTCACGCACCCTGAACGCCCTGACGGGCGCCGAGGTCTTCGTCAAGTGCGAGAACTTCCAGCGCGTCGGCGCCTTCAAGTTCCGCGGCGCCTACAACGCCGTGGCACGGCTGTCCGCCGGGCAGCGGGCCAGGGGCGTCGTGGCCTACTCCTCCGGCAACCACGCCCAGGCCACCGCCCTGGCCGCCCGTGAACTCGGCACCACCGCGGTCATCGTCATGCCCGCGGACGCGCCCCGCTCCAAGGCGGAGGCCACCGCCGGATACGGCGCGGAGATCGTCACCTACGACCGCTACACCCAGGACCGCGCCGCCCTCGCCGAGTCCCTCGCCGCCGAACGCGGCCTGGCCCTCGTCGCGCCCTACGACCATCCCGACGTCATCGCCGGACAGGGCACCGCCGCCCTCGAACTCCTCGAGGAGACGGGCGCGCTCGACGCGCTCGTCGTCCCCGTCGGCGGCGGCGGTCTCATCGCAGGCAGCGCCATCGCCGCCACCGCGCTCCACCCCGGCATACGGGTCGTCGGCGTCGAGCCCGAGGCGGGCGACGACACCAGGCGCTCGCTGGAGAGCGGCCGGCGGATCACCGTCCCCGTACCCCGTACGATCGCCGACGGCCAGGCCGTGGCCACCCCCGGCGCCCTCACCTTCCCCGTCAACCAGCGCCTGGTCGACGCCGTCACTCTCGTCAGCGACGACGAGATCGTCGAAGCCATGCGGTTCGCCTTCGAACGGCTGAAGATCGTCCTCGAACCGAGCGGCGCCACCGGCCTGGCCGCCCTGCTGAACGGGCGCCTCGGCGCCCCCGCACGACGGATCGGCGTCATCGCGTCCGGCGGGAACATCGACGCGCGGCGCTTCGCGGAACTCGTCGGCGCCTGAACGGCGGTGACCGACGGCGCACGGGCACCCGCCGCGATGCGTCCCGGTCCGTCCGCCCCCGGGCGGCGGACCGTCTACCGTACGGACATGCACCGCCACCCGTCGTGGTCATGTGAGGAGAAGTCCTGTGCCGTCGCCCTGTGACCCCCGGTACGCTCCCGTCGGCGACGTGGGCGCGGCCCTCATGATGGTCGACTCCCGGCTCAAGTCCGTCTACGACAGCAGCACCGGCACCGATCCCGACCCCGCGCGGCAGCAGATGGTCGACCAGTTCGCCGCGTCCCTCGGCCCCACGGGACTCGACGATCTACTGGACGGCACGTGCACGCTCATCTACACGCTCATGACGTGGCTGCGGGCGGCCTGCGAGGACCACGGCAAGGACGTCATCGAGTACTCGGTGCCGGCCCTCGTGGGCAGCATGCGCGTGATGCGCAAGACCTTCCGCCCCGAGGTCATCCCCACCATGGCCGGTCTGCTGGTCGCGGCGGGCACGGGCCTGAGCCCCAATCTGTGGCGGGCGCAGCACGGAGACTGGACCGAGGCCGAGATGAACCCTCTGGAGGCGACGGCCGTGCTGCTGGCGGAACACGTCAACCGGATCGCCGACGACCGCCTCTTCGCGACCCGTCTGATCACCGAGGCTCTGGCCGCGGCGGACCAGGACTGACCGGCGGCGTCCGGCCGGCCGTTCCGGCCACCCACTCCTCCACCCGTACGACGTCCGCCTGCTGCGGGAAGACCTTCTCCGTCAGGACGCGGTGGACCTCGGGATCGGAGTCCGTGCACGCGTCCGACAGGACCGTCAGGCGGTAGTCGAGGTCCGCCGCCTGGCGCACGGTGGACAGCACCACACCGCCGGTGGCGATGCCCGCGAGGACGAGGTGGCCGATGCCCCTCGCACGGAGCAGCATGTCCAGGTCGCTGCCGGAGAAGCCGCTGACACGGCGTTTGACGACGACGGGTTCCGCGGGCAGGGGCGCGACAGCGGCGTGGATCGCGTTGGCCTGTTCCTCTCCGGGCACGGCGGGCCGGTGGGCGAGGGCGCCGAACATCTTGTTCCGTGGGTGGATCTCGGCGCGTCCCGGCCGGAAGCCCACCACGACATGGATCACCGGCAGGTCCGCCGCTCTGGCCGCCCCGACGGCCGTCCTCAGCCGGTCCAGATACGCCGTGTCGGCGTACCGCTCGACGATGACGTTCTGGACGTCCATGACCAGCAGGGCACTGTCGCTCACTTCTCACCTTCCGCGTGGACCGTCTGCGTGGAACGTCAGCCGACAGCCATGTCAACAAGCGATTACCGCGGACCCTAGGATGCCGTCCGCCGCAAGTCAACAACCGATTACAAGCCCGGTGGGGCGTTAGGTTGGGACGATGGACGCGAAGACGGTGCGGGACGCGGGCGCGGGACCGCGCAGGGACGCCTCCGCCACCCGCGAGGCCCTGCTGACCGCCGCGCACAGCCGCTTCATCCGGCTGGGCTACGAGCGGACCACCCTGCGCGACGTGGCGAACGAGGCCGGGGTCAATGTCGCCCTCGTCAAGCGCTACTTCGGCTCGAAGGAAGGGCTGTTCAAGGCCGCGCTCACCGCCAACGACCGTTTTCTGGACGCGGACGGCGGCTTCCCGGCGGGTGCCGACCGGCTGGCCGAGGTCCTGGCCCGGCAGTTCTCGGCCGACGCCTGGCCGGAGTTCGGCGAGCACCCGGTGCTGATGCTGCTGCGGGATCCCCACGACACCGTGCTGGCCGGGATGCGACGGTCGGCCCTCGAAGCCTTCGCCCGCCGCATCGCCGAGTCCGCGGGCCCTCCCGCGACGGACACGTCGGACACGGCGGATGCGCCGGACACCGCAGATGCCGCAGATGCCGCGGACGCGGCGGAGCGGCAGCTGCGGTCCCAGCTGGTCGTCGCGCTGGGCGTCGGCATGGCGGTGCTGCGTTCCGCCGTCGCCGTCCAGCCGCTGAGTGACGCGGGCCCCCGGGAACTGGCACCGCTGCTCCGGTCGGCCCTGCGCGCTCTCCTGGAGGAGCCGGGCGACGGCGACCGGACGTGACAGGCACCGGGCAACCCCGCGCCGCTCTCCCGGCGAGCCGGTGCGCCCCGTCCTCCGGCCCGGCCCCACGGGCCGGGCCGGAGGACGGGGCCGGTGATCAGGCCTGCGCCGGTTCCTCCGGCGCCAGCAGGACGGCCGTACGGCTGGTGTGCGCCACGGCGTCGCTGACCCGCGGGTTGAACAGCGCCTCCAGCGTGCCGCGGTGATGGGGGCTCAGGACGATGAGGTCGGCGCCGAACTCGGCGGCCGTCTCGGAGATCGTGGCGGCTATCTGGGTCGTCAGGGCGCTGACCAGAGTCCCCTCGGTCTTGATCCCCTTGTCCCGCAGGGCGGTCACCGCCTCGTCGAGGACGGCCTGCGCCTGGGTCTCGTTCTCGAGCTGGACCACCGCGGCGATGTTCACCGCGGACGCGGCGACATGCAGGACGCGTACGTCCGCGCCCCCCACCTGGGCCATCTCACCGGCCAGCCGGACGGCGGAGTGCCGGGCGGGACTGGGATCGACGGCGACCAGAATGCGCTGGAACATGGATGCTTCTTCCCCTAGGAGACGGCCCGCAGGCCGTCATGCCGATCGGTGACGCCGGCAGGCGGCGTCGCGGAGATCAACAACGGGAACCGCCGATGCCTTCCCGGATCCGATGGGCGTTTTACGGACAGGTACCGGCGCCCCGCGCCGCCACGGCGGCCGGTGCGTGCCGACCGGCCCGGGCAACCCGGACCCCGAGGCCCGCGGGTCAGGGTCCGAGGGGCCCTCAGACTCAGGACCATCTCATGCGTAGGGCCGCGGAGGCCGCGCATAGCCTCGACAGCGTGCCAATGACAATTCCCGCCGCCATCAGCGAATCCGCAGATCTGGCCGTCAAGAAGTCCCGGCTGGTCCGTTCCCCGGCCCGTTACCTGGTCTCCGCGATGCTCGCCGGTGTCTACATCGGTCTCGGTGAGGTCCTGATGCTCAGCGTCGGGGGCCCGCTCGACGCGGCACATTCGGGTGCCGTCAAGCTCATCGAGGGCGCGGTGTTCCCCGTCGCCCTGCTCATGGTGCTCTTCGCCGGCGCCGATCTGTTCACCAGTCAGTGCATGACCATGACGTTCGGCGTGCTCAGCCGCCGGACCAACTGGATGGACCTGGCGCGGATCTGGGTGATGTCGCTGGTCGGCAACCTGATGGGCGCCGTGTTCTTCGCACTGGTCGTGGGCGCGGCCGGAACCCTCAAGACGGGTCCCGCGTCCACCCTGCTGGGCAGCCTGGTGGCCGCGAAGAACGCCGAGTCGGGCGGACAGCTCTTCTCGCGGGCCGTGCTCTGCAACATGCTGGTGTGCCTGGCCGTGTGGATGTACACCCGGGCGACCGGCGACGGGGCCAAGGCCGCCATGGTGTGGTGGCCGGTGTTCGCGTTCGTCTCCAGCGGCTTCGAGCACAGCGTCGCCAACATGGCGGTGTTCTCGCTCGGCATCGTCAACGGCCAGGCGTCGGTCGCCGACCTCGCCCGCAGCCTCGCCTTCACGGTCCCGGGCAACATCGTGGGCGGTGCGGTGCTGGTGGCCGCGGCGTACTGGTTCGCGAACGACGGCGCCCGTACGGTGCTGGGCAAGGCTCCCGCCGCGCCTTCCGTCCCCGACGGGGACACCACCGCCCCCCACACCCCGGCCAAGGTCTGACACCCCCGGTCCACGAACGGCGCCGGCGACACTCCTGTCGCCGGCGCCTCGGCGTTCCCGGTCCGCCGGGCCCGGCCGTGACGGTCGCGGCCGTGGCGGCCCCGCGCGTCGTGCCCGGGTGTGCGGGGAGGCCGTACCGTGCGACGCTGGCCGGCGGGGCGGGACGCGCGAGCCGGACGTACGGGAGGCGATGTGGGCCCCGGCAGGCAGACGACACCGCGGCACGGAGCGGAGCACCGGACGGGACAGGCACCGGGGCCGTCCCGCAGAACCGTCCTGGAGGCGTGCGCGGGCGCCGGGCTCGTCTCGGCGGCGGCCGGTGCCTGCGGCCCCCCGGATCCCGCCGCCCGTGACCGGCGCGCGGGCGTCGCAGCGTCCCGGCCCGAGGCGGAACGGGACCGCCCGGGGACACCCGGATGGCGCATCCGGTCGCAAGGTCCCCCGACGGCCGTCATGGGGTACACCGACCGGGTGAGCGTGGCGCCCGGCGAGGAGTGCGGTCTGTACGTCTCGACGACCGCCTCGTCGTTCCGGGTCTCGGCCTTCCGGGTCGGCTGGTACGGAGGGGCCGAGGCCCGGCTCGTGTGGTCGTCCGGGCGCACACCGGGCCGGGTCCAGCCGGAGCCGTACGTCCTGGCCACCACGCGCACGGTCCGCGCGGACTGGCGGCGCACCCTGCCGCTGGACACGGCGGGCTGGCCGGAGGGCGCTTACCTGCTGCGGCTCGACACGGAGGACGGCCACCAGCGCCATGCCCCGCTGATCGTGCGCTCCGCGCGGGGCACGGGGCGCACGGTGCTGATGCACGCGCCCGCCACCTGGCAGGCCTACAACCGGTGGGGCGGCCACAGCCTCTACGAGGGCCCCACGGGGGCGTACGCCGACAGGTCGCTCGCCGTGAGCTTCGACCGGCCCTACGACGCCGGCGGCGCGGAGAAGTTCCTGGTGTACGAGCGGGCGGCCGTCGTCCTCGCGGAACGGCTCGGCATCCCCCTCGCCTACACCACCGGGACGGACGTGCACCGCGACCCGTCGGTGCTGCGCGGGGCGGCCGCCATCGTCTGCCTCGGCCACGACGAGTACTGGACCCCCGAGCAGCGTGCGCATGTCACCCGGGCCCGGGACACCGGTACCAACGTGGCCTTCCTCGGCGCCAACACCTGCTTCCGCCGGATCCGCCTGGAAGGAGGGGGACAGGACGGGTCGGGTCCCGGGCGGACCGTGGTCTGCTACAAGTCCTCGTTCCGGGCCGACCCCTGCTACGCCACCCGGCCCTCCCTGGTGACGGCGGACTTCCGCAGCCCGCCCGCGGCCGACCCGGAGTCGTCGCTGACGGGTGTGCTCTACGAAGGTTTCCCCACGGACGCGCCCTACGTCGTCCACACCGCGGACCACTGGCTCCACGAGGGAACCGGCGTACGCCCCGGCGACGGATTCGGTCATCTGGTCGGTGTGGAGTACGACCGCGTCACCCCGGGCGCCCCGGTCCCCGGTCTTCTGGAGATAACGGCCCACTCCCCCGTGGTGTGCAACGGGCGCCGCAGCAGCAGCGATTCGGCGTACTACACCGTGGGGAGCGGCGCGGGGGTCTTCGCGACCGGCACCATGCGGTGGGTGGAGGCCCTGACGGCCGGGTCCCCCGGTGGTGGCCGTGACCACGGGATGGACGCCCGGACCCGGATGTTCGTCACCCGCACGACGGAGAACCTGCTGCGCGCCTTCGCGGCGGGTCCCGCCGCCCGTCACCGGCCCGCGCCCCGCCCCAATCTGACGGAGGTGTACAAGGGCACGGCGTGAAGGAGTCCAGCGCGTCACGGACGGCGGGCCGGGCGCGCCGCCCGCCGGGGTTCACGGGCCGCTGAGGGTCTTCCGAGGGTGGTTCCCCTGTGCCCCCGGGCCCGGGGGCGCCCTCTGGCGGACGCGCGTAGAACTCTGGCATCATCGCACGGCACCACCTGCACAGCCGCCCCGCCCGATGCACGGCCCTACGCAGGAGGCCCCCATGAAGGTCCGTTCCGCGCTGACCGCTCTCGCCCTGGTCGTGGCGCCCGGTGTCGCGGTCGTCGGCACCGCCACCGACGCCTTCGCCGTCACCAAGCTCAGTCAGGCCGCCGCCGCCCAGATGTTCGGCGACGCGGGCATCACCTGGTCCTCGTCCGGCAACTGCACCGACCGCAACAACGCGACCTGTACGTCCTTCGAGCAGCTCAACCTCGCCACCGCGCAGGGCGCCCAGACCCTCAAGCAGGCCAGCGGCTGCGCCCTGAACATCACCGGCGGCACCGAGACCGGGCACGCCTCCGGCACGTACTCCCACTGGAACGGCTACAAGCTCGACCTCAGCAAGTACACCTGCGTGGGGAACTACATCAAGAACACCTTCAGCTACTCCGGTCTGCGGGGCGACGGTTACCCGATGTGGACGTCGGGTGCCGGCAACGTCTACACCGACGAGGGAAGCCACTGGGACGTCCTGTACTACAACTGCGGCGGCTGCTGAGCCGCGGGCAGCCGCCGCCGGGGACGGAACTCAGTACCCCTTGTAGACGGGCTTCCGTTTCTGCGCGGCCGCGGTGTTCGTCTCCTGGAAGTCGGCGCTCAGCGCGCCCAGGGCGAGGTAGTCGCCCTCGACCTGGAAGTAGGTGTCCATCGAGTAGTCGTGCAGGCGGTTGGATATCTGCTTGATGTGGTTGACGCCCACCGGCGACTTCGCGGCGATCTTCGCGGCCAGGGCCAGGGCCTGTTCGTGGGCGGAGCCGTCCGGGACCACCTGGTAGACCATGCCGAGGCCGGCCGCCTCCTTCGCCGGGACCGGCTCGCCCTGCATGCAGATGGCCTTGGCGCGCATCGGGCCGACCAGCCGTTGCAGGGCCCACAGGCCGCCGGTGTCCGGGGTGAGGGCGTAGTCCACGAACAGTTCGTGGAAATAGGCCGATTCCGAGGCGATGACGATGTCGCTGGACAGCAGCAGGTTGCAGCCGCCGCCCAGGCACGCTCCCTCGGCCAGGCCGATGACCGGCACCGGGATCGTGTACATCTTCTTGATCAGGCCCGCGATCTCGAACATGACCTCGCGGGCGGCGGTCAGGTTCTTCGCCAGTTTGGTCCTGATGATGTCGAGGTCACCGGGGCCGAAGGACACCGGGCCGTTGCCCCGCAGGACGACGACGCGGATCTCGTCGTCCCAGTGGGCGTCGTCCAGCGCGGCACCGAACTCGTCGATCACCTGCTCGCACAGGCGGTTCATGTTCTGCGGGCAGTCGAAGGTGATCGTCGCGATGTGGCCGTCCTTCTCGGTGGTCACGACGTGGTCGTACTTCTTCTCGTACGGGTACACAGCAGCCGTCTTCCGTTGTGGTGGCCGGTGGAGCGGGTCAGCGTGCCACGCGGGCCGGCCGGGAGCCCGCGACGAGGGCGGCGGTCCGGCCGGTGACCGCGGGGTTGTACATCGGGTGGGTGAAGATGCAGAAGGTGCCCTTCTCCAGTTCGTCGACGACGACGGTCACCGCTTCGTCCACCGGCATGCCGACCGGTATCGACCGGGTGACGACGGCGAACCGGGAGCGGTGGTCGTCGGTCTTGTAGTACGGGTCGTCCGGGTCGTACCTACCGGGGTCACGGTGGCGCAGGCAGTTGTCCAGGTCGGTCCGCACCACGCCGGGGCACACCACGTGCGCCGTGACCTTGGAGCCGGCGGCCTGGAGCTGGAGGTCGAGCACCTCGGTCAGCGACAGGGCCGCGAACTTGCTGGCGACGTACGCCGGGGAGTTCTCCACCGCGAGGAGTCCGGCGATCGAGGCGGTGTCGACGATCCGGCACGGGGTGTTCTGCGCGATCATCCTGGGCACGAACGCCTTGATGCCGTGCACCAGCCCCTTGACGTTCACGTCGAGCAGCCAGTCCCAGTCCGCCAGGGGCTGCTCCCAGACCGTGCCCACCGAGATGACGCCGGCGTTGTTGAAGAACAGGTCGACCGCGCCGTAGACGTCGTAGGTCCGGCGGGCGAAGTCCTCCATGGCCTCGGCGTCGCGCACGTCGAACACCGCGGTGAGGACGTCCGTGCCGCCCGCGGTCAGTTCGGTGCGCAGGGCCTCGAGGTGGTCGGCGTCGATGTCGGCGAGGGCCAGCCCGGCTCCCGCGGCGGCGAACCGCCGGGCGAGTTCCCGGCCGATGCCGTTGGCCGCGCCGGTGACGGCGACGACTTTGCTGCCGTAGTCCTGCATGACGTTCTCCTTTGAACGTTGAGGGGCGACGCTTGAACGCTGGGGGCGGCGCCGGCCGGCCGTCAGGTGTGCTGACGCTTGACGAGGGCCGCGATGACGTCCATGAGGGCCTCCACCGAGGCGCCTCCGATCGCCATGACCTTGGCGTCGCGCCAGTACCGCTCGACGCCGGTGTCGACGACGGTGCCGAGGCCGCCGTACAGCTGGATGGCCTCGCGTGCGACGTACTCCGCGACCTCCGCGCCCTTGACCTTGAGCAGGCGTCCCTCGGCGAGGCACAGGCCGCCGCGGTCGCGCTCGGCGTAGGTGGAGTAGACGAGGGCGCGCAGCGACTCGATCTCGCCGTACATCCGGACCAGCTTGTGCCGGGTCACCTGGAACCGGTCGAAGAGCGACTGTCCCTGCTGTTCGCGCTGCAGGCTGTGGGCGAGCGCCATGGCGTACGCGCCCTCCGCGATGCCGAGGCTGACGGGGCCGCAGCTGAGGAACTCCGCGGTCGCGCTGACGAACATCGCCTGCAGACAGCCGCCGAGCGGACCGAGCAGGTTCTCCTTCGGGACACGGCAGCCGGTGAAGGAGAGGGATCCGGTCGCCGAGCCGTGCCAGCCCAGTTTGCGCTCGGGCCTGCCGACGCCGAGTCCCGGTGTGCCGGCCGGGACGAGGAAGGCGCTCAGGCCGGCCTTGGTGACCGGGTCGACGTGGTCGGCGGTGACCGCGACGACGACGTACACGTCGGCGACCCCGATGTTGGAGATGAGGACCTTGCCCCCGTTCAGGACCCACGCGTCGCCGTCGGGCACGGCGCGGGTGCTGAACTCGGCCTGGTTGTCCCCGCCGACGGCCTCGGTGGACCCGCAGGCCAGGATGATCTCCCCCGAGGCGGCGGGCAGGAGGTACTCCTTCTTCTGGGCGGGGGTGCCGAGCATGTCGATCAGGCCGCCGGCGAGCAGGCTGTGCGCTCCCATCGCCACGGTCAGCACGGGCAGGCTCCTGGCGATCTCCTCCAGTACCAGTGCCTGGGTCGTCTGGTCGGCGCCGAGACCGCCGTACTCCTCGGGCACGGTGATCCCCAGGAGGCCGAGTTCACCGGCACGCCGGAACAGGGTGAGCGGGAACTCACCGCTGCGGTCGGTCTCCAGGGCCGCCGGAGCCACCTCCTTCTCGGTGAACTCCCTGACGCTGGAGAGGATCGCCGCACGGTCCTCGGTGAGATACCACATCGTCATGCTCCTTGACTCGAGGGCTCGTCGGTTCGAGACCTCGTCGGCTCTTCGGGTGTGCCGGTCGGGGGGTGTGCGGGTCGAGGGGGTGCGGGCGTGGGGCCGGGGCCGCTACCCGTACCGGTAGGTGATGCCGTACGTGCCGCGCGGGTAGGTCCAGCGCACGATGCCGCCGGTCACGCAGACCACCCGGCAGGTGCCGCATTCGAGGCAGCCGGCGTGGTCGAACGTCATCTCGCCGCCGGGGCCGAGCGCGTAGAGCTGTGCGGGACACACGGACAGGCACGGCTTGCCGGTGCACGTCGCGCAGATCGCCGGGTCGACGACGATGTGCGCCTCCTCCTCGTCCACGTCGAAGGTGTCGCGGCCCAGCAGGGCGGCGGCGGTGAGGCGGTCTTCCGGGTTCACAGCGCCCTCACCCCCCTGACGCCGTCGCGCAGCACCGCGCGCAGCGGTACGTTCCGGCCGCGCATCGCGTCCCTGACCCGGTGACGCAGCCGGCGGGGCCGGCCGGCCGTCACGGTGAACAGCGACTCGGCGGCGTCGAGGGCGAGCGCGGGGTAGGCGTCGTAGAGGCGCTGGACGTCCAGCAGGCCGGTGCGGCCGTCGGCGGCCTTCATGGCGGACGTCAGACCCGAGCGGTCGAGGGCCGCGCGGTAGGCGGGCTCGAGTTCCCCGCCCGCCACGATCGCCTCGGCCGCAGCCGCACCGGAGACGAGCGCGAGGTCCATGCCCCGTACCGTGTGTCCGAGGTTCATCACGAACCCGGCGGCCTCGCCCGTCACCAGGAAGCCGTCCCTGGTCAGCCTGCCGGGGACCCCGCGCAGGCCGTCCTCACGCACCAGGTGCGCGGAGTACTCCACCGTGCTGCCGCCGTCGACGAGCGGCCGGATCGCCGGGTGTGCCTTGAGCTCCTGGAGCATCGTGTGGACCGTGCGGCCCGACGCGGCCACCTGCTCGGGCGAGACGACGATCCCCAGCGAGACGCTGTCGCGGTTGGTGTACAGGAACCCTCCCCCGTGCACGCCGTGGGTGCATCCGAGCATCAGGGTGGCGGCGCCGTCGCCGGGGGCCACCGCGAAGCGGTCCTCGATGACCGCGGCGTCGAGCGCGACGGTCTCCTTCACTCCCACGGCGACCGTGCGGGCGGACGGCGCGCCGACCGGACCGGCCTGCCTCCCGAGCAGGGAGTTGACTCCGTCGGCCGCGACGACGACCCCGGCGCGCATCTCCTCGCCGCCGGCGACGATGCCGGTGACCCGCCCGTCCTCCTCCAGCAGGGAGTCGACCCGGATGCCCGTGGCGAGGAGCACCCCGGCCTCCTCGGCCTTCCGGGCGAACCAGGCGTCGAATCCGGCCCGCAGGACGGTGACCGAGGCGGGCAGGGCGCCGTCGGGGGCGGGTGTGCCGGCGAGCGAGAGGGTCATCGACCGCCCGGCGTCCATCAGCACCATCTGCTCGCGCACGACACGCCGTTCCCACGGTGCCTCGCGGGTGAGACCGGCCTCGACCAGTTCGAGCGCGTAGGTGTAGAGACGGCCGCCGCTGACGTTCTTCGACCCCGGGGCAAAGCCGCGCTCGACGAGGACCACGCTCCGGCCGGCCCGTGCCAGCCGGTAGGCGCAGGCGGTTCCCGCCGGGCCCGCGCCGACGACGATGACGTCGACGGCGTCGTCGGCGCTCATGACCGCGGCCCGGTGCGGGAGCCGCGGGCGGCGCGGATCTCGGCGGTGAGCAGCGGCACGATCTCACGGAGGTCGCCGACCACCGCGTAGTCGCTCGCCCCGGACAGCGGCGCGTCGGGGTCGGTGTTGATCCCCACCACGACCTTGGCGTCGCGGATGCCGGCCGTGTGCTGGACCTGCCCGGAGACGCCGAGGCCGATATAGAGGTCGGGCCGTACCCGGGCCCCGGAGATGCCGATGTACCGTTCGGCGGCGAGCCACTCGCGGTCCTCCGCGACGGGGCGCGTGCACGCCAGCTCCGCGCCGAGGGCGTCGGCGAGGTCGGTGGCGAGGCCGAGGTCGGCGAGCGTGCCGGCGCCCATGCCGACGCAGACGATCCGGGCGGCGTCCGCCAGGTCGACGGCCTCCCGCTCACGGACGGCGCGGGAGACGACACGGACCCGGGTGTCGGTCTGCGCGGGGACGGTCTCGACGGGTACGGCGTCCGCGTCCCGGTCCGGTGCGGGGGCGGGGTCCACGTGGTGGCCCGGGGCCATCGTCACGACGGCCGGTCCTTGCCAGGTCTCGGTCTGGACGGCCGCCCCGGCCCAGGTGACGCGCTCGCCGGACCAGCCGCCGTCCGGCAGGGTGCGGAGGGCCGTGGCCTCGCTGACCAGGGCGAGCCCGAGGGCGGCCGCCACCCGGGCGGCGATCTCCCGGCCGCTCACCGTCGCACCGATCAGTACGACGTCCGGGTTCCGTTCGCCGGCCAGCCGGGCGAGGGCGGGGGCGTACGCCTCGGGCCGGACACCGCTTCCGGGCGGTGTGCCGGGCGGGCCGTCGAGCACCACGACGGAGGTCGCCCCGGCGGGCGGGGTCCCGGGCGGTGTGCCGGGGCAGACCAGGTGCACCCGGTCGGCGACGGCCGTCGCGGCCGTGACCAGCCCGGCCGCCAGGGACGCGTCCTCGGAGAAGACGTAGGCGCAGGTCATCGGAGCACTCCTTCCTCGGCGAGGGCGGTCAGCAGGGCGGCGACCTTCCGGTGCGCGTCGCCGTCGGCGACGAGGACGTGCCGGCGCCGGTCGGTCCGGCCCAGCAGCGAGGTCACAGAGGTGCGTGCGGTGGTCGCCGCGGGCGGCAGGCCGAGATCCGCGAGGGGCAGCTGTTCGGTGGGTTTGCGGCCCGCGGCGATCACCGACCTGAGGCCGGGGACGGGCGCCGGACCGATCTCCGGTACGACGGTCACGACGGCGGGCAGGTCGCACTCGACCGTCTCGGTCTCCCGTTCGAGGACCCGGGTGGCGCGCAGCCGCCGGCCGTCCACGGTAAGGCCGCCGACGTTCGTCACGACCGGCCAGCCGAGCAGCTCGGCGATCCGCGGGCCGGTCTCGTGGGCGTACGTGTCGGAGGCTCCCTCGGTGCACAGCACCAGCCCGACGTCGTCGAACCGGCGGATCCCGGCGGCCAGGGCGTGGGCGGTGACGTGGCCGTCGGCGCGGGCGGTGCCGTCGGCCAGCACGTGCAGGGCCCGGTCCGCGCCGCGGGAGAGGACGTCCTTGAGCGCGCCCGCGGAGTCCGGGCCGCCGAAGGTCAGACCGATGAGTTCCCCGCCCTGCTCCGCGGCCGCGACGCGGGCCGCCTCGACGGTGTTGCGGTCGTAGTCACAGATCTTCCGGCGTGCGTGACCGGCGTCGACGGCGAGCGTGACCGGATCGGTCCTCAGTTCGCCTTCGTCGGCGACCCACTTGACGCACACGACTGTTCTGCTCAACGCACTGTCCTCACCGCGGTCCTGGTCCGTCCGCCGCGGGCTGCGGCGGCGCCGGCCGACACCTCGAAGCCTGCTCGGCAGGAGGGTGCGGGAGGCGGCGGACCATGGTGGGATCCGGACCGGTCGTGGTCGGTTACGGACACGGCCCGGCGGCGCGCGCCTCGCGCCGCCGGTTCACCAGCGGTGCGAGGCGCGGAACGTGCCGGGCGACATGCCGGTCGCCCGGGCGAAGAAGCGGCAGAAGTTCGCGGCGTCCTCGAAGCCGAGGCGGTGGCCGACCGCGCAGACCGGCAGGTCGGTGTAGGCGAGCAGGCGGCGGCTCTCCAGTATCAGCCGGGCGTCGATGACCTGTTTGGGCGTCAGCCCGGTGGCCTCGGCACTCGCCCGCGCGACGGTCCTCGGGGAGTAGCCGAGGACAGCCGCGTACTCCTCGGCCGTGTGGATCGAGCGGAAGCACCGTTCGACCATCTCGACGAAGGCCCGTGCCACCGGGTGGGGCGGTAGGGGACGGGTCTCGTCGAGCGGCGGTACCTGCTCGACGCGTATCAGCAGCGCCAGCAGCAGATGCCGGAGCATCTGCTCGCCGGTGGTCAGACGGCTGCTCGTCGGTCCGGACACGTACCGCCGGTACTCGCCCTGGAGCACCGTGAGATGGGACCGTACGTCGCCCAGGTCTGCCGGGCCGAAGTGCCACGACGACGGTCCGGCCGGCGGCGGCGTCTCGCCGCTCAGGAAGTCGTCGGTGAAGCAGACGGCCGTCCCCTCGATCACGGGCGGGCGTTCGTGGACCTGGCCGGGGCGGATCCACAGCAGCGACCCGGGCCGGTGGTGATGGGGCGCCAGGTCCACCCGCTGGTCACCCGATCCGCCGGAGCACAGCAGCACGACGTGGAAGTCCGCGCGGAGCAGGGGACTTCCGCGCTCGCGGTCCATGCAGCCGCCCGTCGGCCGCAGTGCCGCGACGCACAGACCGAGACCGGCGCGCTCGGGATGGACGGCGTCGAGCCGGCCGATCGTCTGCCGCGTGTCGGACATGACCCGATCGTAGGCAGCCGGACGGCCCCGGGGGCAGGGACCGTTGGGCCCCGGCGGGGCGCACCGAAGGTCTCCCGGCAAGCCGGCTCCGGCGAGCAGCCGGTGGCCGGTCCGCCGCACCGGGGTACCCGTGTCCGCGACCCGGGTGAGGTGACCGGCACCGGGTGCCCGGGTCCGCCCGCTTTCCGGCTGACGGCCCAGGCCGCCTCTCCCGGAGGACGACAACCGGCGCCTGCCGGGAAAGGCTTCTTCCCCGGCAGGCGCCGACCACAGCTCTAGCTGTGGATCACGGTGCCGCTGCGGCCGGTCATGGCCAGCGGTGCCTTGTCCAGCGAGCAGATGACCGCACGGCGACCGGCGCCGCTGTCGGCGAACTCCACGGCGGCCTGCACCTTCGGCAGCATGGAACCGGCACCGAAGTGACCTTCGGCGATGTACCGCCGGGCCGTGTCCGCGTCCAGGTCGTCGAGGTCCTTCTGATCGGGCCGGCCCCAGTTGACCGCCACCTTGTCGACGGCCGTCAGGATGAACAGGCAGTCCGCCCCGACGGCCTCGGCGAGCCGTGCCGAGGCGAAGTCCTTGTCGACCACCGCCGGTACGCCCCGGTAGCCGCCGGCCCCGTCCCGGACCACCGGAATCCCGCCCCCGCCGCAGGCGATCACGATGAACTCGTGGTCGAGCAGGTTGAGGACGGAGTCCCGCTCGGGGATGCCGAGCGGCCGGGGAGAGGCCACCATGCGGCGCCAGCCGCGCCCGGCGTCCTCCGCCATGACGAGCGCGGGGTCCTTGGCCATGAGGTCCCGGGCCGTCTCCTCGTCGTAGAAGCCTCCGATCGGCTTGGTCGGGGTGGCGAACGCGGGGTCGTCCGCGGCGACCTCGACCTGTGTGACGACGGTGGCCACGTGCCAGGGCATGTGCTGCGCACGGAGTTCCCTGTCGATGCCCTGTTGGAGGTGATAGCCGATGTAGCCCTGGCTCATGGCCGTGCATTCCGGCAGGTCCATCGGCGTGACCCGTTCGGTGTGCCGGGACGCGGTGTCGAAGGCCAGGCTGATGGCCCCGACCTGGGGGCCGTTCCCGTGGGAGAGGATGATCTCGTGCCCCAGGGAGATCAGCCCGACGAGTGAGGGAGCCGACGCGGCGATCCGTTCCCGCTGTTCCTGCGGGTTGCTGCCGAGCGCGTTGCCGCCCAGCGCGATGACGATGCGTGACATACGGTGCTCTCAGAGGATCGTCGCGAGGTGTGCCTCGAGGCCGGCCTTCGCGGCGGCGGCCTTGATGGGGTTCGGGGTACGGGGGCGCAGGAAGTAGACGAGCAGGGCCCGCTGTGCGGTCAGCCGGTTGCCGGCCTCGTCGAAGGCGACGGAGTGCTCGGAGTCCAGTACCTCGTCGGTCACTTCCTCGCCACGGGTGGCAGGCAGGCAGTGCATGAACCTGGCGTGCGGCGCGGCCTTCGCCATCAGGTCCGCGTTCACCTGGTAGGTGGGCATGAAGACCGCGAGGCGCTCCTCCTCGGACAGTTCGGCCTCGTACAGGCCGTACCAGACATCGGTGTAGACGAAGTCGGCCCCGGCCATGGCCTTGTCGGCGTCGTCGGTGACCAGCAGACTTCCTCCGGACTCGGCGCAGTTGCGGTCGCCGATGGCCTGGAAGTGCTCGCTGAGCTGGAATCCTTCCGGCCCGAAGTGCACGAAGTCCATGCCCATCTTCGTGGTGATCATCATCAGGGAGGCGCACACCTGGGTGGCGTCCCCGACGAAGACCACCTTGCAGTCCTCCAGCCGCTTGCCGGCGGGCAGGTGCTCCACCATGGTGATCAGGTCGCCGATCTCCTGGGTGGGGTGGTTGTAGTCGGACATCCCGTTGAGCACCGGGACGGAGGCGCAGCGTGCGAGGTCCACGACGGTCTTGTGGCGCTCGACACGCGCCATGAGTACGTCCACGAGCTCGGACAGCACCCGGCCGGTGTCCTCGATGGTCTCGTGGCCGCCGAGCTGGATCTGGCCGGGGGCCAGGTACTGCGCGTGGCCGCCGAGCTGGGTCATCGCCGTCTCGAAGGAGACCCTGGTACGGGTGGAGGACTGCTCGAAGATCATGCCGAGCGTACGGTCCTTCAGCAGCGGCGGGTAGTAGCCGGCGTCGATGCAGCGCTTGAGCTCGATGCCCAGGTGGACGATGTCCAGGAGCTCGGCCTTGGTGAAGTCCTGGGTGTCGATGAAGTCCGTTGCGGTCATCGCGTGCTTCTTCTCTCTGTGCGTGGCTGGGCTCGCGGGGAGGCGGACAGGGTGGTTCGGTGACGCCCCTCGCGGATGCGGGCAGTGCGGAGCGGTCGAGCGCGCCAGGACGGGCCGGGGCCCGGGCGGTCGACGGACCGGTGGGAAGGAGAGGGAGGGCCGGAGCCCGGGCCGCGGGCGGGACGGAGGGCGCCCGCGGCCGGGTCGGCCAGGTGTGGCCGCGGGCTCTAACGGCCGGACGGCTGCTGCTGGGTGATGCAGTGGACGTTGCCGCCGCCGAGCAGGATCTCGCGGCCGGGCACGGTGACGACGCGGCGGGGGGCGAACAGCTCGGTGTAGGCGGCCACCGCGTCCTGGTCGTGCGGGTCGTCGAAGACCGGCAGGATCACGACGTCGTTGCCGATGTAGGAGTTCACGTACGAGCCGGCCAGCCGGTCGCCGGTCTGGCGGGGCAGGGTCCCTTCGATGGTGTCGACGCCGTTCGACTCCTCCTCGGTGATCAGGATGGGGCCGGGCTGGTGGATCCTGACGACCTCGAGCCTCCTGCCTCGCGCGTCGGTCTCCGCCAGCAGCACCTCCAGGGCGGCCTGCGACCGCTTGTACTGCGGGTCGTTCACGTCATCGGTCCAGGTCAGCATCACCTTGCCGGGTGCGGCGAAGCGGCAGAAGTTGTCCACGTGCCCGTTGGTCTCGTCCAGGTACACGCCGAAGGGCAGCCAGATCACCTTCTCGGCCCCCAGGTAGTCGCGCAGCCGCTGGCCGATCTCGTCCTTCGTCAGGCCGGGGTTCCTGCCCTCGGACAGCAGACATTCCTCGGTGACCAGGACCGTCCCCTCGCCGTCGACGTCGATCGACCCGCCCTCGAGGACGAAGTGCGCCTTGTAGCGGGGCAGTTCCTCGATCTCCAGGACTTTGCGGGCCACGGCGTCGTCGTTCGCCCAGGGAAAGTACAGTCCGTCGACCAGGCCGCCCCAGGCGTTGAAGTCCCAGTCCACACCGCGGACATCACCGGTGCCGTCGGTCACGAAGGTGGGGCCGGTGTCCCGCATCCAGGAGTCGTCGCTGGACATCTCCACCACCCGTACCCCGGCGGGAAGCCGACTGCGGGCGTTGTCGTACTGGGCGGCCGAGACCAGCACGGTCACCTTCTCGGTCTGCGCGACGGCGGTCGCGACCTCGGCGAACACCCGCTGTGCGGGCTTGCCGCCCAGCCGCCAGTTGTCGGGGCGTTCGGGCCACACCAGCCAGCAGCCGCTGTGGTGGGCCCACTCGGCGGGCATCCGGTAGCCGTCTGCGGCCGGGGTGGAGTCAAGCGTCGGTCCCATGGCGGATCAGCCTTTCTGAGCGGGAACGGTGTCGGAGAACTGGGCGGCGGTGCCGGGATCCTCACCGCGCTCGACGGCCCGCTGCCGGGTCCACTCGGGTGACTTCTTGCAGAAGATCTCCTGGATCACGAAGGTGACGGCCAGGCCGGCGACGATGGAGCCGGTGACTTCGGCGGAGAAGTCGAAGGGGTTGCACACGAAGAACAGGGCGGCGGCGATCAGCAGGAGGGCGGGAACCCATGTCACGAGCAGTTCCACGAGGGGCCCGCCGGGGACCCGGTAGGGGCGCGGGCGGTCGGGGTCGGTGCGGCGCAGCTTGCGGAACGCGAGCATCATGACGATGTACGGCAGCAGGAAGATCACCGAGGAGAAGGCGAACAGGTTCCAGAAGAGGTCGTCGACGGCGCCGTCGGTCAGCGAGAACAGCACGGCGTAGCCGAGGGTCACCACGGTGCCGACGACGGAGCAGAGCATGGCCGCGCCGACCGGCGTGCCGCGCTCGGGGTGGGTCCTGGCGAACACCTTGGGCAGGTCGCCCTGCTGAGCGGACTCGGACGCCGCGATGTTGGCGCCGATCGTCCAGGGGATGAGGCACGCGAAGAAGCAGTACAGCGAGCCGATGCCCAGGACGGTCACCAGGACACCACCGCCCGGTACGCCGTCCAGCCCGCGGGTGAGGGTGTCGATCAGGCCGGTCGTCTCGGAGATCTCGTCGGCGGGGAGCAGCAGTTGCATGCCCAGGGTGGCGATCAGGTAGAAGCCGCCGATCAGTGCGCCGGCGATGGCGATCGTCTTGGGCACGTCCCGCTTGGGGTTCGGCATCTGGGTCGACGCGGACGACATCAGCTCGAAGCCCAGGAAGTTGTAGATGATGACGGGCAGAGCGAGCGCGATGGCTGGAAATCCCTCATGGGGAAGGACGGTGCTCAGCGTCCAGTGGGTCGCCGACCCGTGCGCGGAGGCGTATGTCCCTCCCGCCACGGCCACGCAGACGATCACCAGGACGGTGATTCCCGCGCCGATGTTCGACACCCATGTGCCGATTTCCAGGCTGCGCGCATTGACCAGGTAGTTGAGCCAGATCAATGCCACGGTGATCGCGACCTGCACCCAGAACTCGAGTTTCCCGTCGAAGAATATCGAGGACAGTACGCCGGAGAACATCAGGTAGACGCTGGGGACCCACAGAGCGACGTTGGCCCAGTACCACCACGAGACGCGGCTCCCCCAGCGATTGCCGAACGCCCGCACCACCCAGGCGTAGATGCCGCCCGCGTCCGGGTAGGTGGAGCCCAGCTCGCTCGTGACCAGTCCGTACGGGAGGAAGAAGACCACGATCATGACGACGGTCCAGAAGATGGCGGAGGGCCCCACGGCCGCCGTGACCGTCAACTGGGAGAGCAGGAGCATGGCGCACACGGAGAAGAGCACCATGTCGAACATCCGGAAACCCGGATGCTGCGCGCCACCCTCTGCGGTGGGCGGCTTTTCGGATTGCGCGGTCATGGTTGCTCCTTTGCTCCGCATACCGCTGAATCGGCCTGCGTCTCTTCCCTCCGACGGACCGCCGGAAGGCCGGCCCGGGGAAAATCGCAGGCGGGTGGATCCGATTGGCCGAGACAGTGCCGTACGCGCAGCCAATTTTTCCCGCCGCGCACCGGAAGGAGATTCCGGTGTGCGGCCCGAGATTCACTATGTACAAATGTACGAGGTTCGGAATCGGCCACAAGGACCCTGGGGCTCACAAGCGCGGGACGTCAGGCCCCTTGCCGTCCGGGAGCCGGCTGCGGCGGCGACGGAAGTGCGGTGACGGACCATCGGCCGGGGAGAGGAGGCAGCGCTCGGATCGCACCGGTCCCGGTGGCGAGCAGCCTGATCACGGGCGGACGCGAACCGACCGGCAGTCGGCACCGCCGTCCTCGAGCACCTCGAGCCGCGCGTCCCGGCAGGGCGACCGCAGCGCCCGGGGCAGCCGTTGTCCGCTGTCAGCTGTCCGCGCACAGGCGAACGTCCGCCGGGCACGATGTCCCATCCGGCAGGCGGACCGGCGGGCGTGACGGAACAGCAGGAAGGGCCTCACAGCCGCCTGCCGGAGCGGGCCGGCCCCGTCCTCACTCCGACGGGGCGGAAGTCAGGACGCGCTCAGGCGGGTGATGACGATCCGGAGCCGGTCGGACAGCTTCTCCAGGCCGAGCGTCTGGTTGGAAGCCTCCTCCAGCATCAGTCCGTCGATCAGCGTGGCCACGATCTGTACGGCCGTCTCGCGGGGAATTGCCGGATCGGTGGGCGGCAGCACGCGGTCGGTCAGCACCGCGATCATGCGGGACCACGACTGGGTCAGGCCGCGGAACGCGGGGTTCCTGGTCGCTTCCAGGAACATCTCGAACAGCGCGAGATCGTACAGAGGGTCCGCGACGGTCTTGTCGAAGAACATCTCGGTCAGCACGTCGACAGACGTGTCGATCGTGAGGTCGCCGTCGAAGTCCTCCACGATGGCCGCCAGTCGCTCGGCCTCGATCTCGACGGCGTGCTCCATGGTCCGGCGCATCAGGTCGTCGCGGTCCTTGAAGTAGTACGTCGTCGACCCCAGCGGGACGCCCGCTATGTCGGCCACAGCCCGGTGGGTCAGCGCGCCCAGTCCACCGTTGCCGACCACCTGCACGGCCCCGTCGAGAATCTGCCGCATCCTGCGTTCGCCACTGGCCCGACGCCCACGCTCACTGCCGTGAGGTCGGGAGGAGCGCACACCCGCCGTCGACACCTTGACGTCGCCCCCTGCAATCACCGGTTCGGCACACCGCCGTACTCGTCGGTCAAGGAGTCTACTCGTGCAACCACGACGGCGACGCTCCGGTGCCCCCGGCAGCACAGGGGCATCGGATGTCCCTGTGGGGCTCGGCATACGGCCCCCGGCGTGCACGTCGGCCGAGAGCCGCGCCGACCGGCAACCGGGCATCGGGCTCCGCGGGCCCCCGGCGAACCGCCGGACGGGATCCGTACAGGTCGTCGAGTTCCCCGACGGCCGGCCGACCGGCCATGCCGGTCTACCTCTCCAGCACGTCGTCCGCCGGGCAGCGGCCCCGGCGGACGTAGCGGTCGGCGTATGCCTCGACGGCCTCCGTGACGTCCGTGCCCGCCCCGAGCCGGGGCAGGGCGTCCAGTGCCGCGGCGAAGCAGGTCACGGCGGCGCGCCGCAGCTCCGGGTCGGACAGCCCGCGGCGCGCGGCGTCGGTCCACAGCGGATTGTGCGGCGCCGGCCGCCCGGCGGCACGCGCGGCCAGGGGCGCCACGGCCCGGTGGGCGGCCGTGGCGGCCCGCGGGTCGTCGAACAGGGCCGTGGCGACCGCGAGCGGTACGACCCACCCGTCGTCCCCGGGCTGCGCGTCGATCATGCGGAGTTCCAGATGTCCCCGGGGCCGGACGGGCGGGAACAGTGTGGAGACGTGGTAGTCGAGGTCCGCGCGGGTCGGGGGACGCATGGTGTCCGAGCGGATCCAGTCGCGGAAGCTGAGTCTGTCCGGGACCTCCCAGGGGCCGTCGTCCTGCCGTACGCACATCACCGGGGCGTCGAGGACCCGCCGGGTCCAGGCGTGGCGCGGCTCGCCGGCCAGGGACGGTCCGCCGGAGCGCCCCGGGTCGAGTTCCGTCCACAGCAGCTGCCGCGTCGACCGCCAGCCGGTCACCCGGTCGCCGACCACGGGCGAGTTCGCGAACGCCGCGACCAGGACCGCGCCCAGCCGGTGGGCGAGCCGCCAGCGGTGCGCGAACCCCATGACGCCCGGCCCGTCGACTCCGGCGTCCAGGCAGACCTGGACGGAGGCGGACGAGCACATCAGGGTCCGCCCGGCCGGACCCGTGCGGCCGAGGCAGAGTTCCATGGCGTCGTACCGCGGCTCGCGGAGGAACCGGCGGGGCGGACGCACGGGGTCGACGCCCATGCCGACGAGTGCCAGGCCGTGCCCGTGCAGCACGGACCGCACCGCGGCGAGATCGGCGGAGACCTCCGCGACGCAGCGGGCCAGCGACGGGGCCGGCCGGGAGCTCAGCTCCAGCTGGCCGCCGGGTTCGACGCTCAGCACGGAGGTCAGCGGCAGGCCGCGCAGGACGGCGTAGACCTTTTCCAGCCGTTCCGGGGCGACGGGGTCGTGGGGGGCCCGCTCGTCGTGGACGAGCCATTCCACCTCCACCCCGACGGTCCGGGGCGGGCCGGTCCGGAAACAGCTGCCGTCGATCAGCGTCTCGGCGCCGGGCTCGGTGACGCGAGGTGAACCGTCGATGCCGCACTCCGGTGAAACCGACATCCGGGAGCCTCCTGGGTCGCCGCAGTGCCGACGGGATCCGCGATCCGGTACACGTACGGCAATGCCTGCCCCAAGGGTCGGCTGTCATGCGCTGTCGTGACAAGGGCGCCTTCCGCCCGGTCCGCGGCCCGGACCGGTCCGCCGCCCGGCCCGGACCGCCGGGTTCCGGCGCCAGGCAGGGTGCCCTGCGGCCCGGGCGGCCTTCCGCGCGCGGCGGGGGCCGCTCACCGTGCGGCGGGGGCTACTTCCCGTGCGGATCGGAGGGGTTGAGCGCCGCGACGACCTGGTCGTAGTCGCCGCGGGCCTCGCCGTAGCGCAGGAACTTCACCTGCTCGACCTGGATCTCCGTGGCGTCGGGCCGGGTCTCGAGCAGCTGGATCACCTCGGCGACGAACTCGTCGAGCGGCATGGCGTGCTCGTTGTCCTCGTGCCCGGGCAGGAGCGCGGTGCGCACGGCCGGCGGCTCCAGTTCGACGATCTTCACCGAGGTGCCGGCCAGTTGCAGCCGGACGGACTCGCTGAGCATGTGGACGGCCGCCTTCGTCGCGTTGTAGCTCGGGGTGATCGCGAGCGGCGCGAACGCCAGGCCGGAGGAGACGGTCATGACGGTGGCGTCCGGCCGGCCCTGCAGATGCTCGACGAACGCGGCGATGAGCCGGATCGGACCGAGCAGGTTCGTCGTCACCGTGGCTTCCGCGTCGGCGAGGAACGACGCGGGATCGCGCCAGTCCTCGGCGCGCATGATGCCGGCCATCGTCACCAGGACGTTGAGGTCGGGGTGGTCGGCCAGTACCTGCTTCGCGGCGGAGGCGATGCTCGCCGCGTCCGCGGTGTCGATCCGCACGGTGCCGATGCCCGGGTGGTCGGCCGCGATCCGTTCCAGCAGCTCGGTGCGCCGCCCGCCGACGACGACGGTGTTCCCCCTGGCCCGCAGCTCCAGGGCGAGGGCGAGACCGATGCCGCTGGTGGCGCCGGGGATGAAGACGGTGTTTCCGGAGATGTTCATGCACCGATCGTCGCGGGCCGGCCGGCCCGGGTGCAGAGACCGCTTGTCGGGGGATCGGCGATCCCTGGTTGACGCACCGGCGCCGGGTGACAATCGACCGCATGGACCGTGCAGCCCTGGCCGATTTCCTGCGCAGCCGCCGCGAGGCGCTCCAGCCCGCCGACGTCGGCCTTCCCGCCGGCGCGCGCCGACGGACCCGGGGGCTGCGGCGCGAAGAGGTGGCGTCCCTCGCCGTGATGTCGACCGACTACTACACCCGGCTGGAGCAGCAGCGGGGCCCGCAGCCGAGCGAGCACATGCTGGCGTCGCTCGCGCGGGCGCTGCGGCTGACGGGCGACGAGCGCGACTACCTGTACCGGGTCGCCGGGCACAACGCGCCGGCGTCGTCGGCAGCCGCTGCCCATGTCTCCCCCGCGCTGCTGCGGGTGCTCGACCGGCTCGACGACACACCGGCGCTCGTCCTGACGGAGCTGGGCGAGACGCTGGTGCAGAACAGGATGGCCGCCGCGCTGTTCGGGGACGCGTCGCGGCACACGGGCGCGGCCCGCAGCGCGATCTACCGCTGGTTCACCGATCCCGCGGAGCGGTTCACCTATCCGGAGGCCGACCGGGACCGGCAGAGCCGCGCCCAGGTGGCCGGGCTGCGGGCCGCCTACGGGCTGCGCGGCCCGCGGTCACGGGCCGGCGACCTCGTACGGACCCTGCGGAAGGCGAGCGCGGAGTTCGCCGAGCTGTGGGAGCGGCACGAGGTCGCACAGCGGTTCGAGGACCACAAGACGCTCATCCACCCCGAGATCGGTGCGATCGAACTGGACTGCCAGGCGCTGTTCACGGAGGACCGGTCCCAGACGCTGCTCGTGCTCACCGCTCCGCCGCGGACCGAGGGCCACGAGAAACTGCAGCTGCTGGCGGTGCTGGGGCTGAACCGCTTCAGCGACGCCGAGCGTTAGCCGGGCGCCGCGGGCCCGGCGCCGGCGCCGGGCCCGCACCAGCGTGCTCCCGCCCTTCGGGAAGGACGGGAGCACGAGCTGATCACCGGTGCGGGCGGATCACCAGCGATACCAGCGGCCTCGGCCGCCTCCGGCTGTCGTGGAGCGGGTGACGAAGCCCAGCAGCCACAGCACCAGGACGGCGATGGCCACCCACCACAGGATCTTGACGGCGAAACCGGCACCGAAAAGGACCAGGGCAAGAAGCAGAACAAGCAACAGGGGAACCATTTCATCTACCTCCTCGCCGCTCCGTGTGCCCCGCATCGTGTCCGGCATTCCTCGGGAGTTCTCTGTTTGTGAAGGGAGCGCCGGGGCACCCGCACATTGCCGTGACAGCGGCTCAGACATGTTCCAGACACGCTGAGGAGGCCATTTCATGAGTGCCGGCGAGAAGGCCAAGGCGAAGACCGAGCAGGCCAAGGGCAAGTCCAAGGAGGCCATGGGCCGGGCGGTCGGCAACGAGCGCATGACCGCCGAGGGGCAGGCCGAAAAGAGCAAGGGCGACGCGCGCCAGGCCAAGGAAAAGACGAAGGACGCTTTCAAGCGCTGACGTCGGCCGTGTTCCCCCGGAAAGGGGCCTTCCTCGGCAGGAAGGCCCCTTTCCGCTGTCCGTCCGGAGTTCTCCCCGGAATTTCCACCCCGCGGTTTCCACCGGCCGGTGCGGCACTCCCCCGGCGTTGTCGCAAGCCCCGCGGGGTCAGCGGGCGGCGAGGAGTTCGAGCGTGTCGACCACCCGGTTCGAGAAGCCCCACTCGTTGTCGTACCAGGCGACCACCTTGATGTGGCGGCCGTCCACCCGGGTCAGGGCGGAGTCGAAGACGGACGAGGCGGGGTTGCCGGTGATGTCGGACGACACGAGCGGGTCCTCCGAGTACTCCAGGATCCCGGCGAGGGGCCCCTCGGCCGCGGCACGGTAGGCCGCGAGCACCTCGTCGCGCGTCACGTCGCGGGCCACGCTCGTGTTGAGTTCGACGATCGAGCCCACCGGGACGGGCACCCGGATCGAGTCGCCGGACAACCTGCCCGCCAGGTTCGGCAGCACGAGGCCGATCGCCTTGGCGGCGCCCGTGGTGGTCGGCACGATGTTGACGGCGGCGGCGCGGGCGCGGCGGGCGTCACGGTGCGGGCCGTCCTGGAGGTTCTGTTCCTGGGTGTAGGCGTGCACGGTGGTCATGAAGCCGTGTTCGATACCGGCGAGGTCGTCGAGCACGGAGGCCAGCGGTGCGAGCGCGTTGGTCGTGCACGAGGCGTTCGACACGACGGTGTGCCGCTCCGGGTCGTAGGCCCCGGTGTTGACCCCGAACGCGAGCGTGACGTCGGCGCCGTCGGACGGCGCGCTGACGAGCACCTTGTCCGCGCCCGCGTCGAGGTGGGCGCGCGCCGCCTTGGCGGAGGTGAAGCGGCCCGTCGCCTCCAGGGCGGTCCCGACGCCGAGTTCGGCCCAGGGCAGCAGCGCGGGATCGCGTTCGGCGAGCACCTTGATGCGGCGGCCGTCCACGATCAGGTCGTCCCCGTCGACGCTCACCGGACGGCCGAGCCGGCCGGCCGTCGTGTCGTAGGCGAGCAGCCGGGCGAGCGCGGCGGGTTCGGTGAGGTCGTTCACGGCGACGACCTCGATGTCGCTGCCGCGTTCGAGCAGGGCGCGCAGCACATTGCGTCCGATGCGGCCGAATCCGTTGATGGCGATGCGAGTCATGTGTGGTGTCCCTTCCCTTCGTCGCACCACCAGGTTCCCGCCCGGCGGCGGGCGGTGACATCGGCCTGATCGCCACGGTTCGCAAGGATCGCGCCATGCCTCCCGGGCCGCCTCGCCCGCGGTCATTCGCCCCGTGCGAAGGTGTGCCGGTACTCGCTCGGGGTGGTGCCGAGGATCCGCTGGAAGTGCAGGCGCATGTTCGCGCCGGTGCCGAGACCGACGTCGGCCGCGATCTGCTCGACGCTGCGCTCCGAACGTTCCAGCAGCTCACGCGCCCTGTCCACACGGGCACGCATGACCCACTGCATCGGCGTGTACCCGGTGTCCTCGGCGAAGCGCCGGGAGAACGTACGGGGCGACACGGCGGCGTGCCGGGCCAGCGCGGTGAGGGTGAGCGGTTCCGGCAGCCGCCGCAGCGCCCACTCACGGGTGGCGGCGAACCGCTCGCCGAGCGGCTCCGGCACGCTGCGCGGCACGTACTGCGCCTGGCCGCCGCTGCGGTAGGGGGCCGCGACGAGCCGGCGGGCCGCGTGGTTCGACGCGGCGACACCGAGGTCGGCGCGCAGGATGTGCAGGCACAGGTCGATGCCGGAGGCCGCGCCGGCCGAGGTGAGGACCCGTCCCTCGTCGACGAACAGGACGTTCTGGTCGACGCGGACGCGGGGATGTCTCGCCGCGAGCGCCTGCGTGTAGTGCCAGTGCGTCGTGGCGCGCCTGCCGTCGAGCAGACCCGTGGCGGCGAGTGTGAAGGCTCCCGTCGAGATGGCCGCGAGCCGTGCGCCCCGGTCGTGGGCGGCGGTCAGTGCGTCGACGACGGCCCGCGGCGGGTCGTCGCGGCCGGGAAGCCGGCAGCCAGGGAGGAAGACGATGTCGGCCCAGGCGAGCGCGTCCAGCCCGTGTCCGACGTGGTACGACAGTCCGTCACCGCCGGTCACCGGCCCCGGCGCGGCGCCGCACACCCGTACCTCGTACGGCATGCTCGCCCGGGTCGAGAACACCTGGGCGGGGATACCGACGTCCAGGGGTTTCGCACCGTCGAGCACGAGGACGGCGACACGGCGCAGACGTGAGGACGGCACCGGGCCAGCGTACGCGGGACGGGTCCCGGGACGATCAGGCGGCCCGCCCCCGGCCGGCGGTCCGGCGGCCGGGGGCGGGCGGCGCCCGCGTCCGTCCTTCGTCCGTCTTTCGTCCGGTGGCGGCCTGTCACGCCCCCGCCCGCCGGTGCTACCACGTGGTCATGGTGAACAGACCTCAAGCGGATTGGGACGCAACGCAATTGGTCGCGGCCGAGTACTCCGGCCTGCGCAGCGAGATCCTCACACTCGTGGAGCTCCAGTTCAAGATCACCGCGTCGACCGTCATCTCCCTGGGCACCGTCCTGTCGGTGGGCGTCCAGATGAAGAACCCGGCCATCGTCCTCATCCACCCCGTGCTGTCCCTCGTCATGGGCATCAACTGGCTGCACCACACGTTCCGCATACACCGCATCGCGGACTACCTCCGCTCGCGGATCGAAGCACACGCCGGTCCCGGCTCGATCGGCTGGGAGACCTACGTCAGCGAGCACCCGTTACCCATCGGCCCGGCCTCGTACTGGGGGCTGCGGGCCGCGTTCGTCGCCAGTTCGCTGCTGGCCGTCGGCGTCGCCCTGGCCATGCGGCGCTTCGACAGCCTGACCGTGGTGCTGCTCTGCGTCGCCTGCCTGGCCACGGTCCTGACCTGCGTGATGTTCTACGCATGGCGTGAGCCCGCACCGGAGCTCCTGGTGCCGCGGCGGCCCGTGCGGACCCGCAGGTTCCGGCCGGCGCCACGTCCCTGAGACGTCCGCCGGCACCCCCGCTTCCGCAGAGCACCGCCCTGCTCCGCCCGGCACCGCCCGGCACCCGTTCGTCGTGCTCCGGCGAACGGGCGCCGGGCGCTGCCGCGCCGGTCGGGGTGCGGTGTTCAGGACCGGGCGGGACGGTTCGTGGCGGCGGAGGTGGCGGAGGACCGCACCGGGGCCAGTTCGTCGACCACGCCGGGGTTCTTCCTCAGCCAGGTACGCACCGCGTCCTGCTGCCGGCCCCTGGGCGCCTCGTTGATCTCGGCCTCGAGACCGGTGAGCTGCTTCTCGCTCATCCTGAAGTCCTTCAGCCATCCGGCGACGACCGGGTTCCGGTCGGCGAAGCCCTCGCGGGCGACGGTGTGCACGGCGTCGCCGGCGCCCCAGGCGTTCTTGGGGTCCTTGAGTTTCTTCAGGTGGTAGTCGTGGTACGCCCAGTGCGGCGACCACAGGGTGACGGCGACGGGTTCCTTCTTGCGGTACGCCCGCTCGAGCTCGGCCAGCATGGCGGGCGTGGAGCTGTCGACGACCTCGTACTCCGTGCCGAGGCCGTAGGCCGGGAGGACCTTGTCCTTCAGCAGGGACATCTCACCCGCGCTGGACTCGATGCCGGTGATCCTCCCGCCGAACTCGGCGGACCTGCCCTTGAGGTCGGCGAGGGAGTCGACGTCCTTCAGGTACGACGGCACGCTCAGTTCCAGCGAGGTACGGGCGTACCAGGAGCCGAGGTCGTCGAGCCGGCTGCCGTACTTCTTCCAGTACTGCTCGTGGGTGGTGGGCAGCCAGGCGTCGGTCTGGAAGTCGATGTCGCCCGCCGCGAGGGAGGTGTAGAGCGGTCCGGCCTCGAACTGCTCGGTGCGGACCTGGAAGCCGCGTTCCTCGAGGATCTCCTTCCACAGGAAGGTGGAGGCGACGCCTTCGTCCCAGGGGATGTAGCCGATGGTGATCTTCTCGCCCCGGCCGACGTCCTTGCCGTCGGCGACGGCGGTGGACGCGCCGCCGCCGAACACGCTGAGGCCGGCGCCGGTGAGGGCGAGCACGACGATGCCGATCACGGCGACCTGCGGGCGCGGCCGGTAGGACCAGACACGCAGCCCCTGTGCGGCCCGCGCCCTGGCGGCGGCGCGGCGGCCGAGCGGGGAGACCTGGTCGCCGAGGGAGCCCGTCATACGGTCGAGGTAGATCGCGAGGATGACGATGGCGACACCGGCCTCGGAGCCGAGGCCGACGTCGAGCCGGCCGATGGACTCGTTGACGTCGCCGCCGAGGCCGCCGGTGCCGACCATGCCGGCGATCGCGGCCATGGACAGGCCGAGCATGATGACCTGGTTGACGCCGGCCATCACGGTGGGCAGCGCGAGCGGCAGCTGCACCCTGAACAGCGTGTCGCGCGGCGTCGTGCCGAACGCCTCCGCCGCCTCGACCAGTTCCCCGTCGACCTGCCGGATGCCCAGCTCCGTCATGCGCACCCCGGGGGCGAGCGCGAAGATCAGGGTGGCGACGATGCCCGCGGAGGCGCCGGTGCCGAAGAACAGGATCGCCGGGATGAGGTAGATCATCGCGGGCAGCGTCTGCATGAAGTCCAGCACGGGCCGGACCACCGCGCTGACCCGGTCCGACCGTGCGGCCCAGATGCCCAGCGGTACCGAGACGGCCAGCGCGATCACCGTCGCGACGAGGACGAGGGACAGCGTCACCATCGCGTCGTCCCACAGTCCGAGGGAGTCGATGAAGGCGAATCCCGCGAAGGTGAGCACCCCGGCGAGCGTGCCGCGCAGCCAGAAGGCGAGCGCGGCGAGGACGCCGGCCAGGATCAGCGGCGGGGGAGCCTGCAGGACGGTGTCGATGCCGTCGTACATGCCCGTGAAGACCGTCTTGAAGAAGTCGAAGAGCCAGGAGGCGTGGCCGAGCAGCCAGTCGACCGCGCCGTTGACCCAGTCGCCGAGCGGGATCCTAGGCACGGGCCGCCACCGCCCTGCCGTCGCCGGCCGCCCGCGCGGCGGCAGCGGACCGGGAGGGGCCCTGCTCGTCGCCGATGAACTCCACGAGCCGCCGCCGGGGCACGACCCCGACGAGCTGCTCCTCCCCGTCGAGGACGGCGACGGGGTGCCGCAGGCGGGCGCTGATGGCGCACAGCTCGGTGAACGGCGTGTCGGGCGTCGCGGTCGCGCAGTCGCAGTCGGCCTCGTCGCCCTGCACCTCCGTGTCCATGACGGCGGACGCGGTCAGCACACGGGAGCGGTCGACGTCCTGGATGAAGGAGGCGACGTAGTCGTTCGCGGGGCGTACCAGGATGTCCTCGGCGGTGCCGGTCTGGACGATGCGTCCGTCCCGCATCACGGCGATCCGGTCGCCCAGCCGCATCGCCTCGTTGAGGTCGTGGGTGATGAAGACGATCGTCTTCCTCAGGGTCCGCTGCAGTTCGAGCAGTTGGTCCTGCATGTCACGGCGGATCAGCGGGTCCAGCGCGCTGAACGACTCGTCCATCAGCAGCAGATCGGCATCGGTGGCCAGTGCCCGGGCCAGGCCGACGCGCTGCTGCATGCCGCCGGACAGTTCGTCGGGCCAGGACTTCTCCCAGCCGGCCAGTCCGCACAGGGCCAGCGCCTCACCGGCACGGCGCTCGCGCTCGGCGCGGGGCACACCCTGTACGGCCAGGCCGTAGGCCGCGTTCTGCAGGACATCGCGGTGCGGGAAGAGCGCGAAGTGCTGGAAGACCATGCTGATCTTCTTCGCCCGTACCTCGCGAAGTTCGCGTCC
This sequence comes from Streptomyces sp. NPDC047000, assembly GCF_040644295.1. NCBI lineage: Bacteria > Bacillati > Actinomycetota > Actinomycetes > Kitasatosporales > Streptomycetaceae > Streptomyces > Streptomyces sp. NPDC047000. The sequence continues at coordinate 42,629 of NZ_JBEYWE010000013.1, forward strand.
GGAAAGCTTGGTCAGATTCTGGCCACCGAAGCGGACCTGCCCGGCGGTCGGCTCCAACAGGCCGTTCAGCATCCGCAGCAGCGTGGACTTGCCGGATCCGGACAGACCCATCACAACGAAGATCTGACCCGGCTCCACCGTGAACGACACGTCGACGACGGCTGCAGTGTTACCGTCCGCACGCAACTCGTCACGGCCGGCCCCGGCACGGAGCCGCTCCACCGCGCCGTCCGGCCGTCTGCCGAACACCTTGTACAGGTTCTCTGCCTCAAGCGTGGCTGACACGCGCACCTCTTGTCTCGGGGGCAAGGACAGGAACTGGCCGACCGCAAACATTTGGATATGCAATCAACCTCGTTCCGACGCGGCACCTGCCCTCACCGGTCCAGACCAAACAAGTCAGTGGCACACCTCACAACACGCCCTCTACGATGGGCCGATGGCGTCGATCAAGCAGGTCCAGATCACCTTCGACTGCGCGGAACCCGAGCGTGTCGCCCGTTTCTGGTGCGAGGTGCTGGGCTACGTCGTCCCGCCTCCGCCGAAGGGTTTCGCGACGTGGGGCGATTTCGACCGCTCGCTGCCGCCCGAGCGGCAGGGCGCGGCGTTCGCATGCATGGATCCGGCAGGGGTCGGCCCGCGGCTGTTCTTCCAGCGCGTTCCCGAGGGCAAGGTGGTCAAGAACCGGCTGCATCTCGATGTGCGCGTCGGCACCGGGCTCGTGGGCGAGGAACGCCTGGCCGCGCTGGAGGCCGAATGCGCACGGCTGGTCGCGCTCGGCGCGGTGCGCGGGCAGCTCCTGCTCGCCGACGGCTACAACGAGTCGTGCCAGAACATGCAGGACGTCGAGGGCAACGAGTTCTGTCTCGACTGAACGGCCGCGGACACGGCGCCCGTTCGGATCGGCCGCCCGCGGACCGGACGGTCCCGGCCGATGACGACGCCCCGGGCCGGGACCGCGGGGTGTCCGGGACGCGCTCGGGGCACCTCTCGCCCGGCGGGCGGACACCCCGACCGCGACACCGGCGGCCTTCAGGGCGCGGCGCGCCCACGGTCCGGAACACGGCAGGCCCGATGCGCGGGCGTCACGGGCGGGGCCCCGCGGGCACGGATCGGTAACGAAGGCCGGATCCCGGGTAATCACTTGGTCGCCGAGCGTAACATCGCTGGCCCGGGTCTTCAGGACCGAAGTCCCGGCCGGGGGCAGGGGGACGCCATGGCATTACTTTCCGGGGCTCGTCCGAGACAGGCCCGCGCCGTCACCGCGGCCGGCGTGTGCATGGGACTGGCTGCCGCGCTGGCCGGCGGATGCTCGGGGGGAAATGCCTCGGGCTCCGGGCGGACGGAGAGCTCGTCCCCGCCCGCGACGTCGGCGCCGACCGTGCCGTCGCCCTCGCCCTCGACCGGCAGCCCCACCACCGTCGAGCCCACCGCGGCCACGACGACCGCCGAGCCCCCGTCCTCACCGGACACGCCCGGTGTCCCCGCGAGCGGTCCGGCGGCGCTGTGGGGCAAGGAGTACAGCGGCACCGCCAGCCTCACGGTCGACGTGTACGACTACTGCACCGCCGACGGGTCACGGCGACTCGCGGACACCAAGAAGTACTCCATGACGGCCACACTGGATCTGAGCCGCCCGCGCAGCGGAGGTGGAGAGACCGAGGCCAATCCATTCTCCATGGTGCTGGCTGTGGGACAGCCCTCGGCGGCGGGCGCGGTGTCGTTCTGGTCGGCTGCCGTGACCACCGCCTCGGGACAGGACCTCGCGGGCAACCCCCGCGACCCGCACCTGCTGCTCACGTACTGGGCACTCACATGGGACGGCGGCGAGCTGAGCGGACGGCTCACCGACGCGCACACCGAGCAGGCCGTCGCCCTCAATCTGTTCAACTGGCCCAGCCCCGTCGTCCCCTGCCGGTCCGACCTCGGCGACCTGCCCGGCGGCTATCCCCACTCCGTGGCCGAGGGCACGACCCTGGACGGCGCCCTCGACGGCGGCAGCGCCGACCTGACGGCACAGGGCACCACCGGCGACGGACAGCTGGCGTTCCGGTTCGAGTTCACCGGGAACTCCTCGTGACGCCCTCGCGCAAGGACCCGGCGAAGGCGGCTCCCAGCGGGGACGGACCCTGCCGTGGACACGGAGACCGCCATGGACGATGACCTGCTCGGCCGGTGGGGCGTACAGGTGGCACGCTGGGCCGCCCGCGACGAAACCGCTCTCGCCGCGCAGACCACCCGGGCGTACGCGGCCGGCGGACGGGCGCGCCAGGACCTGTTCCGGACCGGAGGACTCGCTCCCGGCGGCTTCGGCGGCGGCCTGGCGGTCGTACTGCCCGCCCTGCTGGACGCGCTGGCCTACGCGGCCGACGCGGTGAAGGCCGCCCTGGGCAGCCAGCAGTTCGCCAACACCATCGCCGCGACGGCACTCCTGGTGGGCCTGCGCGCGCAGCGCGGCACCGGGCAGGAGCCGCCCGCCCCGGACCGGACCTCCGACGCAGCGGACGCCGGCGGGTGGTCCAGGGGTGCGTCCCCGCCGTCCGGCGAAGCCGTGAGGGCCGCGTTCGACATGTGCCGACGGCTGCGTGCCCGGGGGGTCGACGCCGCCTTGGCGGAGGAACTCGCGGCCGAGCTGACCGCCCGTCTCCTGAATTCCGGTCGGCGCGACGACATCGCGTCCTTCCTCGACGCCCTGGTGGCGAACGAGCCGCCCGTACCCGGCACGCCCACGGTCCTGCCGCGGCAAAGCCCGCTGCGCCGCCTGGCGGGTGCGGCCTCCGGACTGCTGCACCGCCGGGGCGCGGCCGGCACCGGACCGGCCGGGTCCGGCGGCGCCCGGGACGAGACGGACGACGTATGAATCCCGCCGTCCCCGCACCTGCGGGACGGCGGGCACCGCGTACCGGTGACCGGTCCACGCGAGGCTGGGGACCGCCGCCATGGCTCTGGCTCATGCTGGGGCTGCTCGCGGCACAGGCCGGGGCACCGATCGGCCGGCTGGCGTGGACGCTGTCCCTGCGGGACCGCGGGCACGGCCGCAGCCCTGGTCTGCTGACCGTCACGGCCCTCACCCTCGTGCAACTGCTCCCCCTGGCCGTCCTGCTGGCGGGCGCGCTCGCGCTCGCAGCGGTCCGGCTGCGCGCATGGTGGGTCGAGCGGCACTACGGGCTCCGGCCCGCCGACCCCTCGCCGCCCGGCGCCCCGACCGACTGCGACGACATCCAGCGGTTCCTGACCGAGCAGGCTCCGGGTACCCAGCTGCGGATCGGTCTGCGCCAGGACCTGCTCGCCCGCGTCTACCCCGGCGGACTCCGCACCGCGCGGGTCGGTGTCTTCAGTCCGCTGGTCGGCCTCTGGGCCAGAGACCGGGAGGCGGCCGAAGCGGTCCTGCGGCACGAGATCGGGCATCTCAGGAACGGGGAGCAGCATGTCGCCGGGCTCGGCAGCCCGTTCACCGGTCTGGTCAGGGCATGGCCTTACGCCTTCGCGGTGTGCGGTCTGCTGCCGGTGGCCCTGCTGGCCGTCTCCGGGGACCCCACCGCGCCCCTGATGTCCGCCCAGATCGTCCTGGTGCTGCTGAGCGTGCCCAAGGTCGTACTGGTGGTGACCGGGGCACTGTGGTCGGCGGAGCTGGCCGCGGACCGGTACGCGGCCGGGACAGCGGCGTCCGAGGCGCAGATCCGGGCACTGAACGAGCTGGACCGGACCGCGCACAGCGCTCTCGTCCGGCTCTACCACCCGCCCGTCCGTGTGCGGCTGTGGTTCGTCGCGCGTGCCGGACAACCGACGGCGCAGCTTCTGCTGGTCCTCCTGTGGCCCGCGGTGGTGCTGGCCGTGGATCTGCTCGGCCTCCTCGGCGGCGCTCTGGCCTACCGGCTGCTCGGCGGTCCGTGGGCGGACGACCCCGCCCTGCGGGCCCTGGCGCTCACCCGGGAGCAGCTGGTCCGGGGACCCACCTGGTGGGCGGTCCTCGGCACACTGGCCCTCTGGCCGCTGATCACCCGCCCGTGGAACCGCCTGTGGAGGTGCAGGGGTCCGGCGGGCGGTCCCGTCTCCCCGGCCGTGTACGCCTCTGCCGCCCTCTTCCCCGTGCTGGTGCTGCTGCTCGGTCTCATCCCGGCGGGCCCCCGGCCCGGCGACCTCCCCACGGTCTCTCGTCCGGCCGAGGCACCGACCGCGGCGGGCGGCCCTGTGCCGACGCCCTGCCCCCGGCGTTCGAGACCCGCACCGCCCGCACGGCCCGCGGGCCTGCCGTCCTTCGGGGTCCCGCAGGCGGCCGGGCCGACGGAGGCCGGGCGCGCCCGCTCCTTCCGGACGCTCGGCGTTCTCTCCGTACGGCCCCTGCTCGGGTCGGCGGGTCAGGCACAGGACGTGGCGGACCGGCTCGCCGGGGCCCGCTGGACCCTGGACGCCCGGGGGAACCTCACCACCGACGACGCCGGTGTCCCGCTGCTGCGCACCACCGCGGTACGCGGGGGCACACGGTTCCTGCACGGCGACCTCACCCGCACCACGGACGTCAGCGTCACCACGACGTGGACGGACGCCCGGCTGCGCAGCGCGGCGGGAAGCACGGTGCGCCTCGATGTGATCAACGCCTCCACCGGTGTCACGCACGCGGTGGTCGCGTGCCGTGCCTTCGATTCCACCGTCACCGCCGCCGTCCGGCTGACGCTGCGGCTCGTGCAACGGTAAGACCCCGGCCGAGGAGCGGCGCAGCCGTCGCCCCTCACGGTCCGGTGGGCGCATCGACGGGCATACTCGCTGGTAATGAGCGTGCCCCGTCGCCCTGAGCGGCCGCTCACCCTCCCGGTTCACGTCAGAATAGGCCAGACGTACGCACGTACGCTCGTACGAACGAACGAAAGCGAAACCGCACCATGGATCTTGGCGTCCGCTGGAAACTGCACGGCGACGGACGCACCCCCGCGCCCGGCGCGGTGGTACGCCCCGACGAGCGGCTCTCCTGGCCCCGCACCGCCGGGCTCGGCGCACAGCACGTGGTGGCGATGTTCGGGGCGAGTTTCGTCGCACCGGTCCTGATGGGCCTGGACCCGAACCTGGCGATCATGATGTCGGGCGTCTCGACGGTCATCTTCCTGCTCGCGACCCGTGGCCGGGTGCCCAGCTATCTCGGTTGCTCGCTCTCCTTCGTGGGCGTCGCGGCGGTCATCCGCGCACAGGGCGGCACGAGCGCCACGGTCACCGGCGCGATCCTCGTCGTCGGTGTCGCGCTGTTCCTGGTGGGTGTGGCCGTGCAGCGGTTCGGCGCCCGGATCATCCATGCCGCGATGCCTCCCATCGTCACGGGTGCGGTCGTGATGCTGATCGGCTTCAACCTGGCCCCGGTCACCGCCAGCACCTACTGGCCGCAGGACCAGTGGACGGCCCTGCTGGTCATGCTGTTCACCGGTCTCGCGGTGGTGGGTCTGCGCGGGTTCTGGTCACGCATCGCGATCTTCCTCGGGCTGCTGTTCGGCTACGGCCTCTCCTGGATGTCCGACCTGGTCCTCGGCAAGATCCATTCGGCGGACGGCAGCGGCAAGGTCACCGACCACTGGCGGCTGGACCTCTCCGGTGTCGGCCACGCCGACTGGATCGGGCTGCCGTCCTTCCACGGCCCGTCCTTCCAGTGGTCCGCGATCCTGGTCGCGCTGCCCGTCGTGATCGCCCTCGTCGCGGAGAACGCCGGACACGTCAAGGCGGTCGGCGAGATGACCGGCGACCCCGTGGACGAGAAGCTCGGCACGGCGATCGCCGCCGACGGCATCGGCTCGATCCTCTCCACGGCCGTGGGCGGGCCGCCCAACACGACCTACTCCGAGAACATCGGCGTGATGGCCGCGACCCGTGTCTACTCCACCGCCGCCTACTGGGCCGCCGCCGGCTTCGCGCTGCTCTTCGGCCTGTGCCCCAAGTTCGGCGCCGTCGTGGCGGCCGTGCCCGGCGGTGTCCTCGGCGGCATCACGGTCATCCTCTACGGCATGATCGGGCTGCTCGGCGCCCAGATCTGGACCAACTCCGGGGTCGACCTGCGCAACCCCCTCAACCTGGTCCCGGCCGCCGCCGGCATCATCATCGGCGTCGGCAACGTCACCATGAAGATCACCGACACCTTCTCCCTCAGCGGCATCGCGCTCGGCACCCTCGTCGTCATCACCGGCTACCACGCCCTGCGCGCCCTGGCTCCCGCGCACCTCAAGCAGCAGGAACCCCTGCTGGACGAGGGCACGAGCTCCTACGACGAGAGCGCCCGGCCCGCGGACTCGTAGTCCGGAGGCGATCCGCGGCGGGCCCCGGTGAGCCTCGGGGCGGGCCTCCGGGGGACAGACCGCTGTCCCCCGGGGCACCGAGGTGCCCTCGGGGGCCGCCCGCCGTACCGCCCGTCCGCAGTCCCCGGCAGAGCGGTCACCCGTCATGGTTGGCTGGGCGCCATGATCTCCATGGCTACGGCGCCGGTCGTCCTGACCTTCCTTGACAGCAGTCGGCGCTCCGGCGCGGCCCGTTCCCGGCTTCTCGCCGGTCGGGGCGGCACGGCGTGAGCGGGCCCCGGGACTCCTCGCGCTCCGAGGCGTCCGCCGAACCGGCGGTGCCGCGTCTCGACCCCGAACTGGGTGCCGCCCTGGCGAGCCTGGGCGACCTGTCGAAGAGACGGCTCGTTCCGGGGAACCTCGCCGCACAGCGGGAGCGGGACGCCGCGAGCCGCCCCCGGCCCACCGCGGCCCTGCTGCGTGCCGACGGCCGTTTCGCCGTCGAGGAACTGAGTGTGCCCGGCCTCGACGGCGGTCCGGACGTCACGCTGGTGCACGCGCGGCCCGCCGACGCCACCGGGCCTCTTCCGGTGCTGTACTACATGCACGGCGGCGGCATGATCATGGGCAACGCCTGGTCCGTGCTGCCGAAGATCCTCCGCGACTGGTCCGCGCCGCTCGGCCTGGCCGTGGTGTCCGTGGAGTACCGGCTCGCCCCTGACGCGGTCTATCCGAAGCCCCTGGAGGACTGCCGTGCGGGACTGCTGTGGACCACCGGCCACGCGGACGAGCTCGGCATCGACGGCGAACGTGTGATCATCGGGGGCAAGAGCGCCGGCGGCGGACTCGCGGCGGCTCTGACCCTGCTCGGCCGGGACCGGGGCGACGGACCCCCGCCCATCGGACAGCTCCTGCTGTGCCCGATGCTCGACGACCGTCTCGACACCCTCTCCGCCCACCAGCTGGCCGGCACCGGCATCTGGGACAGAACCTCCACCGCCCTGGCCTGGCAGGCCTACCTCGGCGACCTGTACGGCACCCCGGACCTGCCGCCCTACGCCGCGGCGGCTCGCGCCGACGATCTGAGCGGGCTGCCGCCGACCTATATCGACGCAGGCTCCGCGGAGATGTTCCGCGACGAGAACGTGGCCTACGCGCGGGCGATCTGGGGCGCCGGCGGCGACGCCGAACTGCACGTCTGGCCCGGCGCCTTCCACGGCTTCGACTCCGTCGCTCCCGCCGCGGCCCTCAGCCGGCAGGCCCGCGAGACCCGCACCCGGTGGCTCAGCCGCGTGCTCGAGCGCTCCCGCCGGAACTGACACCGGATTCTCGTGGAGCACGCCCGGCACGGCTACGGGCCACGGGGGTGCCGACCGTGCGAGCGAACCCCGCTCGGGGGCCCGGGTCCGTGACCGGGCCCCGCCGGTGCGGGTTCGGCGCCTCGCGCCAGGGGCGCAGCCCGAGGGCGGCGGCTGATCTCCGTGGCGCGGGCACCATGGCGGATCTCCGTGGCGCGTGGGCCGCGGCGGATCCCCCTGGCGCGGGAACCACGGCGGACCGTTCGTCCTGTCACCCGCCGGTCCGTCCGTCCTGTCACCCGCCGGACCGTCCGGCACAGGAAACCCGGTGGAGGGGTGCCCGCCCTCTGACTAGGGTCGCGGGATGAGTACTCGCACCTTCCGTATCACCGTCCGCGGCGTCTTCGACGGGCTCGACGACGACCAGCGGGCCGGGCTGCTGGCGCGCGCCGCCGAGCACGACGTCCTGCGGGCCGCTTTCACGCCCGGGGGACACCTCAGCTACGACCTCGCGGCGCGCTCCGCCTTCACCTTCCGTTTCCTGGACTCCGGGGAGGAGGAAGAGGACATCCTGGAAGCGTCCGCACGCGCCGAGGAGGCGGCGAAGGCGTGGCTGGCCGAACGCGGCTACGGCTTCAAGAACCTGCGGTCCCAGGCCGAGGATCTCTCCCAGGCACCTCTCGGCAAACGGCAGCGGCGCGCGGCGGCCCAGCGGAACCCCTGACCCGCACGACATCGGTGAATCGTTTCATGTCGTGACTCCGGCGTCCCGTGACCCCGAGAGCCCCAGACTCCCAGACCGGGCAGGTGCCGAACAATCCGTCATCCGGTCACTTCGCTGAGCGGTTGTTCCCCCTCCCTTGGGCCGGTCGTCCCATTGTCCGGGGCAATCCCTGCAATTAGTCTCAATCTTGAAACGATTCACGATCACGGATCTCACCGCAGAGGATCTCCCTCATGACCATCACCACGCCCCGTCCCGAACTCGACGAGCTGTTGACCGGCATGGGGGCCGGCGGCTCCAGAATCTGCGAGATCGACGCGAGTGAAGCCGGTGCCGGCAACATCTCCGTCTACGTGGACTGGGAACTCGACGTGAGCGGCAGCCTCACCGAGACCAGCCGGATAGAGCTGCCGGTGCCCGTTCCCGCCCTGGCCGGCGGCACGCTGCTGGTCACCGGTTCCGGGCGCCGGCTCAGGCAGATCGAGGCGAACCCGCTCGCCGCGGTGGGCGCCGTCCTCGTGCACCCCGGCGGCCGCACCGGCACGCTCCACACCTCGCCCCAGCGTCTCTTCACGAACCTGACCAGCGAACTCAACTCCCACCTGGCCGTGCACCAGGACCAGGTCTTCCGGCGCGGCGTCACCTTCCAGGCCGTCGTGCACGCCCAGCCCATGAACCTCACCTACCTCAGCCACATCCCGTCGTACCGCAGCACCCCCGCGCTCAACGCCCGCCTGCTGCGCTGGGAGCCGGAGACCGTCGTGAGCCTCGCCGCGGGTGTCGGCGTGCTGGACTTCGAGGTGCCGGGTTCCGCCGAGATGATGGCCGCCAACGTGGAAGGCCTGCGCACGCACGAGATCGTGCTGTGGAGCAAGCACGGCGTCATGGCACGCTCCGACCTGTCGGTCACGCGCGCGGTCGACCGGATCGAGTACGCCGAGACGGCCGCCAAGTACGAATACATGGACCTGGTCGCCGGCAGCCGCGCCGAGGGCCTGACCCGCGACGAGATCAAGCGGGTCGCCCACGAGTTCGGCATCGATTCGCCCTGGATCTGATCCGAGAACCCCGGTGCGGGCCACGGAGCGACGTCTCCGCGGCCCGCACCACCGTGTCCGCCGGCCGGTGCCCGTCTCCGTGTCCACCCCGCCGGCCCCGCATCCCCGGCCCGCATCCCCCGGCCCGGATCCGCCGTACCTGCATCCGCCGGCCGTCCGGTTCGGGAAGTGGAGGTGTCGTCAGCGTCCCGGAACCGGTTCCGGGGTGCGGGAGGAGGCCCCTGTGGTTGCAGTCGAGCGTGTCGTGACACTGGACCACCCACTGGAGGACGTCGTGCGGTATCTCGCCGACTTCTCGAACGCGCGGGAATGGGACCCGGGTACGGTCACCTGCGAACGGCTCGGTGACGGGCCGGTGGCACCGGGGACCGAGTGGCGCAACGTGTCGGAGTTCCTCGGCCGCCGTACGGAGCTGCGCTACCGTCTCGTCCGCCGCGAGGCCGACCGCCTGACCTTCGTGGGCCGCAACGGGACGGCCACTTCCACCGACGACATGCGCTTCGAGGCGCAGCCGGGCGGTACGCGGTTGCTCTACCGCGCGGACGTCGACTTCCACGGCCTGGCACGGCTGGCCGCTCCCCTGCTCCAGCGCGCGTTCGAGCGGCTCGGCGACCAGGTGGCCGAGCAGCTTCCCCGGGCGGTCGACCGGGCCCTGGGCCGGCTGCCGTCGAACGACGACCTCCTCGGCTGACGCTCCCGGACCGTCGCGAACGACCACCACGTCCATCGGTCGAACGGACCTCGGCCGCCGACGGTTGAGGGCAGGGGCGCTGCCCTCGGGCAGTCGGCGGTGCGCTCGGCCGTCCCCCATATGAGCCACCCGCATGCGCGCTCCGCCGGGTGACGTCCCTGCGCGCCGGATCCCCGGTCTTCCGAAGCGGCCGCATCGGCGGCCGACGGTCATGCCCCGCCAGGGCGTCATCACCCGGTTCGGGCCGACCCGGTTCCGGGTGAGCGGCACCAATGGCACGCACGTACGGGTCTGCATGTACGGGTCTGCATGTACGGGTCCGGGCGAGGGCGTATTCGCACTTCAGAACCCCGGATCGCACAGGTACCCCCGAGGGCGTTGTGGCCGACCCTCACGCCGGGCGGCCACGTACGGCAGGCGCGGCGCAGACGCGTGCCGGGCCCGGAAGAAGAGTGCAGAGTACATCGAAGATCACGATCGGGTGACATCACCCGACTTGGGGCAACCGCACATTTCCTTCACTTGTCATCTACACGAAAGTCATAGGCACGTCCCAGGGAAGACCATGAGCAACCAGTACCCCCAGCAGCCCCAGCCCGGCTGGAACGGACCGCAGCAGCCCGGGCAGCCTCAGCCCTGGGGCGGCCCTCAGCCGGGTTGGGGCATGCCGCCGCAGCCGCCGAAGAAGGGCCGAGCCGGGAAGATCATCGGCTTCGGGTGCCTCGGCATCGTGGCGCTGTTCGTGCTGATCGGCATCATCGCGGCCGTCGCGGGCGGCGGCGGTTCCGAGTCCAAGTCCGGCAAGTCCACCGGGGCCGGTAAGGCGAAGACCTCCTCGTCCGCACCCAAGAGCGAGAAGTCAGCCGGTTCTTCCGCTCCGAAGGCGAAGAAGTCCGCCGCCACCGAGAAGAGCAACAACGACGGCAAGAAGAAGACCGTCACCTTCAAGGTGTGGGGAACCGCGCCCGCCGGGGCGCTCGGCCCGCTGGACATCACGTACGGCTCGGACTCCGACAACCGCAACGGCAAGTTCGCGAACGGCAAGTTCGAAGCCACCCTGCCGCTCGATGACGAGGCGATGTACTACGTGGTGACGGCGCAGCTCCAGGGCTCCGGGAACATCAACTGCTCGGTCACCGTCGACGGCAAGACGAAGAAGGGCCACGCGTCCGGCGGCTACAACATCTGCGACGCGCAGCTGAGCTCCGGCCTTCTCGGCGGCTGGGACTGACCGCTGCCCGGCTCGTACCCTGGCTCCGCCGCCGTCCCGTCGCGCGGCGGAGCCAGGGCGTTCAGGAGCGCCGCCCGGGAAATCGGCGGCCCTGAACTCTCCGCCGGATATCCGCCGACGCCTCACTCCCCCGCCACGCCGTGCTCGATGGCATGAGCGATGTCGAGCAGACCGGGCGGCACTTCGGCTTCCCGGGCACGGCCTCCCCGATACGGTTTCTCCGGTACGGGCCTCCCGCGGCGCCGGACGGCGGCTAGCCGAGTGCGGCCAGGGCGGCGCGGAGTTCGGCGAACGTCCGGTGCGTGAGCTCGGTGAGCGAGGCGCCGCCGCCGGAGGATTCGGACCACTCGCCGTAGGCCTGGTAGAAGGCGCGGACGCCCAGGTCGGCCGCGAGGCTCGCGTCCGGTTCGGGCACACCGCGCTTCCCGAGCCCCTCGGCCACGGCCGCGGCCAGTCCGATGCGCTTGAGGGCGGCGCGCTCCTGGAGCTCCCTGTGGGCCGCGATGACGGGGCGCAGCCTTGCGCCGAACTCACGGCGGTCTTCCGTGAAGGTGTCCGTCAGCGCGTCGAGGGCCGAGCCGACCGCGTCCAGCGGGGTGGCCCCGGCGGGTACCCCGGCCAGCGCGTCGGCGAGCAGCCCGGCGTGCACCTCCTGGCCCGCGAAGAGCACTTCGCGCTTGTCGGGGAAGTGCCGGAAGAACGTGGTCCTGGTCAGTCCGGCCCGGTCGGCTATCTGGCTGACCGTGGTGGCGTCGTAACCCTGTTCCACGAACAGGTCGAGCGCGGCGTCCACCAGTCGTATCGCCGTGTTCGGTTCCCATCGAGCCATGCGCACATCATAGGCGACCCGACCCGGTGATGTGACTCAGTACCGTCACTTGCGCTAGAGTGACGGTACTGAGTCACATCACTCCGCCCGTGCGGAGCCTGACCTCCCAGGGAGTCACCCATGCGTGTATTCGTCACCGGCGCCAGCGGCCACATCGGGTCGGCCCTGGTGTCCGAACTCGTCGGGGCCGGACACGAGGTGGTCGGCCTGGCCCGGTCCGAGGCCTCGGCCGCCGCCGTGCGGGATCTCGGCGCCGAGGTGCTCCGGGGCAGCCTCGACGACCTGGACGTGCTCCGCTCGGCCGCCGGGGACGCGGACGCGGTCGTCCATCTCGCGTTCGACCACACCTCCATAGCCGCCGGGACGTTCGCCGAGGCGGCCGCCGCCGATCTGACCGTGGTGCGGACGTTCGGCGAGGCACTGGCCGGGACGGGCAAGGCCCTCGTCGGCGTCGGCGTGGGCCGTACCGGCGACCCGGCGCGGGACGCCGCCGCCGACGCCAACCCGCGCTCCGCCGTCTGGCGCGCGCTCGCCGGGTTCACGGAGCACGGCGTACGGACGGTGCTGGTCGGCGTCCCGCCGGTCACCCACAGCTCGCGGGACGTGTCGGGCTTCGTCCCGATCCTGATCCGGATCGCCCGGGCCACGGGAGTCTCCGGCTACGTCGGCGAGGGTGCCAACCGCTGGCCCGCCGGCCACACCCTGGACGTCGCGCACGTCTTCCGGCTGGCGCTGGAGAAGGCCCCGGCCGGTTCCCAGCTCTTCGCCGCGGCCGAGGAGGGTGTCCCGGTGCGGGAGATCGCCGAGGCCATCGGCCGGCATCTCGGCGTCCCGGCCATGAGCGTCCCCGCGGAGCGGGCCGCCGGGCACTTCACCGGCTTCCCGTTCATCGGGATGGACGTCACGATGCCCGGCGCGGCCACCCGGGAACTGCTGGGCTGGGAACCCGTCCGTCCGGGACTGATCGCCGACCTCGACGAGGGGCACTACTTCGCCGCCCGGTGACCTCGCCGGGTGGTCCCACCGGGCCCGCGGGGTGTGAACCCGGCCCCGGGCCGGAGGAATCCGGTTGCGCCGGGGGCGGTGGAGGGGGCGAGGATGCCTCCATGGACAGGGAAGCGGCGGCCGGCGGGCCGGACGAGGTGCAGCAGGCGATCGCCGGTGAACTGCGGCTCATGGACCCGCGGGTCCGGGCGTCGCGGGAGCTGGCCGGGCGGCTCCTGGACCCGGAGTTCACGGAGGTCGGTGCCTCGGGAAGGCGGTGGACCCGCGACGCGATGCTCGCCGAACTGGCCGCGCATCCGGGGAGTTCGGCGGACGGTCCCCGCTACGAGCCCTCGGGGATCACCGGCGCGCGGCTGGCCCCCGGGCTGGTGCACCTGACCTTCGAGACCGTGCTCGGCGGCCGCCGGACGAGACACAGCTCGATCTGGCGCAAGAGGGACGGCGACGCGGGCTGGCGGATGTACCACCACCAGGCCACGGTGGTGCCGCCCGGCGTGGAGTAGGGCGCCCCGGCCCGCCCCGCCGCGCCCGGGCGGGCCGCGGACTCGGCCCCTGGAAGCCGGACCCGGAGGCGGCGGGACGGGCGAACGGCGGGTACGGGGGCGGTGGCCCCGCGCGTGCCCGCCGTTCGCGGCGGTTCACCGGGGCCGGTCAGCCGCCGGTGATGCCGTTGTACTCGTCCCAGGTGTAGGCGAGGTCGGGGGCCGACGGCTTGCCCGGCCAGTCGAAGTAGTCCCAGACCAGTTCGGCGGGGTTGGTGGCGATGTAGCCGCGCCCGGGGAGGTCGTTGGCGTCGTCCCAGGCCCAGGGCGGGTTGGCCGAGTCGGTGGCGCACTGGCCGTTGGCGGGGCCGAGGACGCCGCCCGCACCGCATTTGGCGCCGTAGGGATTGCCGCTGTCGTCGCCGGCGAAGTTGTCCGGGGTGGCGAAGAGGGTCGTGAGGTTGCGGTTGGCCCACATGCCGTTCGCGGCGAAGACGTCGGTCAACGTGTACTGCACATCACGGTCGTTGGAGCCGTCGGGTACCTCGGCGGCGGAGTCGGAGGGGTAGTAGACGATGCCGTCGCCGCTCGCGTACTGGCTGCGTTCCTGGGACAGATAGCCCTCGGCCCACAGGGCGTGGGTGTTGGGCTGCTGGGTGGTGAACGGGCGTCCGTGGCCGTCGCCGTGGGGATCGCTCTGCAGCTTCAGCGTGCCGTCGACGGTCTCCTGGCCGCTGGTGAAGTCGCTGCCGGAGGGCACCCAGGAGTAGAAGTTGCTGTGGGCCACGGAGACGGCGGCCTTCAGCGTGCCGTGCGCGGAGCCGTCGTCGGCGACCACGACGAGCACACCCTCCGCGTCGTTCTCGTGCTCCGTCAGGTCCTCCTGGTAGTTGTCCAGGATGCCGTCGGACCAGTCGCGCGGGTGGAAGAACGTGTAGAGGAGATAGGAGAACGACGGGGTCTGGACGACGGAGTAGTAGACGTGCGCCGCGAGGGGGAACTGGCTCGTGTTCTCCCAGTTGTCGCGGCCGTTGAGGTCGCCGTCGTAGTCGTACGAGGTGATGTAGTCCGACTTGCCGCCGAGGGCGGTCTCGCCGGTGGAGTCGACGTCCTGGAAGCTGACCGGCGCCCACCACTGGGCAAGGGCCGCGCGGTCCGTCGCCGTGGCCGCCCGGGCGGGGGCGGGTCCGGCCAGGGCCGCGGCCGACGCCAGGGCCAGGGTGGCCAGCAGGGCCGCCGTCCTGCGGGGTCTGCGGCGGGTCAGCGGCACACGGGGGCTTGTCTCCACGGTTCCTCCGGGATTCGGGTGGGGGGCATGGGTCACCGCGGAGCCGGCCCGCCGAAGGTCTGCGGTCCGGGCCGCGGTCCGGGCCGCGGTCCGGGCCGCAGTGCGCTCTGCGGTCCGGTCTGGGGGCGGGGAGGGCTGTCGGACGCGGCCCGTCCGAGGGGGGATCGTGCGTCACGCGGGTGCCGCCCGCCCGACGTCGGGTGAAAGGTACACGTCAGCGTTGTCCATGCACCAGAGGTCGCACTGCGTGCCCCAAGTGCCCTGTGAGGATGACGCGTTGAGCTGAACGGCGATCACTTCGCAGTTTCCGGCCCGGTGTCGCCGAAGTGACGGCGCCCTCAGTTCACCCCGCGAAGCAACATTTCAGGACGGAATCAAAACTTTAAGTAAGGTCGAAGCCACAAATCTTGACGCGATCGACCACCGTGCGTACCTTCCGGCTGCAGCGACCGAGCACTCGAACTCGCCGCCGTGAAAGGTCAGTCGGACAGTTCACCCCCCACCGTCGAGGAGCATCCATGCACGGACCCAGACCTGCCGGACCCAGAGCCCTGGCGGACCCGGAAGGCGGAGCCCCCGCCCGTCGCGGCCACCTCCTGCTCTCCCTCTTCGCCATCCTCACCCTCGCGCTGGGCGTCCTGATCGGCACGCCCCAGACCTCCCACGCCGCCGGGACCCTGCCCTGCGACATCTACGGCGACGCCGGGACCCCCTGTGTGGCCGCGCACAGCACGACCCGTGCGCTGTTCTCCTCCTACAACGGCCCCCTGTACCGGGTGACCAGGGCGTCGGACGGCACCGCCACCGACATCGGACTGCTGGCCGCCGGCGGGTACGCGAACGCCGCGGCGCAGGACACCTTCTGCGGCGGCACGACGTGCCGGATCACCAAGATCTACGACCAGACCTCCCGGCACAACGACCTCACCCCGGCCCCCGCGGGCACCGCCGGCACCGGCGCCGACCGTGGTGCCGACGCCTCCGAGATCTCCGTGACCGCCGGCGGGCACAAGGTGTACGGGGTGTGGATCTCCCCGCAGGTGGGCTACCGCTACACGGGCGTCGCCTCCGGTGTCGCGGTGAACGGGCAGCCCGAGGGCGTCTACATGGTGGCCAGCGGTACCCACGTCGGTTCCGCCTGCTGCTTCGACTACGGCAACGCGGAGAGCACGCCCGCCGACACCGGCAACGGCCATATGGACGCCGTGAGCATCGCGACCACCTGCTACTTCGCGCCGTGCACCGGTTCGGGCCCGTGGATCGAGGCCGACCTGGAGAACGGCATGTTCCAGGGCGACAACGGCTCCAACACCGCCAACCGCGGCAACAGCAGCACGTTCGTCACCGCGGTGCTGAAGAACAACGGGCAGACCCGGTACGCGCTCAAGGGCGGCAACGCCCAGTCCGGGAGTCTGACCACCTGGTGGGACGGCGCACTGCCGACCCGCGGCGGTTACCAGCCCATGCACCAGGAGGGCGGCATCATCCTGGGCATCGGCGGTGACAACAGCAACTGGAACATGGGCACGTTCTTCGAGGGCGTGATGGTCTCCGGCTATCCGACCGACGCCGCCGAGAACGCCGTCCAGGCGAACGTGGTCTCCGTCGGCTACGCGGGCCAGACCAGCGTGCCGAACGGTCCGCAGGGCACGATCACCGGCCCCGGCGGCAAGTGCGCCGACGTGGCCGCCGACGACACCGGCGTCAACGGTGCCGCCGTGCAGCTGTGGGACTGCCAGTCCTACGCCGAGGACCAGCACTGGACGCACAACCCGGACGGGTCGCTCAGCACGATCGGGCGGTGCCTGGACATCAACGGCAACGGCACGGCCAACGGCACCCAGGTCGAACTGTGGGACTGCAACGGCGTCGGCGGACAGAAATGGGTCCAGCAGTCCGACGGCTCGCTCCTCAACCCCCAGTCCGGACGCTGCCTCGACTCCCCCAGCGGCGCGACGGCCAACGGCACCCGCCTCCAGATCTACGACTGCAACGGCTCCACCGCACAGAAGTTCGCGGTCAACGGCGGCGCCAAGGTGGGCGCGCCCGGCGGCAAGTGCGTCGACGTCGCCTCCGACGACACCGGCGTCAACGGCACGGCCGTACAGCTGTGGGACTGCCAGTCCTGGGCGGTCGACCAGCACTGGTTCCACGGTTCCGACAACTCGCTCAGCACGCTGGGGCGCTGCCTCGACATCAACGGCAACGGCACCGCCAACGGCACCCAGGTCGAACTGTGGGACTGCAACGGCGTCGGCGGACAGAAATGGGTCCAGCAGTCCGACGGCTCGCTCCTCAACCCCCAGTCCGGACGCTGCCTCGACACCCCGAGCGGCGCCACGGACAACGGCACCCGCCTCCAGATCTACGACTGCAACGGCTCCACCGCACAGAAGTTCGCCCTGAACTGACGTCCGTGCAGGCTCAGTCCACGGAACCGAGGTGACGGCGGAGGGTGCCAGGACCCGGCGGGGTCCTGGCACCCTCATCGCGGTGCGGCTGCGGTCAGCAGCTGGAGCGGTAGGCCGCGGCCTTTCCGTCCGCGGAGTCGACGGTGTCCTTCGTGATGATCGAGAACTTGGTCTTGATCTCGGCGGTCGTCTTCCCGCCCTTCAGTGCGAGGACCGCCTGCTTCACCCCGTCGACACCGATCTGCTCGGGCTGCTGGGCGATCAGCGCCTGGACCGTGCCGTCCTTGAGCGCCTTGACCTGGTCGGGGCCGGCGTCGAAGCCGATGACCTTGACCTTGCCCTGCTTGCCGGCCTGGCGGACACCGGTGGCGGCACCCTCGGCGGCGAACAGGTTGGAGGCGAAGACACCGACGATGTCGGGGTTCTTGCTCAGGGCGGCGCTGACGATGGACGCGGCCTTCGCCGGGTCGTTCTGGGCGTACTGGATACCCAGCGACGTGTAGGCGGAGTCGGCCTTCGTCGCGTCGACGAAGCCCTTGTCCCGGGCGTCGGTCGTGCTGATGCCGGGGGTGTTGCCCACGACCAGGACCTTGCCGCCGCTCGGCGCGAGCTTCTTGATGGCGTCGAACGCGGCCGCGCCGCCGCCCGAGTTGTCCGAGGAGATGGCCGAGACGGCCACGGACGGGTCCTTGAGGGTGGTGTCCACCAGGACGATCTTGATGCCCTGTGCCTTGGCCTGGGCGATCGGCTGCTGCATCGACGAGATGTCGGTGGGGGCGATCAGGATCGCGTCGGGCTTGGAGGCGATCACCGACTGGAGCATCGGGGTCTGCAGGGTCGGGTCGAACTTCTGCGGGCCCTGGATGTTGACGGTGGCGCCCGCCGCCTTGGCCTCGGACTGCACGCCGCAGCCCATCGTGACGTAGAACGAGTCACCCGCGACGCCCTGCACGAAGGCCAGCTTGTAGCTCTTCTTGGCCGTCGAGGAGGCCTTGGAGTCGGCGCCGCCGCAGGCCGTGGCCGCCAGGGCCAGCGAGAGGGACAGCACGCCCGCTGCCACGACTCTGTACTTCCGGGCGGTGCCGCGTCCCGAATTCGCCATTGAATTCTCCATTGTCAGTGCTGTCCGTTTCTTCTGGTGGAGCTGCCCGAACCTGCCCGTGACCGGGCGCTCAGGAAGGGGAAGGCGGGTCTCGTGCCGCGTTGCGCGGCGGCCCGGCGCAGCTGGTCGACGTAGACGACGGCGACGAGCACCGCGCCCACGACCACCTGCTGCCAGAACGCCTGGACGTTGATCTGCACGAACCCGTTCTGGAGCACGATGGGGATGAACAGGCCCACGACCGTGCCGAACACCGAGCCGACCCCGCCGAACAGCGAGGTGCCGCCGATGGCCACGCCCGCGATGACGTTGAGGGGGGTGTTGGACTGCCCGCCGATGGTCGTGGACTGGTAGAAGGCCAGGTTGAGGATGCCGGCGAAGCCCGCCAGGAGTCCCGCGAAGGCGTAGATCTTGATCTGCTGCCGGTCCACCCGGACGCCCACCCTGCGGCCGGCCTCGGCGTTCGATCCCAGCGTGTAGGTGTAGAGGCCGAAGCGGGTGCGGTGGAGCAGGACGATGCCGAGGACGACCACGACCGCCGCGACGACCGCGAGCGTCGGGATCTGCCAGACGACGTTGCCGAATCCGATCGTGCCGACCAGTGTCTTCGGCGCGTCCCGCAGGTCGAGCCCCTTGGTCATGATCTGCGCGAAGCCCAGGGCCGCGCTCATGGTGCCCAGGGTGACGACCAGCGGCGGCACCTTGGCCTTCGCCACCAGCACCCCGTTGAGCAGGCCCCAGCCGAGACCGCAGGCGCAGGCCACCAGGGTGCCCACCAGGACCGTCCCCCAGCCCTGGCCCCCGTAGGCGACCATCGTCTTGTCCGCGACGACGCCGCTGAACACCAGGACGCTGCCGACCGAGAGGTCGATGCCGCCGGTGATGATGACGAAGGTCATCCCGACGCCGAGCACGGCGTAGATGGCGGTGTTCTGGAGGATGCCCCGGAAGTTGAAGACGGTGAGGAAGGTGTCCGGCTGCATCGCGGAGAACACCGCGATGGTGGCCACCAGCAGGATCAGGATCTGGAAGGCCTGGAGCCGGTGCCGGACGGTCTCCTCGGACGCCTCCCTGGGCTCCTTCGGCTCCTTCGTCTCCTGCCGGCCGTGTCCCCCGTCGCTGCCGGCACGGCTGAGTGCCGTGGTCGATGTCATGACGTGCCTCCTTGCAACGCCCCGGTCATGGTTCCGACCAGTTCTTCCATGGTCGTTTCGGACGCCTGGAGAGTGGCGACCCGGCGGCCGCGGCGCATCACCTGAACGCGGTCGCAGACCTCCATCACGTGCGGCATCGAGTGGCTGATGAACACCACCCCGATACCGGCCGCGCTCACCCGGCGGATCAGTTCGAGGACGTTGCGGGTCTGCACCACGCCGAGCGCCGCCGTCGGCTCGTCCAGGAAGATGACCTTGCTGGCCCAGGCGGCGGCCCGGGCCACCGCGATGCCCTGGCGCTGGCCGCCGGACATCGAGCCGACCGGGCCGTCGAGGTTGCGCACGGTCGCGCCGAGGTCGTCGAACGCCTTGCGGCTGCCGGACCTCATCCGGCCCGTGTCCATGAAGCCCAGCTTGCCGAGCAGCCCGCCGCGCATGATCTCCCGGCCGAGGTACATGTTCTGCACCGGGTTCAGATGCGGGGCGAGGGCCAGGTCCTGGAAGACCGTCTCGATGCCGAGGGCCTGGGCGTCGGCGGGGCTGTTCAGCCGTACCGGACGGCCGTCGAAGAGGATCTCCCCCTCGTCCGGTGTCTCGCTGCCGGACAGGGCCCTCACCAGGGTGGACTTCCCGGCGCCGTTGTCACCTATCAGGCCGACCACCTCGCCGGCCTCGATCTCGAAGTCGGCACCGGCCAGCGCCTGGACGCTGCCGTACTCCTTGCGCAGGCCACGGGCCTGGAGCAGCGGCGCCATCAGCCCCTCACCGCCTCGGTCCAGGGCCGGGCGCGGCCGGCGACGGCGGACAGCAGGGTCTCCAGCCGGGGCCGGGCGACGTTGTCGAGGAAGTCGGCACGCTCGCGGCCCTCCAGGCCGATCGCCTCCTTCCAGATCGAACGGCCCGCGATGAACCCGGACGCGCCGCCGTCCTCGCAGGACTCGTGCAGCACGCGCTGGAACTCGTCGAAGCCCACACCGGCGGACAGCACGGCCCACGGCTGGCGGACCACCTCGGCGATACGGCGGCAGCCGCGGGCCGAGCCGGGGTACTCCAGCTTGACCAGGTCGGCGCCGGTGTCGGCCAGCAGCCGGGCCGCCTCGACGATCAGGTCCTCGCGCTCGGCGGACCGCAGCGGGGCCTCGCCGGGCAGCGGGTAGATCAGGTTCTCGATCACCGACGGCACACCCTCGGCGCGGCAGTCGGCGACGACCTCCCGTACGACGTCGAGGACCTCGGCGGCCAGGTCCGGGCCGCCCGCGGGGCGGCCGGGGCGCAGCTGCACCAGGAACTTCACCGCGTGGCCGCCCTGGGCGCGGACCCAGGCCGCGTCGAGCGCGGGGTCGCGGTGGGTGCGCGGTTCGCCGTTGTGAGTGCCGCGTTCGGAGGGCTCCGCCGCCACCAGCAGGCCGCAGGTGTCCGCGAGTGCGCCCGACTCGGTCACGGCCGGCACCCCGTAGGTCGGGTCCAGCAGGATCGCGCTGGCCAGCGGGGTCAGGGCCGAGGCCACGTCGATCTTCGCGGTGCGCAGATCGTTGTCGTCGGCCTGGTGGCCGATGGCGGTGAACATACGGCGCAGGGTGTTGCGCTGGTCCATGGCCACGATGGAGAACACGCCGTCCGGGTCGGCGATGGCGTCCAGTCCCAGTCGGGCGTCGGTCTTCACGGTGTCGGTCATGAGCTGCTCGGTTCCTTGCTTGTCGGGTGCGGGGTCAGGGGGTGCCACGGGCCAGGGGTCGGGGACACCTGGGGCAGGGGTGGCAGGGCGGCGGTCGCCACGGGGGCCGGCACCGCGCCGGGGAAAGGGGTCCTGGGGGCCGGAGCCGGGGGGCCGGGCATCTGGCGGAACGTTTCTGCACGCTGGGCGGCGAAGTACCGGGCCACCTCGGCGACCGTCCGGGTGCCGTCCGCCGCCACGGCCGCGAACAGCGCGGCCCCGCGGGCGCCCGGCTGGGACTCCGCGCAGAACGCCAGCCGGGGGATCGTCGCGGACTTGGCCTCCCGGACGCTGCGCATCCGGGTCCAGCCTCCCGCGGCGACGGCGGTGCCGTGCGTGCCGACCACGGCGTTCATCGCCCCCAGCAGCGCCGTCGTCTGCTCGCCGACCCGGCTGAGGGCGGCGGCCCAGGCGGCGTCGGGGGTGGCGCCGTCGGAGAGCCGGAGCGTGACGGCGTCGTCGTCGGCGCTGGAGCCGACGAGCCGGACCGGCGAGGTGCTGCCCGCCGGGGGCCGCCACCGGGCGTCGAGGCCGTCACGGGCGGCCGTCCCGTCGGCGCCCACCAGTGACAGGACCCGGCGCATCAGCAGTCCGGAGCGCATCCCGCCGATGAGCACGCTGTGTCCGGGCAGCGCGTGCCGTCCGGCGTCCACGCCCGCCTCCACCAGGCGCACCCGGTCGGTGTCGGACAGGACCCCGGGCACCGACCGCAGCAGCACCTCGGCGGTGCCGCACGAGTCGAACAGGTCGTCCGCGCCGACCGCGCCCGCGCCGACCGCCGCCACCGGATGGTCGTGTCCGGCCACCGTCACCACGGCACCGGCCAGTTCCGGCACCGCGCAGGAGCCGATCCGTCCGGCGGCCTGTCCGGCGGGCACCAGCTGCGGCAGGAAGTCCGCCCCGGCGCCGAGCGCGTCGAGCGCCTCGGTCCAGGGACTGCCGGTCGCCTGGTCCAGCAGCGCGGTACGGGAGACCAGCGACGGCTCGCCGACCTGCTCCCCGCACAGCGCGTAGGCCACGTACTCGGGCACGTTCAGCCAGCGGGAGCCCAGGCCCGGCGGCCTGCCGGTGACGCCGCGCAGCCAGAGCAGCTTGGCCAGCGTCCACTGGGAGCCCACCGGCAGTCCGGTCCTCGCCGGGAAGGCGGCCAGCAACTCCGGGTCCAGCGCGGCCATTTCGGCCGTGCCCCGGTCGTCGTACCAGGCGATCACCGGGGAGGAGGCCCGTCCCGCCGGGTCCAGCACGACGCCGCTCTCGCCGAGCCCGGCCAGGCCCAGGCCGAGCACCCGTACCGGGCGGCCGCCGAGGCCGGCCCGGGTCGCCGCCAGGGCCTCGGCGACCGCGGCCAGTACATCGGCGAACAGTGCGGGTCCGGTGGTCTCGGCCCGGCCGCCGGCCGAGCGCGACCAGGTGGTGGGGCGCCGGGCGAACCCGATCGCCTCGCCGCCGGGGGTGCACACCAGCGCCTTGGTGTCGGTGGTGCCCAGGTCCACACCGATCACCGCCTCGGTGTACGGACCCGCCGGGGTCACGGCCGGTGCGGCGGTCATGGCCGTCATGGCCGTCATGGCGGTCACGGCGCCAGCTCCCCGCTGCCGCGCTCCACGAGGGTGAGCGGGACCTGGAGCCGCTGCGGCGCTTCCTGAGAGCCGTCCAGCCGCTCGAACAGGCGCTGCGCGGCGGCGTGGCCGATGCGCTCCGGGGAGTGGTCGACCACCGTGACGGCCGGGCTGAGCGTGTCGGACATCGCGAAGTCGCCGAACGAGACGAACGCGATGTCGGTGCGTCCGGCCCGGTGCAGCACGGGCAGGGTCCGCAGCGAGCTGCGGGTGTTCCCGCCGAAGATCGCCGTCGGCGGCTGGGGCAGTGCCAGCAGTGCCTCCACCGCGTGCTCCGTCTCCTCCTGCTGCGGGTCGAAGCGCAGCACGTAGTCGTCCCGGGGTTCGATCCCGGCCGCGAGGAGGGCGTCCCGGTAGCCGTCCATGCGGTGCCGTACCGTGCCGATGTCCAGCCGGTCGCCGACGTAGGCGATCCGCCGGTGGCCGCGGGCCAGCAGGTGTTCCACCGCCATACGGGCTCCGGCCCTGTCGTCCACCAGCACCGAGTCGGCGTCCAGGCCGATCGGTTCGCGGTCGATGAAGACGATCGGGTAGCGGGCGCTGTCGAGGTGCTTGTGGTCCTCGGTCACCGAGGCGACGATCAGCCCGGCGATCCGCCGCTGGGCCAGTCCCTCCAGCACCGCGCGCTCGCGGGCCGGGCGGCGCAGCGTGCTCGCCACGATGACGGTGATGCCCCGCTCCAGCGCCAGGCGCTCGATGGCGCCGATCGCGCCGGCGAAGAACGGGTCGGAGACCGCGTCCACCACGACACCGATGGTGTCGTCGGTACCGCTGCGCAGGGAGCGCGCCAGGGGGTCGGGCCGGTAGTCGAGCTCGGCGACCGCCCGCTGCACCCGCTCCCGGGTCTCGGCGGAGACCCGGGGGTCACCGTTGATGACCCGTGAGGCGGTCTTCGTACTCGTGTTGGCGGCCTGCGCGACGTCGCGCAACCGCACTTTCGGGGGCGTCATCGGTGAGCTCCGTCGCAGGTGATGAAGGAGGTGTGGCCGGCGTCCGGACCGGCGGTGGTCAGGGGTCCCTCGGGCCGGACGCCGGAGTTCTGGAGGTGCCGGGCGACGGCCCAGTCGGGGTCGAGGCCGGTCCTGCGGCGGTCCGCCGGGACGGAGCCGGTGCCGCGCGCGGTGAGCCGGGCCAGGAGTTCCCGCACCCGGGCGGGGTCCACGCCCCCGGCCCGCAGCTGTTCGCAGGAGGCCGTCGCGGTGGCCGCGCCGCGCAGTACGGCGGGCAGCCAGTCGACGGCGGAACCCGGCGGCCGTTCCGCCAGTGCCAGCGCCACCCCGGCCAGGAAGGAGTCGCCCGCGCCCACCGCGCTGACCACCTCGACCGGGACCGTCTCGATCCAGCGCGGTACGTCGTCCGTGCCGGTCGCCAGGGCCAGCCCGGCACCGCCCGCGGTGACCACGGCGGCCCGGGCGCCCAGGGCGACCAGGGCCCGGGCGGCCTCCTCGGCACGCTCGCGGACGTTGTCGGGTCCGTCGGCCAGGATCATGCCGCTGGTGCCGGAGATCGCCGACTCCGCCTCGGCCAGGTTGGGAGCGACCAGGTCGGGCCCGGCCGCCAGGGCCGCGCGCAGGGCCGGAGGCGCCGTGTCGACCATCGCCAACACCCCTGCGCCGTGGGCCCGTTCGACGAGCCGGCCGTAACCGTCCAGCGGTGCGCCGGGCGGCAGGCTGCCGGAGCAGATCAGCACGCCGTGGCCCGGCAACTGCTCGGTGACGGCGGCGGCGTAGCGGTCCCACACCTCGGAAGCGATCGGGCTGCCGGCCTCGTTGACGATCGTGATCCGCCCGGGGCCGCTCTCGATCATGACGACCGCCACGCGTACCCGGCCGGGCATCGGTACGGCGACGAACTCGGCGCCCTCGCCGGCCAGCAGGCCGAGGAGCTGTGCGCGGTCGTCGTCGGCCACGAGCCCGGTCAGCACGGCGCGCCGGCCGAAGGCCCGGACGACACGGGCGATGTTCACGCCCTTGCCGCCGGCGGTCACTTCGACCTCGGGAGCCCGCATGACGGCACCGGGCACCACCTCTGAGAGGAACTGTGTCCGGTCCAGACACAGATTCGGAGTGGCGATCAGCAACGGGACCTTCCTCGGGTCGGGGGCGGTTTCCGGTCGGCGGACCGATTCACGGTCCGGTTGTCCGGGTTCGCCCTGGTTCTACGGCTGGGTAATCGATGTCACGGAGCTTGTCCGGTGGTGGGTAATCGATGTCACGGGAGGGGATGCCGGCCGCCGGTCTCGCAGAGGTGCCGGGCTGTGCCGCATGACTGCTGTGCGGTCTGGTGTCGTCGTCCGGCCCGGCCGTGAGGTCTGGCGTCGAGGCGGAGGACAGCTGGGATTCAGGCCCTGATCGGGCCGGGCAGGGGCCGGGTCGTTCGCGGGGTAATCGATGTCACCGGCCGAAATGAATCGTGCTCTGAGGGTCTGCGTGATGTCAATATGAAAGAAGGATGTCTTTTGTGTTTCGCCTGAATGTCCAGGTCACAGCGCTGAAAGTCGCATCAACGGGCGGTTTCCGAGGGCTTCGGGGACTCCATGGCACCCCCGGGGATGCCCTACGGTTCCGGCCATGACCGTGAACCCTGACGTCCGCCGTCCCGCCGCCCTGGTGGTGTGCGGCCCGCCCGCGAGCGGCAAGTCGACCGTGGGGGAGGTACTGGCGGCGGGGCTCGGCGCGGCCCTGCTGGACCAGGACACCCTGACCGGGCCGCTGACCGCGGTCGTGGCCGGTCTGCTCGGCACCGACGACCTCGACGATCCCGGACTCTCCCGGGCCACCCGGCACGCCCGGTACGAGACGCTCACCGCCGGTGCGGAGCACAATCTGCGGGCGGGCGTCCCGGTGGTCCTGGTGGCGCCGTACACGGCCGAGCGCCGCGACCCGGCGGCCTGGACCGCGCTGGCCGGCCGACTGGAGCAGGCGGGCGGGGTGCCGTCGATGGTGTGGCTGCGGCTGGACGCGGCGACGCTGCTGTCCCGGATGCGGCTGCGCGCCGCCCCCCGCGACCGGCCCAAGCTCGCCGACCCGGGGTACGCGGACCGCGTCGACCTCGCCGCTCCGGCGGTGGCTCACCTCGCGCTCGACGCAACGGCCCCGCCGGAGGCCGCGTGGGCGCGGGTGCGGGAGCGCCTGGCCGGCGGGCGGGGGGTGGTGGGCGGCTGACGACGGTGGCCGGTCGGCGGCAGGCAGTCGCGGCGGGCGGTGTGCTGAGGGCGGCCACGGCCGGTCGACGGCTGACGACTGACGGCCAGCGGCCAGCGGCCAGCGGCCAGCGGCCAGCGGCGGACGGTCGCGGCGGACGGTGTGCGGCTGTCGCCGGGCCGGTGCCGGTGGCCGGCTGGGTCTCAACGGCCCCGGGAATCGGCCGAGGTGACGTCCGGTGTGCTGTCCGGGGCGGCGCCGGACGCGGTGTCCGGGGCGGCGCCGGACGCGGTGGCCGGTGGGGTGCCCGCGGGGAGCGTGCCGGGGGCCGGGGGGCGGGCGGGTGCCGTCCGTTCCCGTGTCAGGGCCCTGATGATCCCGCGCGCCTGGAGCGGGTCGGCGGGCAGCACATGGGCGGCGAACCAGCGGGCCGCCTGCGGGGCCGGGGAGGGTTCCGCGAACTCCGGCCCCGCGTAGTCGTCCAGCGGCGGGTCGTAGACGTAACCGCAGACCACACCGTGCCGGACGAGTCCGGTCACGAGGGTGTCGCGGTCCTCGACCAGGAGCGGGACACGGAAGAGGGGGAGCGGCCCGTCACGGGCCGTACGGTCGCGCACCGGCGGGGACGCCCAGTCGGTGGCCGCCAGCAGGGACACGCCCGGCCTGCGGCGGGCGAGGTCGTGGTCGAGACCGGCCAGACGCAGGCCCAACTGGGCTCGGAACAGGCTTCCTTGACGGCGCCGGAAGTCGTGCAGATCGACGCGGATCCAGGGGTCGTACACCGTGAGGTCGGGAGCCCGGTGGGAACGGGACGACAGACCGGGCGCGTTGAGGTCCATGCGGTAGGCATCGCGTTCCAGCAGGCCGAGGCCCCGCATCGCGCCCCACACCGGGCGCACCAGATGCAGGGAGCGGACCGAGGAGCGCGCCAAGGGGCGCAGCGCGGAGGCCAGTTCGCCGCGCAGGCGGCGCGGGGTGAGAAGGTCGTCGCGCAGCCGCTCCAGTTCCCGCCGGGTGCGGGTGTCCTCGACGGCGAGGAAGCCGCCCGACATCGCGGCGACGTGCTTGGAGAGGCTGAACGCCGCAGCGTCCCCGAAGGTCCCGACCGGCTGCCCGGACACGTGCGAGCCGATGGCGTGCGCCGCGTCCTCGATCAGCGGGATCCCCAACCGGTCGCAGTGGCCGCGCAGTTCGGCGGTCCGGTCCGGGACGCCGTAGAGGTTCGACGTCAGTACGGCGTCGACGCCGCGCCAGGTGGCCTCCGGCACGGCGGACGGGTCGATGTTTCCGTCCCGGACGCCCACGGGCGCCATCACCGGGCGCAGTCCGGCCGCCAGGACGACGAAGAGGATCACGTCGTCGGTCACCGGGGACATCAGCACCCGTCCGCCCGGGCGGCACCAGCGCCGTAACGCCAGGTAGAGGGCCAGACGCGCCGAGGGTGTGTAGACGCACTCGCGGCCCAGCCGCCGTGCCATCGCCGCCGCCAGACGCGCACCGTACGGCATGGGTCACCTTCCCGCCGTGGAGGTGCGCAGGCGGCCGGCGGTCCTCAGCAGGCGGTCGGCCGACGCGCGCAGCCGGGGATGGGCGAGGACCGTCGTCCGCACTCCCCGTGCCGAGCCGCGCCACACCCGGTACGCCGCCGCGACCGGACGGGGCCGGGTCGCGAACCCTTCGCCGACGCGAAGTTCGCCCGTCTTGAGCCAGTCCTTGTACTCCATCTCCCCGCGTCCCAGGTCCACCTGGCGCACTCCGGCCCGTCCGGCCGCCTCCGCCATCCGCAGATGCATGATCAGCCCGGGCGAATAGCGCCGGAACTCGGGGTCGTACGCGGGGAACCAGGCCGCGAGGACCGTGCGCGAGCGGGGTCCGAAGTGCGCGGCGACCGGCCGGTCCCCCGCGTACAGGACGGACAGCACTCCGGTGAAGTGCTCGTCCCTGGTGCGGAAGAGGCCGTCGACCAGGTCCACGATCCAGGGCCGCGCGAACCGGTCCATCCGTCCTGTCCTGCGGTACTGGTCCGACTTCCACCGCATCAGCAGGCGCAGCATCCGCGGGTCCCGTTCGTCGAAGACGAACCGCACCTCACCCGCCTCGCGGGCCAGTCGCCGCTCCTTGGCGAGGGTGGTCCTGGTGCGGCGCGGCGCCGCCGTGCGCAGCCGCTCCAGATAGGCACTCCCCCGGTCGCCCGGCTCCCCGGGGTCGCCCAGGTCGATCACCGGTGAGGCGAACCAGCCCCGGACGTAACGGTCGAACGGCTTCTGCCGCTCCACCAGATGGTCGAACTCGAGGACCGACAGTCCGCAGGCGCCGAGCAGTTCCCCGGCGTCCCAGCTCACCCCGGGCAGGTGCACCAGGCCCTGGCAGTCGGACAGCCCGAGTCCGATCGCCCGGCCGATGCCCAGCGGATGACGCCGGTAGGGGAGGAAGCCGACCGGCTCCCCGTCCTCCCGCAGGACCGCCACCCGCGCGCCGCCCCGGCAGCGGGCGATCGCTGTCGCGAACTGCGGTGCCAGAAAGGGGTTCGCGTACTCGGGTGAGTCGTCCATCGTGCTCTGCCACGCCCGGTGCAGCGACGGGCTCAGCCCGTCGAGTCCGTGCACCGTGATGTCCATCCCGGATCCCCCGCCTCCCGTGGTCTCGGTGCGGACGCGCCCGGCCGGCAAGGCCAACGCCAGCATGCTGACGCCGCGCACCGCTCCGCGCGGGCCGAACGGGCCGCGGCCGGGTCCGTTGGTCCCCGCCCGGTGGTCCGGCCCGGTTCCCCGCTCGCCCCGTCACCGGGGGCCCGGGCCGGACCGCCGGTCCCGGAGCCGGTCACCGGGCGGGCCCCGCACGCGGGCCACGCGGCCCCGGCCGTCCGGCCCGGACCCCGTCGCGGCCGGCGGCCGTACGGCGGGCGAAGCCGGGACGTCCGCCCCCTGGACATTCGGCACCCACTATTGTCCCGTCGGGACATTAGTGGGTGTACGGTGAAGCCATGAAGGCGAAGGCGCCTGACCCGATCCCCGACCTGCCCTCCGGGGACGGCTCGCCGGTCCCCGAGGACCGGCGGCGGCGGCGCTCACTGCGCACCAGGGAGGCTCTGGCCTCGGCCGCCGTGGAACTGGTGCTGGACAGAGGGCTCGGCGCGGTCGGCGTGGACGCCGTGGCCGAACGGGCCGGTGTCACCCGGCGCACCTTCAGCCGGTACTTCTCCGGCAAGGAGGACGCCGCCCTCGACTTCACCCGGTCCGACGGCGAACGCATCAACGCCGCCCTGCGCGACCGCCCGGCCGCGGAGCCCCCGCTGCTCGCCTACCGCGCGGCCGTACGGGTCTGGCTGCGTGATCCCGAGCACCCGGCCTGGCACGCGCATCCCCGGCAGCGGGCGCTGCTGGCCCTGGTCCGCACGGAACCGGCGCTGTTCGCCGCGTACGAACGCATCCGCCGGGCCGCCCAGGAGGAGTCGGTGCACATCCTCGCCGCGCGGCTCGGCACCGACCCCGCCACCGATCCCCTCCCGGGCATCGTGGTGGAGGCGGGCGCGGGTGTGCTGAGCACCGTGCTGCACCAGTGGGCACGGCGGTCCGACGGCGGGCCCGACGAGCTGGCGCAGCGCGTGGAGCGGGCCTTCGACCTGCTCTGTCAGGAGTCCGCGCGGGCCGCGCGGCCCGGCGGCACCGCCCCCTGACCCGCCCCGCCCGCCGCTCCCCCACTCCCCCACTCCCCTGATCCACCTTCTCCCGCCCCGCGGCCCCCGCGTCCGCGGGAACGACACTTCAGGAAAGGCCGAAAAACAATGACATTCCCGATTCTGGACGGCAAGGTCACCCTCGTCACCGGCGCCGCCATGGGCATGGGTGAGGCGACCGCCAAGCTGTTCGCGGAGGCCGGTGCGAAGGTGCTGGTCGCGGACATGAACGAGGAGCGCGGCCGGGCGGTGGCCGAGGACATCAACGCCAGTGGCGGCACCGCGGTCTTCCACCGGGTGAACGTGGCCGACAGTGCCCAGGTCCGGGCCATGGTCCAGGCCACGGTCGACGCCTTCGGACGCCTCGACGCAGCCGTCAACAACGCGGCCCTCACCCCGGACGACAAGCCGACCGCCGAGTTCGACGAGGACTACTGGGACCGCCTGATGGCGGTCGACCTCAAGGGCACCGCACTGTGCCTGAAGTGGGAGCTCCAGCAGCTCATCCGCCAGGGCGGCGGCGGGTCGGTCATCAACATCTCGTCGGTGAGCGGCTTCCGCCCCCAGCCGGAGAACCCGGCGTACGTCGCCGCCAAGCACGGGGTCAACGGCCTCACCAAGACCGCCGCGCTGGAGAACGGCAAGCACAACATCCGCGTCAACGCGGTGGCGCCGGGCGCCATCGACACGCCCATGCTGCGCGGGGCGCTGGAGCAGTTCGGCTTCACCGAGGCCGACTACGCGCCGCAGCTCAGCCTGCTGGGCCGGTTCGGGCAGCCGCGTGAGGTCGCCCAGGCCAGCCTCTGGCTCGCCTCCGACCAGTCGTCCTACGTGACCGGCTCGGTCATCCACGTCGACGCCGGGTACACCAGCCGCTGACGTCCTGACCCGCCCGGCACGGCGGTGCAGAAACGATCAGCCATCCAGGCGGCGGGGCCGGTCGGGGCCCCGCCGCCGCCCTGTCTACGCGACGGCGCGGCAGTCGAAGCCGATCACGCCCCCGTCGGACATGGGCACGTAACTGGAACAGAGGTACACGGCACCGCCGCCGGTGACCGTCCCACCAGCCGGGGCCTGCTGAGGGCCTGCGCAGCCGGCGCCGGTCACGTAGACGGGGCCGTACGGCAGGAACGCGCCGACCTGGATGCTCTGGCACACGTAGTCCGCCGCCGCCGCGGCGGCGGGCGCGGCCTGGGCGGCGGGTGCCGTCACGAGGCCGCCGGCAAGGACCGCGGCCGCGCCGACACCGAGGCGCAGGACTCGTTTCATGTGAGTGTCCGATCTCCGGTCCCCGGCCGCTGCGGCCGGGAGGTGCCCCCGAGTATCGGACCGCCCCGTGTAGGGGGACACCCAGACCTGTCCGGGCCTTCCGGACGGACCCCGGCAGACCCGGAAGACTGGCGTGAACTTACGTACCCGTAGGTTACGATGCCGTAGGTTACGGCAGTGAAGGTACGGATCCGAGGCTCCCCTCCCCGGTCCGGCTGCGACGTTTTGTGAGGACCTCATGAGTGCAACCCGGGCGGCGACCGACCTGCCGTGGCTGATCCAGGGCGGAATGGGGGTGGGGGTGTCGGGCTGGCGGCTGGCCAGGGCGGTCGCCTCCGCCGGGCAGCTGGGCGTCGTCTCCGGCACCGCCGTCGACACCCTGATGATCCGCACGCTGCAGAGCGGTGACCCAGGCGGCCACGTCCGGCGGGCGCTGGCCGCCTTCCCGGTGCCGGGACTCGCCGACGCCGTACGGGAGAAGTACTACGTGCCGGGCGGGGTGGCCCCCGGCGAGCGCTACGCCGCGACCCCCATGCTGACCGCCGACGAGGACTGCCCCTCCCGTGCTCTGACCGTCGTCGCCAACTTCTGCGAGGTCTGGCTGGCCAAGGAGGGCCACGACGGGCCGGTCGGCATCAACTACCTCGCGAAGATCCAGCTGGCCACGGTCCCCGCCATGTTCGGCGCGATCCTCGCGGGTGTGGACTACGTGCTCGTGGGCGCCGGCATCCCCACGCAGATCCCGCGGACGGCCACCGGCCTCGCCCGGCTGGAGCCGGTCACCGCTCAGGTGGACGTGACCGGCGACGACCGGCCCCTCGACGTGCGTTTCGACCCGGCCTCGGTCCTGGGCGAGGCCGGTGCCGCCGCCGTCGGCACCCTCCGCCGCCCCGACGTCCTCGCCATCGTCTCGCTGCCCGCGCTGGCCGCCTACCTGAACCGTGACGCGGAGACCCGGCCCGACGGCTTCGTCATCGAGGGGCACCGCGCGGGCGGCCACAGCGCGCCGCCGCGCGGCCCGATGCGCCACGACGAGGACGGCGACCCGGTCTACGGCCCCCGGGACGTCCCGGACTTCGCGAAGATGACCGGTCTCGGTCTGCCGTTCTGGATCGCCGGCGGCCAGAGCGGCCCGGAGCAGGTCCGCGCCGCCCGGGAGCTGGGCGCGGCCGGTGTCCAGGTCGGCAGTGTCTTCGCCCTGTGCGAGGAGTCCGGCATCGACCCGGCGCTGCGGCGGCAGCTGGTCGAGCGCGAGCTGGGCGGTGACCTGAAGGTCCGCAACGACCCGGCCGCCTCCCCCACCGCGTTCCCCTTCAAGGTCGCCGACCTGCCCGGCACGGTGGCCGACCCCGAGGTGAGCGCCGCCCGCACCCGCGTCTGCGACCTCGGCTATCTGCGGACGCCGTTCCGCACCGCCAAGGGCACCCTGGACTACCGCTGCCCGGCCGAGCCGCGCGTGGCGTACGTCCGCAAGGGCGGCGAGCTGGAGGCGACGGACGGCCGCCAGTGCCTGTGCAACGGTCTGCTGGCCACGATCGGCCTCGGCCAGCGCCGCCCGCGCGGCACGGTGGAGCCTCCCGTCGTGACCATCGGCCAGGACCTGGACTTCCTGCCCCGCATCTCCCCCGACGGCGGCCCGTACACCGCGGCGGACGTGATCGGGTGGCTGTCGGCGGGAGTGACGGCGGAGGCGGTACGGGAGCCGGTCGCCGCCGCGGTGTGACGACCGTGCCCCGCGGCCGACGCCCCGCGGCCGGAGTTCCGGCGGCGGGGCGTCGGCCCGGAGGCCGTGGCTGTGCTGAAGGCTGAAGAAGGGGCCCGCCCGGCGCCGCCGGTGGGCGGCCGCCGGGCGGGCGGGGGTCAGGCGCAGTTCGCGGGGGTCGCCCGCGACGCGTCCGAGATCAGGGACTGCTGGGCCGCCTTCAGGCGGTCCACGTCCGGCTTGACGACCTTGCGGTCATAGGTCAGGAGGCCGTTGAGTTCGCCCTCCACGTCCGTGATCTGGGTGTAGACCGCGCCGTTGCCGCCCTTGCAGGCGAGCGCGTGGACCTCGGACAGTTTGGCGAGGTAGTCGTCGGTGTAGGTGGTCGGGTCGACGTCCACGTAGGACTGCTGCACCGACCAGGCGTGGCCGGGCACCGCCAGGCCGAGTCCGCCGTACTCGCCGCTGACCAGGGCGCGGGTGCCGTCCGGGTTCGGTGGCAGGGCGGGGCTCGGATAGCCGTGCTCGTCGATGATGTCGCCGGTGCCGCCGTCCGCGCCGAGGTTGATGCCCGACATGCTGTTGATCAGCCGGGTCGGGTCCCAGGCCCCCGCCTGGTCGGCGATGCGGGCCATGTCGTACTGGCCCCAGCCCTCGTTGAAGGTCACCCACATGACGACCGACGGGCTGCTGTAGTGCTCGTCGATCATCTGCTTCATCTCGCGCTCGTACTCGGCGCGGGCCGCCGTGGACGGGTTGACGCCCGCGGTCATGGCCGGCATGTCCTGCCAGACGAGCAGGCCGAGCCGGTCCGCCCAGTAGAACCAGCGGTCCGGTTCCACCTTGATGTGCTTGCGGACCGCGTTGAAGCCCATGGCCTTGTGCATCTTCAGGTCGTAGGCGAGCGCCTCGTCACTGGGCGCGGTGTAGAGGCCGTCGGGCCAGAAGCCCTGGTCCAGGGTGGCCATCATGAAGACCGGTTTGCCGTTCAGGACCGTGCGCGGGGTGCCGTCGATCTTCTGGACGGCGATCGAGCGCATCCCGAAGTAGCTGCCCACCCGGTCCTTGCCGACCGTCACCTTGAGGTTGTAGAGGTACGGGTCGTCCGGGGACCACAGGTGTGCCTTCGTGATCTTCAGGGTGAGCGCCGCACCGGTGCGTCCGGTGACCGTGGCCACCGGCCTCTTGCCCGCGTACGCCGTCGCCGTGACCCTCACTCCGTCGCGCACGCCCTGCGGCTCGACCGTCAGGGTGCCCGCGCTCACGTCCGGGGTGAGCTTGAGGGAGTCGACGTGGTCGGAGGCGACCGGTTCCATCCACACCGTCTGCCAGATGCCGGAGGTCGGTGTGTACCAGATGCCGCTCGGGTCCAGGCGCTGCTTGCCGACCGGCGGGTTCTCGCCGTTCGCGGCGTCCGTCGGGTCGTAGACGCCGACGATCAGCTCCTGGGTGCGGCCGGGCTTCAGCGCGTCGGTGATGTCGGCGCTGAACTTGTCGTAGCCGCCCTGGTGTTCGGCGACCTTGGTGCCGTTGACGTAGACCACGGTGCGCCAGTCGACCGCGCCGAAGTTCAGCTGGAGGCGCTGGGCCGAGCCGATCCGCCAGTCGGCGGGGACGGTGAAGGTGCGCCGGTACCACATGCGGTCCTCGTGCCGTTCGATGCCCGACAGCTGGGACTCGACGGGGTAGGGGACGAGGATCTTCTCGGCGAGGTTCCTGCCGACCGGCGGCTGCTCGTCCGCCGTGGCGGCGGCGAACTGCCAGGTGCCGTTGAGGTTCTTCCAGTCGCTCCGGGTCAACTGGGGCCGCGGGTACTCGCGGTGGGCGTTGGCCGGGGTGACCTTGTCGGCCCACTTGGTGCGCAGTTCGTAGGTCGACCTGTTGGCGCCGCTGGACCAGAACGCCCCGACAACGTTGCCGTCGGCCGAGGTCAGGCCGCCCTGGCCGTCGTAGCGGACGTCGGCGGTGCCGCGCGCGGTGCCGGTCTTGTTGCCGACGACGGGCTCGGTGAGCTGCACGAGCAGCGCCTTGGAGTCGGACGGGTCCGGGGTGACCTTGCCGAGCGGCCAGGTCGCGCCGCCGATCACGGCCGTCAGGTGGCCGTCGAGGCCGGCCGGGGGTGCGGTCAGCTGCTGGGCGAAGTCCAGCTTGAGGGTCTTGCCGTCCTTCTGGACGGTGGCGGCTATGGCGCCGTCGTAGGCGTAGCCCTCGGGGAGCAGGAACGCGGACTGCGGGATCGCCGTCTTGGTGCCGCCGGGCGGGGTCCAGCGCACATGGAGGTTGGAGCCTCCGTAGTGCTCGAAGTACTCGACCTTGAAGTCGTAGGCCTTGCCCGCGACCAGGTCGACGGGCTGCGCGGTCTGTTCGCGGTCCCAGTCGTCGACCCAGTGGTCGATGACGAGCTGTCCGCCGACCCAGAGGCGGAAGCCGTTGTCACCGATGATCGAGAAGGTGGTCGGGCCGGACTTCTCCGGGACGATGCGGCCGGTCCAGCGGACGCTGACGTCGTCCGCCTGGCCGGTGGCCGCGCCCAGTCTCGGTTCGAGGTTGTCGAAGTCGAGCTGCGGGTCGAACGTGGTGGCCTTGAGCTGGTCGAAGTCGAAGGCCCCGGGGGCGGACTGGGTGTAGTAGTCGCCCTTGAGACCGTGGACCCCGGCCGGGGTGTCGGCGGCCGTCGCCGCGGGGGCGGCGGCCAGTCCCGCGGCTCCCAGGACCACCGCGACGAGCAGGGCCAGTCGGTGTCTGAGCTGTCGGAACAGGGTGAGAGGGTTGGATGGGCCGGAACGTCTGATGCGCACGAATCCTCCTTGGCTGAGGAAGGGTGGCGGCTCGGTGCTTCAGTCTGTACAACGTTGGAAGCAATGGCAGTTGGCATGAGAGCACGGCTCCCGGCCGCTGTCCAGATCCATGACACATGCTCTGGTTGTGGAGCACCCGTCTACGCCGAGGAGATCCCGTGCGGGTCAGCCTGAAGGACGTGGCCGAACGGGCCGGCGTCTCGATCAAGACCGTCTCGAACGTGGTGAACAACTATCCGCACGTCACACCGGGTATGCGGGCCCGGGTCCAGGAGGCGATCGACGAACTCGGGTACCGGCCGAATCTCACCGCCCGGCACCTGCGCAAGGGCCGTACCGGCATCATCGCGCTCGCGGTTCCCGAACTCGGCAACCCGTATTTCGCCGAGCTGGCGGGCGCCGTCATCGACGCGGCCGCCGAGCACGAGTTCACGGTGCTGCTCGACCACACCCGCGGCAGCCGGGAACAGGAACTGCTGGTCAGTCAGGGCTTCAGCGGGCGGGTGATCGACGGGCTGATCCTCTCCCCGCTGGAACTGGAGGCCGAGGACCTGCGCGGCCGCGCCGACGACGTGCCGCTGGTGCTGCTCGGCGAGCGGGAGTACGACCTGCCCTACGACCACATCGCGATCGACAACGTGGCCGCCGCCCGCGCCGCGGTGCGCCATCTGCTGGGCCGCGGCCGGACCAGGATCGCCTATCTCGGCGCCCGCACCGACGCCGCCAACCGCCCCGCCCACCTGCGGCTCGACGGCTGGCGCGCGGAGCTGACGGCCGCCGGGCTGCCCGCGCCGGACGATCTCGTGGTGCCGGTCGGCGGCTGGGACCGGGACGACGGGGCGCGCGCCATGGCCCAGCTGCTGGACTCCGGGGTACGCCCCGACGCGCTGTTCGCGTTCAACGACCTCATCGCGATCGGTGCCATGCGGGTGCTGCACGAGCGGGGGCTCAGGGTGCCGTGGGACGTCGCCGTGGTGGGCTTCGACGACATCGCCGAGGGCCGGTTCGGCGCCGTCTCACTGACCACCGTCTCGCCGGACAAGCAGGCCATCGCCCGGCTCGCGGTGGCGTCGCTGCTGCGCAGTCTGTCGGGGCGTGAGGTACCGGGCGGGCGTGAGATCGTCGCGGAGTACCGGCTGGTGGAGCGGGAGAGCACCCTGGGAAGGCGCTGACCGCGGTACCGGCGGACCGGGTACCGGCGCGGTGCCGGGTCCGGACCTGACGCCCCGACAGGTCCGGACCTTCCTGACGAGATTTCGGACGGAAGGGTTTACAAGCCCATTCCAACGATGTAAAAACCTCCCCTGAAACGCCGTGCACGCCGTGTTGACCGCAAGTGCCGAACTCCCCGGGAGCGCTCTCAACGAGCGCAGGGGCCGCGCCGTTTGGGGATCGCATGAAGCCCACCGCATTCCGTCGCCCTACCGCCTCCGCCAGCAGAACCTCCACCGCCCGCACCCTGCTCGCCGCCGGCATCGTCGCGGGGCTGGCCCTGACGACCGCCTGCACCAAGTCGGAGGACTCCTCCTCCACGAGCGACAAGTCCTCCTCCTCGCAAGCCGATTCGAAGCAGGTCGTCGCCTCCCCCAGCACCGGGTCCGGCCCGACCTGCACCATCGGCCGGTACGGCGGCAAGAAGCTCGACCTGGGGAGCGCCACCGTCGGCTTCTCGCAGTCCGAGAAGGAGGCCAACCCCTTCCGGATCGCGGAGACCGCCTCGATCAAGGACGAGGCGAAGAAACGCGGCGTCAAACTCCTCACCGCCAACGCCCAGTCGCAGTTCTCCAAGCAGATCAGCGACGTCCAGGACCTCATCGCCAAGGGCGCCGACCTGCTGGTGATCGCCCCGCTCAACTCGGACGGCTGGGAGCCGGTGCTGCGCGCCGCGGCGGCCAGGCACATCCCGATCGTCACGGTCGACCGGAAGATCAACGCCACCGCCTGCAAGGACTATGTGAGCTTCATCGGCTCCGACTTCACCGAGCAGGGCAAGCGGGCCGCCGACCAGATGATCGAGGCGACCGGCGGCAAGGGCGAGATCGCGATCCTGCTGGGCGCGGCCGGCAACAACGTCACCACCGAGCGCACCAAGGGCTTCGAGGACCGCGTCAAGGAGAAGGCCCCCGGCCTGAAGGTCGTGTTCCGGCAGACCGGTGACTTCGCCCGCGAGAAGGGCCAGTCGGTCACCGAGAACCTCATCCAGTCCAAACCCGGGATCAAGGGCATCTACGCCGAGAACGACGAGATGGGCCTCGGCGCGGTCAACGCCCTCAAGGGCGCGGGCAAGAAGCCGGGCGACGTGAAGATCGTGACGATCGACGGCACCCGCAACGCGGTGCAGGGCATCGTGGACGGCTGGATCTACGGCGTCATCGAGTCCAACCCGCGCTTCGGCCCGCTGGCCTTCTCGACCCTGGACACCTTCACGAAGGGCAGCGCGGTGTCGCAGGACATCGTGATCCAGGACACCTCCTACGGGAAGGCGAACGCCTCGTCGGACCTGGGCAAGGCGTACTGACGTGCTCCAGGTGACCGGCGTGTCCAAGGGCTTCCCCGGCGTGCGCGCGCTGTCCGGTGTGGACTTCACCGCCCGCGCCGGGGAGGTCCACGCCCTCGTCGGCGAGAACGGCGCGGGCAAGTCCACCCTCATCAAGGTCCTCACCGGTGTCTACCGGCCGGACGCGGGCGAGATCGTGTACGACGGCACGCCGGTCCGCTTCACCACCCCGCTGCAGGCGCAGCACGCGGGCATCTCCACCATCTACCAGGAGGTCAATCTCGTCCCCCTGATGAGCGTGGCCCGCAATCTGTGCCTGGGCCGCGAGCCGCGCGGCAGGTTCGGCCTGATCGACTTCCGGCGGATGCGCCGGGAGGCCGAGGAGGCGCTCGGGAGCCTGGGCATCGAGGTCGACGTGCGCCGTCCGCTGCGCGAACTCGGCGTGGGGGCGCAGCAGATGGTGGCGCTCGCCCGGGCCGTCGCGGTGGACGCGAAGGTCGTGGTGATGGACGAGCCGACGTCCTCGCTCGAACCGCGGGAGGTGCGCACCCTGTTCCGGGTGATCCGGATGCTGCGCGAGCGGGGCGTCGCCGTCGTCTACGTGAGCCACCGGATGGACGAGCTGTACGAGATCTGCGACGCGGTGACCGTGCTGCGCGACGGGCGTGTCGTGCACACGGGGCGGCTCGCCGGTCTGGAGCGGCTGCGTCTGGTGTCGCTGATGCTGGGCCGGGAGATCGGCGAGGTGCGCAGCGAGGGCCTGACCAAGTTCTCGGGCTCGCACCGGACGGACGCCGAACCGGTCCTGGAGGCAACGGATCTGACGGTACGCCACCGGCTGCACGGGGTGTCGCTGGCCGTCCGGCCCGGCGAGGTCGTCGGGCTGGGCGGGCTGCTCGGCTCGGGCCGCAGCGAGACCGCCCGCGCCGTCGCCGGGGCGCTGCCCACGGAGGCCGGCCGGGTCACGGTCGGCGGGGTGCCGGTGCGCACCGGTTCCACTCCGGCCGCGATCCGCGCCGGCATCAGCCTGCTGCCGGAGGACCGCAAGGCGGAGGGCATCGTGCCGGGCCTGTCGGTGCGGGAGAACATCGCCCTGGCGGCGCTGCCCGGTCTGTCGCGGTTCGGTCTGGTGGACGACGCGCGCATCGACCGGATCGTCGACACGTTCGTGAGACGGCTGCGCATCAAGTCGGCGGGGCCGCACCAGAAGGTGGGCGAACTGTCCGGCGGCAACCAGCAGAAGGTCCTGCTGGCCCGCTGGCTGGCGTTGCAGCCGAAGGTGCTGCTGCTGGACGAGCCGACGCGCGGTATCGACGTCGGCGCCAAGGCGGAGGTGCAGGCCCTGATCGACGAACTCGCCGACGACGGACTCGCGGTGCTGCTGATCTCCTCCGACACCGAGGAGCTGATCGAGGGCAGCGACCGGGTCGTCGTCCTCAAGGACGGTGCGGTGGTGGACGAGCTGACGGGTGACGCCGTCACCGAGGACGCGCTGATGCGGGCGATCGCCGCCGAGCCCGCCGGATCGGCCCCGGCCACCGGAGGCGCGGGGGGCGGCCATGGCTGACATGACGCTCACCCGCGGCGCCCTGGACCGTGACCGCCTGCTGCGGCTGTCGAAGGAGTACGGCGTCTACGCGGGCGTCGCCGTGCTGCTGCTGTTCAACTTCGTGTTCACGCCGCACTTCCTCTCCACGGAGAACTTCCGCACCCAGGCCGTGCAGGTCGCGCCGGTGCTGATCGTCGCCCTCGGCATGGCCCTGGCGATCGGCACCGAGGGCGTCGACCTGTCGGTGGGCTCCGTGATGGCGCTGTCCACCTCCCTGCTGTCCCTCTACCTCGGCTACGGCCCGTGGGTCGCCGTCCTCATGGCGGTGGTCGGCGGTGTCCTGGTCGGGTTCGCCAACGGTTCCCTGATCGCCTTCGTCGGGGTCCAGCCGATCGTCGCCACCCTCGCCCTCATGGTCGCCGGGCGCGGACTCGCCCTGGTGCTGCTCCCCCAGCTCAAGGACGTCCGCGACCCGGACCTGGCGACGCTCGGCTCCGGCGACGTGCTGGGCGTCCCGTATCTGGTGCTCATCGCGCTGGCACTCGCCCTGCTGGTGGCGTTCGTGGTGCGGCGCACCACGTTCGGCCGTCAGCTGCTCGCCATCGGGGACAGTCCGGCCGCGGCCCGGCTCGCCGGGCTGCCGGTGCGGCGGGTGCTGATCGTGGTCTACGTCTGCTCCGGCGCGCTGGCGGCGGTGGCGGGCGTGCTGGCCACGGCCCGGCTCTCGGCGAGCGACCCGACCTCGCTGGGCAACCTGATGGAGCTGTCGGCGATCACCGCCGTGGTGGTCGGCGGCACCCCGCTGTCCGGCGGCCGGGTGCGGATCGGCGGCACGGTCGCCGGCGCCGTCCTCATCCAGTTGCTGACCACCACGCTGATCAAGCACGACCTGCCGCCGTCCTGGACGCAGATCGCGCAGGCCGTGGTGATCGTCGGCGCCGTCTACACGGCGCGAGAACGGGGGAAGCGGTGACTTCCTCCCGTCCGATCCCCGCCCCGCCCGACGGCGCGGGTCTCCTCGAAGGAGGCCGGATGACCACCGAGACCACCGGCACCACGGAAGCAGGCCCGAAGGGCGACGGCGGCCGGCCCGGCGCGGGTGACGACGCCGCGGCCGGGCGCGGCGGGCGGTTCAGTGCGCTCGCCCAGCAGCACGGCGCGCTGGTCACCCTGCTGGTCGCCCTGGTCGCGGCCTCGCTGAGCTTCGACACGTTCCTGACCTCCGACAACCTCGAGAACATGGCGCTGTCCTCGGCGTTCCTGGCCGTCGTGGCGCTCGGCATGACGTTCGTGATCATCACCGGGGGCATCGATCTCTCGGTCGGCTCGCTGTTCGCGCTGGGCGGGGTGCTGGCCGCCTGGGGCTCGCGGTACGGCACGGTGGTCGCGCTGCTGCTGCCGCTCGCCGTGTGCGGCCTCGTCGGCCTGCTGAACGGTCTGCTCATCGCCCGCTTCGGGCTCGCCCCGTTCATCGTGACGCTCGCCTCGATGCTGGGGGCGCGCGGGCTGCTCCTGGCCCTCACCGACGAGGGCTCGACGACGTATCTCGTCGACAAGGACTCGTTCTTCGCGTCGCTCGGACAGGGTTCGCTGTTCGGGATCGGGGCGCCGGTGTGGATCGCGGTCGCGCTGTTCGCGCTGGGGGGCGTGCTGCTGCGGCGTTCCCGGTTCGGGCAGTACGTGTACGCGGTCGGCGGCAACGAGGACGCGGCGGCGCTGATGGGGGCGCCGGTGGCCCGGACGAAGGTGTCGGTCTACGTCATGTCAGGTCTGTGCGCCGGTCTCGCGGGGGCGCTCAACGCGGCCTGGCTGGTGTCCGGTGTGACGATCCTCGGGTCGGGCATGGAGCTGGAGGCCATCTCGGCGGTGGTGATCGGCGGCACGCTGCTCACCGGCGGGTTCGGCTTCGTCAGCGGCTCGCTGGTGGGGGTGCTGCTGCTGAAGGTGATCCAGAACGTCATCAACCAGATCGGCTCGCTCGACTCGGCCTACCAGCAGGTGGTCAGCGGCGCGTTCCTGGCCGTGGTGGTCGTGGCGCAGACGTGGCTGGGGCGCCGGCGGCAGATGCTGTGAACTCCGGTGGTGCGTGAAGGGGGGCCCGCGCGGTTCGGCGCGGGCCCCCCTTTTCCGTGTCAGCGGGTGCGGCTCACCGGTAGGTGACCGTGACCCCCTTGCGGATGCTGCGGGCGGGCAGGGTGATACGGAGGGTGTGGCTGCCGCTGTCGTACCGCCAGGCGGAGGCCGCCAGGCGGAGGCCGTCGGCGTTCACGTGGTCGGGCGCCTGGCGGGCGCCGAGGAACGCGACGGTCCAGGTGCGGCGTGCGGTCTGGCCCTTGAAGGAGCCCCTGGTCGGGCCGATCTTCAACCGGCCGGTTCCGTCGGCGTGTTCGGTGTAACGGAGGTGCGTGGTGGCCGACCGTGCGGAGAGGGGGCTGACGCCGTCGTCCTCGTAGAGGGAGAAGGTGCCCGGCCCGCCGGTGGCGACGGTGGCGGTGACCTTGTCGAGCGGGTTGTGCTCGTCGCCGGTCACCTTGCCGGTGCGGGTGGCGACGACGCCTCCCGCGCGGACGAACACCGGCATGGTGTCCAGGGTGGTCGTGACGTCGTGCGTGGCGCCGCCGGCCGGTGCGGTGTAGGTGGTTCCGGTGAACCAGTCGGTCCACTGTCCCGGCGGAAACCACACGGAGGTGGTGGTGCTGGTGCCGGAGGCGGTGACCGGGGCGACGAGGAGGTCGGGGCCGTAGAAGTACTCGCTGTCCGCCCTGCTGTAGGCGGCGGCCTCCTCCGGGTACTGGAGGTACAGCGGCCGTACGACGGGCACTCCCGTGGTGTTCGCCTGCTGGGCCAGGGTGTAGGTGTACGGGACCAGCGCCTCGCGCAGGTTCAGGAACTTCGCCGCCGACGCCTCGGCGTCGGGGCCGTACTGCCAGGGGAGCCGGTCGCTGTGGTTGCTGTGCAGGCGGTCGACGGGCTGGAAGGTGCCGAACTGCACCCAGCGGGCGTAGAGGTCGTCGGGGAG
Organism: Streptomyces sp. NPDC047000; assembly: GCF_040644295.1. Taxonomy (NCBI): domain Bacteria; kingdom Bacillati; phylum Actinomycetota; class Actinomycetes; order Kitasatosporales; family Streptomycetaceae; genus Streptomyces; species Streptomyces sp. NPDC047000. The sequence continues at coordinate 85,139 of NZ_JBEYWE010000013.1, forward strand.
CTTGGTGGTGCGGTGGGTCTGGCCGCCGGAGGTGTAGGTCTCGGCGCCGGGGATGCCCCAGCCGTCGTTGTGGCCGCCGATGTCATGGCTGATCGCGCTCATGCCGGTGGCGGCGGACTCGCCCGGCGTGTAGCCCACTTCGGCGCGCAGGGTGGCCCAGTTGGAGGTGGTGTCGCCGGTGAAGTGCAGGGTGGTGCGCTTGTCGGCCCAGGGGCCGGTGGGCAGGCCCACTCCCCCGCTGTAGCCGCCGGCCTGGAGGGAGCCGTAGGCACGGGAGAAGGCGAAGCCGCGGTCGCTGGTCTCGGCGGTGAGGTCGGCGTACTGCTGGTTGATCCAGGCGTCCGGGGTGACACCGGCCTGCGAGGAGCGCGAGGCGTCGCAGCACCAGTCAAGCCACCAGAAGTCGTTGCCCGCCCTGTCCATCGGCCGGTGCAGGTCGAGGTAGGCCTTGAGCTGGTCGGGGTCGCCGAAGTCGAAGGTGTAGCAGTCGGCGCCGGCCGAGCAGCTGCCCTTGGCCAGTTTGCCCTTCGCCGTGGCCTGCGCGGCCGCGAACTGCGGGTCGGAGCCGAGGATGCTGGGGTGGATGTTCAGGGTGTTGTGCAGGCCCTGGGCGGCCGACCAGTCGAAGAATGCCTTGGGGTCGGGGAACTTGGCCGTATCGAAGTTCCAGCCGCTCCAGGTGTTCGGGGACTTGAAGTCGGTGTCCGTGACGAGGACGTCCAGGGGGACGCCGGCGGCGCGGAAGGCGGGGACGACGGTGTTCTCGTAGTCGCTCGCGGTGCGGTCGATGTACTCGGAGTACCACACGCCGTAGGCCCAGCGGGGCAGCAGCTGCGGCGGTCCGGTGAGACCCGCGAGGTCGGTGAGGGCCTGCTGGTAGTCGTGGCCGAAGCCGAAGAGGTAGCCGTCCTGGTAGGGGCCGGTGCCGTGGGCGGGGCGCGGTGAGGCGCCGTGGGTGGCGGCGTCGTAGACCGCGGAGGGGGTGTCGTCGAGGAGGTACCAGCCGTCGCGGTGCAGCAGACCGGGGGTGGTCCAGGGGGTGGGGTCGTTGTCGCCGTTGAGTCCGTCAAGGCTGCGGCGGTAGCCGCCGAGGGCGAGGTGCGGCGCGGGTGCCGGGTCGCCGGTGGGGCTCAGGGCGAGGGTGTCGAGGTTGACGTGACAGCTCGCGGTGTCCGGGCAGGACAGGGTGAGCTGGTCGGTGCCCGCCTTCAGGTCGACGGGGACGGTGGCGGTCTGCCAGGTGTCCCAGGAGTCGGTGGGCGGCAGGGAGAGGGTGCGGTGGGTGCCGCCGCCGGTGGCGACGTCGACGGTGCGGGCCTGGTGGAGGCCGTCGCCGCCGGTGCCGTTGGCGTACCGCAGCTGCAACTGGTAGGTGCCGTCGGCGGGTACGCCCACGACGCGCTGCGCGATGCCCGCGCCCTTGGTGAGTTCCGCCGTGAAGCCGTACCCGGCGTAGCCCTTGTGGTCGGTGGCGATGACGCCGGTGCCGGACAGGAGGCCGTCCTCGGCCTCGCAGCTGGTGCCGAACCGGCAGCCCGGCAGCGCGGTGGCCTCCCTGGAGGGCTGGTCGGCGCCGGGGGTGAGGAGCGCGACGCTGTCGATGTTGACGTTGCCGGAGTCGCCCGCGGCGCGGTGCAGCCGCAGGGCGTGGTGCCCGGCGCCGAGCGGCAGGGAGATCCTGGCCGTCTTCCAGGTGTTCCAGTCGGCGGTCTCCGGCAGGCTGAGCTCCTGGTCGGCGCCGCCGTCGACGGCGAGGCTCAGGGTGCGGGTGACGTGCCGTCCGTCGCCGCCGGTGCCGTTGGCGTACCGCACGGCGAACTCGTAGGTGCCGTCCTTCGGCGCCCGCACGTCCGCGGCGAGGGAGTTGTTGCCGGTCTCGAACCCGGCCAGGAAGCCCTTCCCGGTGTACCCGGAGTGGTCCGTGGCGAGTCCGGGGCCGTCGTAGGTCTGGTCCTCGGCCTCGCACAGCGTCCCCGCCGCGCAGTCCCGGTGCTGCCAGGGGGCGGCGAGCACCTTGTTCTGCCCCGCCTTGAGGGAGACGCTCAGGTTCTGTGCGCCGAAGGGGCCCGAGCCGACGGCGTAACGCAGGGTCAGGGCACTGGTGGTGAGGGTCAGCACGCCGTCACTGACCGACGAGGTGTAGGGCGGCGGGGTGAAGGAGTCCCGGCCGATCGCGTTGAAGGTGGGCCGGTTCTCGAACCTGCCGTCGCCGGCGTACTCGGTGCGGATCAGGGTGGGTGACAGCACCTCGAAGCGGGCGTCGCCCACGGTCACGGCGGCGGGACGGGCCGTGTGGTGGGCCGGACCGGCGGCGGCGGCGCCGGTACCGGTACCGACGAGGCCGAGCGCCGTCGAGGTGCAGGCCAGGAGGCCGCCGATCAGACGGGTGCGCCGGCCGGAGAGGGGTCTGGGGGGTCTGGGACTGGGAGTGAGTGGTCGCACGGCACGCTCCATGGGGGTACGGACATGCGGGTGGGATGAGGTGGGCAGGGAGAGGGGCCAGGTGTCCGCACTCACCGCCGGAGAACCGGCTGCAACGTTGTAAATGCGGCCCTTTGCATGACATCACGTCACTTCCTCAGTGTCCACACAGGTAACAGACATCGTTGTCACCTAAGTTGCGGCGACGGCTCTGGCAACGCGGTTGCAGGACAGCGGAGTTGAGGGGACTCAGCTCGCTCGCATCCACGCACGGGTGCCGAACGAGGCGCAGGACCGGGAGGCGACCCGGGCCGCGCCGCGCAACGCCCCGGCGAATCCGTCCGGTGTCAACGGCCCCCGGACGGCGAGGTCATGGGCCAGGGCACCGTGCAGGACGTCCCCCGCGCCGAGGGTGTCCACCACCCGGGTGGGGGGCACCTCGACCGTGCCGCCGCCCTCCGGCCCCTCCCAGACGAGGGGCTCCGCCCCCCGGCTGACGGCCGCCCACGCCACCCCCCGCTCCCGCAGGTACCGCAGGGTGCCCGCGGCCGTCACCGCGCCCGGCGGGCGGAAGTCGGCCGAGCAGACGGCGACGTCGACGTACGGCAGCAGCGTCTCGGTGCCGTCCTTCCAGCTGCCGCCGTCGAACAGCGTCGTCCGGCCGAGGGCACGGGCGGCCCGCCCCGTGGCGACGGCCAGTTCCATGTGGTGGCCGTCGAGTTCGACGACGTCGCACTCCCCGACCCATCCCGCGAGTTCCCCGGGCGGGGTGAGCCGGTGGCCGCTCGCGTTGACGGAGGTGACGGCGCGCTGCCCGGTGGACGCGGTGACCAGGACGGAGGACACGGCGGGCGGCCCGGCCGAGCCGGCGGCCAGGTCGGCGACGGTCACGCCGAGCCGGCGGAGGTCCTCCGTGACGCCCAGGCCCAGCGGGTGCCCGCCGATGGCGGTGAGGAGCCGGGCGGCCCCGCCGAGATGGGCGAACACCGCCGCGGCGTTGGCCGCCGGGCCGCCTGCCGCGGCGACCTGGTCACGGGCGGTCTGCTTCTCGTCGGGTGCGGGAACGCGGTCCACGAGCTGGACGACGTCCAGGGTGCACAGCCCGACGAACAGTCCGCGCGGAGGCCGCCGCACCGCGGGGTGCGTCCGCCGTACGTCCTCCGGTCCGGGCACCCGGCCATTCTACGGATCCGCACCGGGCGGGTACGGAACGGCGCCGGGCAGGGGGCCGGCGCCGCGGACGGTCGGCTCTGCGGGCGGTCAGCTCTGCGGGCGGGTGCCCTCGATGGCGACGCGGCGCCCGTAGCGGGTGTGGGGGAAGTAGTCCCAGACGGCGTGGTGCTGCACACAGCGGTTGTCCCAGAACGTCAGGGTGTTCGGCTGCCAGCGGACCCGGCAGTGCAGCAGCGGGGTACGGGCCACGTGGTCGTACAGCAGGCCGAGCAGGGCGTCGCTCTCGGGCCTGGCCAGCTGGACGATGTGGGAGGTGTAGGGCGCGTTGACGAACAGCAGCTTGCGGCCGGTGTCGGGGTGCCGGACCACGACGGGGTGCTCGGTGCGCGGCACGTCGTACTCGGGCGGCGGGGTCTGCCCGGCCGCCGTCCAGGGCAGGGCGCCGTCGTGCAGGGCCGTCAGGCCGTCGAGGAACCCTCGCAGGGCCGGGGAGAGCAGCTCGTAGGCGAGGTGCATGTTGGCGAAGAGGGTGTCGCCGCCGCTGGTGCCGCCCGGGACCGTGGTGATGTGCAGCATGGAGCCGAGAGAGGGCTCGGGGTCGGCGGTGCCGTCGGCGTGCCAGCCGTTGCCCGCCACGGAGCGGGACTCGCCGGTCGCCTTGATCTCCAGGACGTAGGGGTCCGAGCCCTCGGCCGGCAGGGTGACGGGGTGCAGGTCACCGAACGCCGAGGCGAACCGCTTGTGCTGCTCGGGGGTGAGGTCCTGGTCGCGGAAGACCAGGACGTGGTGGGTGAGGAAGGCGTGCCTGATCTCCTTCTCCTGCTGGGGCGTCAGTTCCTCGGAGAGGTCCGGGCCGGACACCTCCGCGCCCAGCAGCGGGGTGATCGGGTCGACGGTGATGGTCTCGTACGGCTCGGCGGGGCGGGTGGTCAGGCGCTCGACGGCTTCGAGTGCGTACTCCTCCACGGAGGCTCCATTCTCGGTCGGACGGGTGTCGGTCAGCGGTTGCCGGTGTCGGCGGGTGTCGTCGAGGTGTCGGCGGATGTCGTCGAGCTGTCGCGTGGGGCGGCGGTGAGGTCCTTCTCGATGACGGCCGCGACGGTCCGCACATGCGGCTCGGTCATCAGGCCGTAGTGGTCGGCGTCCACGTGATGGGTGCGGACCGGGGGCGGGAGCCGGAGATGCCAGTCGCCGTCCGCCGCCGGGTCGGGAGCGAGCATGGACACATCGGGCACGGGGCGTCCGGCGAGCCACAGGGTGGCGGGGGTGCCGGTCAGCCGGGGCAGCCGGTGGGCGGCCATGGCGGCGAGGTTGGCCCGGCAGCAGTGCGCGAGCCGTTCGGCGTACCGGCGGCCCTGCTCCGTCAGCCGGCCGTCGTCGTTGCCGCTGAGTTCGCGGGCGAAGACGGCGTCGATCTGCCGCTCGTCGTAGTCGCCGAGGCGGGGTCCGGCGTCGGACGGGGGCGGGTCGAGGAGGTAGAGGGCGTGGGCGGGGCCGCCGGCGCGTTCGGCGGCGGCCGCCATCGACAGCGCCGTCCAGGCGCCGAAGGACCAGCCTGCCAGGCTGATCCGCCGGCCGGGCTGCGGGAAGCGGGCCCGGACCGCGGCCAGATAGCGTTCGGCGCGCTCCTCGATGGACCCGGTGGGGTGTCCGGGGGCGCGCAGTGCCGGGTCGGGGACCAGGCAGACCGTGAGGTTGGGCGGGAGGGCGGCCACCAGGGCGCGGTACGCCTGGATGTCGCCGCCGACCGGGTGCACCAGGACGAGCACGTCGGGGCCGTCGCCGTACTGCCACACCTCGGTCTCGACGGACGGTCCCGTGCCGTCGCGGGCCGGGGGCGCGCCGTCGCCGTCGCCGCCGAGGTGACCGGCGAGTTCGGTGAGGCTGACGCGGTGGCTGAGGCGGGACAGGTCGATGTCGGTGCCGTAGCGGCGCTGCACCTCGACGACGAGGTCGAGGAGGGTGAGGGAGTCGGCGCCGAGGTCGTAGAGGGAGGCGTCGGGGTCGACGGTGTCCACGCCCAGCAGATCGCACACGAGGTCGGCGAGGCCGGACGGTGCGGGGCCCCGGGCGTGGTCGCTGCCGTGGCCTCCGGCGTGCGCCGGTGCCGGAGCCGGCACGTCCGGTGCGGTCGGCCGCGGTGCCGCGTAGAAGCGGGAGGCGTCGGTCAGGGCTGTGGTGCTGACCATCAGGTGGGGGAGCTGGAGGCGCAGGGCCTGTGCGAAGACCTCCGCGCCGTCCTCGGGGGTGAGGGCGACGGACAGATGGGCCTGGTGCCGGGCGTCCTGGCTCAGGGCGTGCTGCGCCATGCCGACCTCCCGCCAGGCGTCCCAGCCGATCGACGTCCGGACGGTCGCCCGGCCGGTGCCGTCGGGCGCGTACGCGGCGAAGGCGTCCAGGCATCCGTTGGCGGCCGCGTAGTCGAACTGGCCGGTGCCGCCGAACAGGGCGGCCATGGACGAGCAGTAGACGGCGTGGTCGGGGGCGTGGTCGGAGATCAGCCGCTCGAGCAGCAGCGCGCCGCGCAGCTTGGCCGCCGTGTCGCGCCGCGCGCGCTCCGGGTCGCGGCGCGCGAGCAGACCGCCGCCGGGCGTGCCCACCGCGTGCACGACGCTCACCAGGCGGTCCAGGTGCGGGACGAGGCGCTCACGGATCGCGGCCAGGTCCTCCTCGGCCAGGTCGGCCTCCACCGTCGTGACGCGGCCCGCGTACGGCGCCAGTGCCGGTGGCAGTACGGTGCGCCGGGCGACCAGGACGACACGGTCGCCGTCCTGGCCCAGCAGCCGGGCGGCGAGGGTGGCGCCGATGCCTCCGGTGCCGCCGAGGACGAGGTGGGTGCCGCCGCCGGGCCGGCGGGGCGGGGCGGCGGGCGTGTGCGCGGCCGGCTGGACGGTGCGGTGCCACCAGTAGCCGTCGCGCAGCGCGGTCATCGCGGGGGTGAGCGGGTCGTCACCGGCGTCGCCGTCGCCGTGGCCGGTGACGGGGAGATCGGGCAGGTCGGACAGGTACGGTGCCCAGTCCGCCGGGTCGGGGCCCGGGAGGTCGGCCCAGCGCAGGGTGATCCCGAGTTCCTGGCGCGGGATCCGGACGGCGGCGGCGAGGAGTCCCGGCTCGGGCCGGACGACGGGTGCGGTGACCGGCTGGGCCTGCCGGGACAGCAGCCAGACCCGGGGCCGGTGGGCGGCCGGGGTGTCCGCGAGCGCCGTGCACAGCGCGGCGACCGTGTCGAGGCAGGCCCAGCGGGCCGTCTCCAGGGAGTGTTCGCCGACCTCGCCGTCGACGGCGAGCGGCAGCGCGTGCAGCCAGTCGACGCCGTCCGCGGCCTCGCCGCCGGCCCGGGCGGCGGTCTCCGCGAGCAGGGCCGTGAGGTGGCCGGGGTCGGCGGGATCGGCCCGGCGGTGCCGGTCGCCGTCGGGGGCGCGGTCGCCGGGGGCGCCGGCCTGGACGACGACGACCCGGTGGTAGGACGGTTCGAGCGCCGCCCGCCAGGCGGCCGGGTCGGCGTCGGCGGCCACCACGGCCACCGCCGTGCGGCGGGACGCGGGCGATGCGGCGGTGTGTGCCCTGCGCAGCCGGGTCCAGACGGGCTGGTGCAGCCATCGGTCACCGGGGAGCCTGGCCGGCCCCGCCGCGCCGTCGGCGGTCCGTGCGGCCGGTTCGGCCGGTGCGGTCTGTGCGGCAGGTGGAGTCTGTGCGGCCGGTGAGGTTCTGCGCGGGAAGTCGTGGTCGGTGATGTCGAAGGCGGGGGGCGGGAAGTCCCACGGCGCGGGCGCGGGCCCGGCGTCACGGGGCGGGGCGGCGGTGTGCCCGGCCGGTGCCGTCGCGGGGGATCCCCCGGCCGGTAGCGTCACGGGCGTGCCAGGTCCTTCCGTCTCCGCCGCGCCGACGGACCGCAGCCAGGCCACCGCGGATCCGGCGTCCGGGCAGACGGCCTCGGCGCGGTGGGCGAGCGCGGGGCGGCCCGTGCGGAGGTGGCGCAGCACCCGCGGGTACGCCGCCGGGTGCGCGGCCAGGTAGTCGGCGACGCGACGGGCGTCGGCGCGCAGCGTGGTCCGGCTGTGGGCGGAGAGCACCAGGGACGGCTCCGGGTCCGACCCGGTCACGGGGGCGGCCGTCCCGTACGGCGCCTCGAGCAGCAGGTGGGCGTTGGTCCCGCCGATGCCGAAGCTGCTGACGGCGGCGACGCGGGGCCCGGTGCGCGGCCAGGGCTCGGCGGCGGTGGGGACGCGGAACGGGCCTTCGCCGATCTCGGGGTTGAGCCGGTCGAAGTCGGCGGTGGGCGGGACGACGCCGTGGTGCACGGCGAGGACGGCCCGGACCAGTCCCACCACGCCCGCCGCCGCGCCCAGATGGCCGAGCTGGCTCTTGACCGACGACAGGGCGAGGCCGGCGTCGTCGCCGAGGCCGTACGCCTGCCGCAGGGCGGCGGCCTCGACGGGGTCGCCGAGGCGGGTGCCGGTGCCGTGCGCCTCGATGTAGCCGAGGTCCGCGGCGGAGCGTCCGCTGCGGGCCAGCGCGGCACGGATCGCGTCCCGCTGGCCGGTCAGGGAGGGGGCGCTGTAACCGAGTTTGGCCGAGCCGTCGTTGTTGATCGCGGAGCCGGTGATGACGGCGTAGACGGTGTCGCCGTCGCGGCGGGCCGCGGCCAGCGGTTTGAGGACGACGACGCCGGTCCCGCTCGCGCCCACGGTGCCCTCGGCGTCGGCGCTGAAGGGGCGGCAGTGGCCGTCCGGGGAGAAGATGTGCTGCGGGCGGTAGGTGTAGCCGTCGGTCAGTTCCGGGTCGACGAGGACACCGCCGACGAGCATCGTGTCGGCGTCGCCCTGGCGCAGCAGCCCGGCGGCGACGTGGACGCCGACGAGTGAGCTGGAGCAGGCCGACTGGACGGTGAACGCGGGCCCGGTCAGGCCGAGATGGTAGGCGGCCTTGGTGGCGAGGAAGTCCTTCTCGTGGTGCAGGGCGAGCCGGAACGGGTCCGGCAGGGCGGCGGGGTCGGCCTCGCGCAGCATGCTCTGGAAGTACGTGTTCTCCCCGCAGGCCGCGACCAGGCCCACCCGGTGTGCTCCGGGTTCGGCGAGGCCGGCGTGGGCGAGCGCCTCCACGCAGGTCATCAGCAGCTGGCGCTGCTGGGGGTCCGTCAGGCGGGCCTCGGCGGGGCTGATCCCGAAGCGCGCGGGGTCGAAGCCGAGCGGTCGGGGCAGCTGGCTGCGGGCTCCCACCCGGCCGCCGGTGGCCGGGAAGTGCTCGATACCACGGCCGCCGGAGGTGACGAGGTCCCAGAAGGCGGCGAGATCGGGTGCGCCGGGCAGGCGTACGGCCATGCCGACCACGGCGACCGGCTCTGCGGCGAGGTCGCGCCCGGCTCCGCTCGTGGGTTCGCGTCCGGGTTCGCCGGCGGGGAGGTGCCCGGTCGGGTTCTCGCCCGGGGGCCGGGGGTCCCGCCGGGCGCCGACGAGCGCGGCCAGCGCCCTGACGGTGACGTGTTCGAACAGCTCCGGCACGGTGAAGGGCAGATCGTCCTCGCCCGCGCAGCGCAGCTGGAAGCGCATCAGGTCGAGGCTGGTGGCGCCGGTGTCGAAGAACCTCTGGTCGGGGCCGGCCGTGCGGCCGGTGACCTGCTCGAAGAGCGTGGTGAGGCGGGTCTCGAGCGCCGAGAGGGCGTGGCCGGCGGCGGTGCGGGGGGTGAGGTCGTGGCCGGGGGCGGTGAGTGCCGCCCGGCGGTCGAGTTTGCCGCTCGGGGTGCGCGGCAGCGACGTCAGGCACCGGAACCGGGCGACGCGGACGTGGGCCGGCAGCAGACCGCTCAGGTGCCGGTTCAGGTCGGCGGGGTCGGGGTCCGCGCCCTCGCAGCGCAGGCAGGCGACGAGGGAGCCGCGCACCGCGAGGACGGTGGCGGCGGTGACGCCGGGGAAGCCCAACAGCGCCGTCTCGACCTGGCCCGGCTCCAGCCGGTGACCGCTCAGCTTGATCTGCGCGTCGTCCCGGCCGCTGTAGTGCAGCAGCCCGTCCGTGTCGAAGCGGGCCAGGTCGCCGCTGCGGTAGAAGGTGCCCAGCTCGGGGTCGTCGGTGAAGCGGTCCCGGTTGAGGGCGGCATCACCCAGGTAGCAGCGTTCGGCCATCAGGCCGCCGATCAGCAACTGGCCGGTGGCGCCCGGCGGGACGGGGGCACCGGTCTCGTCGACCACCCTGAGGACGGCGCCCGCGACCGGCCGCCCGACGGCCGGGCGCAGCGGCCAGGCCGCCGGGTCGCCCTCCAGGCACAGGGCGCTGACGACATGGGTCTCGGTGGGGCCGTAGTGGTTGAACAGCCGGGCGCCGGGCAGCCCGGCGAACCAGCGGCGCACGGCGTCCGTGCACACCAACTGCTCTCCGGCGGTGATGACTTCGCGCAGCCGGGAGGGGTGGCGGCCGGTGCGCACGCCGTGTTCGGCGAGCAGTTGCAGCGCGACGTACGGGAGGAAGATCCGCTCCGCTCCCCCGGTCTCCAGTTCGTCGAGCAGGGCGGGGATGTCCTGCCGCCAGGCGGGCTCGACGAGCCGCAGTGTGCCGCCCGCGCAGAGGGTGGTGAAGATCTCCTGGAAGGACACGTCGAACGACAGCATCGAGAACTGCTGGGTGACGGCGGGACGGCCGAGTCCTCCGGGCCCCGCCTGCCAGGTCAGCAGGTTGCACAGGGTGCGGTCGGAGACCTGGACGCCCTTGGGGGTGCCGGTGGATCCGGAGGTGAAGAGGGTGTAGAGGGGGCGCAGTCCCTGGTGTCGCGGCGCCACCGCGGGGGCGGTCACGGGGCCGGCCGGTGCGGAGGTGATCACATGCCGGGGCAGGCCGGGCGGGGCCAGCGCGTCGAGGTCCGCGGCACGCTCGGCGGTGACCAGGACGCACAACGGGTCGGCCTGTTCGAGGATCTGGCGCAGCAGGGCGGGCGGGTAGGCGGGGTCGAGGGGGACGACCGTCAGGTTGAGGCGGGCGGCGGCCAGCAGCGCGGCCACGTGGTCGGCCGAGGGCGGAAGGTACAGGGCCACGGACGCGGGGGCGGCGGGGTCGCCGGGCAGCGGGTGGCGGGTGACGAGGTCCCGGGCCAGTCCTTCGGCCAGGGCGTCGAGTTCGGCGTAGCTGTGGGTGCCGGCGCGACCGGTGACGGCGGGCGCGCCGGGGGTGCGCGCGACCTGCCGGGCGAAGCCTTCGGCGACGGTGGTGAATCCGGGTTCGGGCGCGGGACCGCGGCCGGTCTCGGGCAGTGCGCGCCGGTAGGGGGTGATCAGTTCGCGCAGGGTGACGCGACCGCCGTGGGCGAGCGCGTCGAGTGCCTCGCGGAAGAGGCGGGCCGCGGCGCGGGCGCGGTCGGCGCCGATGTCGTCGCGGTACTCCCACAGGCAGTCGAAGCCGTCCTCGTGCTCCACCAGCGACACGGTCAGCGCGCACTTGGCGCCCAGTGGACGGGACCACACCGGCCGTACCCGGCAGCCGGGCAGCCGGAGGCCGGTGAAGTCCGTGTTCTCCAGCACGAACAGGAAGTCGAACAGGGGGCCTTGGTCGCGGAAGGTGTGATCGGCGAGGACGTCGGCGAGCGCCACGTCCTGGCCGGCGAGGACCTCACGGACCGACGCGCTCTGCGCGGGGAGCTGGCCGCCCAGCGTGCCGTGCGCCTCCAGACTCAGCGGTACGAGCACGGTGTTGGCGAACATGCCGACGCTGTCGGAGAGTTCGGGGCGTGGCCGGCCGGCGACGGGGGCCGCGATCAGCGGGCGGGTCTGGCCGGTCACTCCGTACAGGGCCCAGGCGAAGGCGGGCAGCAGCACCTCGAACCTGGTCAGACCGCTGTCGGCCGCGATCCGGTCCAGGGCCGCGCGGTGCCCGATGCCGAGCGAGGTGTGCAGCAGCCCGGCCCTGGGCGGGCCGGGGGTGCCGGAGGGCTGTTCCAGTGCCGGTGACAGGTCGGGGTGGGCGGCGTGGTGCGCGCGCAGCCGGGCTCGGCGGGCGGCGTAGGCGGGCGTCGCGTGCCAGTCGCGCTGCCAGCGGGCGAAGTCCAGCGTGGTCGCGGTGTCCGGGGCGCCTCCGGGCTCGGGCAGGGCGGTTCCGGGCTCGGCCGGGGCGCCTTCGGCGGCGGCGCGGGTGTCGGTACGGGCGTCGGTGTAGGCGTCGCCGAGGTCGCGGAACAGGAGGGTGAGCGACCAGCCGTCGACCGCGACGTGGTGCAGATGCAGGAGCAGGTGACCGCCGTCGCCGGCCGGCAGCCAGGCGGCGCGCAGCATGCGGCTGCCGGTGAGGTCGAAGCGGTGGGCGAAGAACCGGTCGGCGGCGTGCTCCCAGCCGTCCCCGGATCCTGTCGCGGGTGCCGTCGCCCCGGATGCGGTCCCGGTGGGCTCCCACGGGTCGTAGGGCTCGTCGATCTGCTGCCGCAGTCCGTGCGCGGTGGGGACGAGGCGGGTGCGCAGCGCGGGGTGCCGCTCGACCAGGGTGCGCAGGGCGTGGCGCAGGGCGGCGGTGTCGGGGGTGCCGTGCAGGGCGAGGACGACCGGGACGTCGTAGGCGCCGTCGAGGGGGTCGCGCTGGTGCAGCAGCCACAGGCGTTCCTGCTCCCCGGTGGCGGGCGCCGTGCGTTCCCCGGGGGCCACGGTGACGGGCGGGACGTCGCCCGGCGTCGCGTCCGCCGCGTGCACGGCGTCGGCGACGGCCGCGAAGTCGGCCCGCAGCACCAGTTCCTGCGGCACGTCGACGCCGAAGCGGCGCAGGATCTGGAAACGGAACCGCAGCGCCTTGAGGGAGTCGCCGCCGTGCGGTATCCAGCGGTCGTCCGGCCGCAGCCCGGTGACACCGAGCACCTCTCCGGCGAGGTCGAGGACGCGTTGCTGGGCGGGGGTGGCCGGCGGCGTGTCCCGGTGCGGGGCCCGCCACGGGGTGCCCGCGGTGCGCAGCAGCGCGTCCTGGTCGACCTTGCCGTTGGCGTTCAGGGGCAGGGCGTCGACGAGGTGGGTGCGGTGCGGGCGCATGTACGGCGGGAGCGCGGCGGTGAGGTGGCGGTCGTACGCGTCGAAGGCGAGGTCTCCGGCCGGTGCGACGAAGGCCAGCAGTTCGTTGCGGCCCGCCTCGTCGCGGCGGGTGCAGACGTGGACCTGCCGCACGCCCGGGTGGGCGAGGACGCGGCGTTCCACCTCGCCGGGTTCGATACGGAAGCCGCGCACCTTGACCTGGCGGTCCGCCCGGCCGACGTACGTCACCAGGCCGTCGGGGTCCTGGCGGACGAGGTCGCCGGTGCGGTACCAGCGCCGTTCCCCGCCGTCGGGGCCGGGCAGCCGTACGAAGCGCCGCGCCGTCTCCTCGGGCAGGTTGCGGTAGCCGAGGGCCAGCGCGGGTCCGGAGAGGAGGAGTTCGGCGACCTCGCCCGGTTCGGCGGTGCGGCCGTCGGTGGTGCGGCCGTCGGTGATGTGCAGCAGGATGCCGGTGCCGGGCAGCGGGGTGCCGATGGGCACGACCTCGCCGTCGAAGTCCCGGGGGACGGGGTGGCTGAGGGCGAAGGTGGTGGCCTCGGTCGGGCCGTAGGCGTTGTGGAGTACGGCCGCCGAGTCCGGGTTGGCGGCGTACCAGCGGCGGATCCGGCGGGCGTCGAGCTGCTCCCCGCCGATCAGGACCTGTCCGGCGGTGCCGAAGCAGCCGGGCACCTCGTCGGTGACGGCGTTGAACAGGGCCGTCGTGACGAAGAGGGTGCGCACGTCCAGGTCGCGCAGCGCGTCGGCCAGCAGGAGGGGGCTGCTGACCTGGGTGTCGTCGAGGACGACGCAGGTGCCGCCGGTGAGCAGCGGTGTCCACACCTCGAAACTCAGGGCGTCGAAGGCGGGGTTGGACAGGCAGGCGTAACGGTCGCCGGGCCGCGCGTCGAGGTATCCCGGGCGGGCGAGGCGCAGGACGCCGTCGTCGGTGACCTCGACGCCCTTGGGGCGGCCGGTGGTGCCGGAGGTGTAGAAGACGAAGGCGGCGGGCGCCGGGGGGCCGGTGGGGTGCGGGACGGGCTCGTCGGCACCGCGGGCGCCGGGAACGTGCGCGTCAGGGGCTGCGGCGGGCGTCTCCGGGGCGCCGAGGAGCCGGTCGACGGGCAGGGCGACCGGGAGGGCGGCGCCGGGAGGGACGGCCTCGGTCGGCTCGGTGGTCCCGTCGTGGACGACCGCGACGGCTCCCGAGTCGTCGAGGATGTGGCGCTGCCGGTCGGGAGGGCTGAGCCGGTCGAGGGGCACGACGGTCGCGCCGAGCCGCCGGATGCCGAGCAGCACGCAGACCAGGCGCCACGACCTGGGCAGGCGGACGGCGACGGCGTCACCGGGGCGTACGCCCTCGGCCCGGAGCACCGCCGCGACCTGCCGGCTCGCGCGGTCGAGGGCCGCGTAGTCCAGCACCACGGCGCCGTCCTCGACGGCGGGGGCGCCGGGGGTGCGCCGGGCCTGGGCGAGTGCGGCGTCGGCGAGAGCCGACGGGGCCACGGCGGGAGCCGGGCCGGTGGGGCGGGAGGGACTGCCGGTCATGACGCCTCCCCTGCCGCGACGGAGCCGAGCGCCTCGGGCACGCCGGGCGAGCCGGACGGATCGGTCTGCTGGGCACGGAAGGTGACGGGAGACCCGCTCGACCTGGCTGTGTCACGCCCGCGTCGGCCGGCCACGGGGCCGCCGACAACGATGTCCTGGGGGCCGGACAGCGGTGACGGAGGTGACGGCGGTGACAGCCGCACGGTCCGGGCCGTGCGGACCCCGGCGGCGACCACGGCGCCGTTCCGGCACGCCGACGCGCGTAAGGCGTCCGTGTCCTCCGCGCCGACGGTGAATGCGACGCGGCCTCCCGCGAATCCGTGCTCCGGCGGACGGGTCCGGTCCGCGGGGAATTCCATCGGGAGCAACGTCCCTTCGCGGGTGCGGCGCCGACAGGTCTCCCGCGTCCCGGGCGCACCACCGCGATCGGCCGCGCGTCGCGTCGGCGCGTGTTCCGCGTCCGGTGACGGCGGCGGCGTCAGAGGTGAATTGCCTTCGCCCTTGTGCAACGCGACGTACCGGGCGCCGGAGGCGGCCCCGACACGGGACTCCCGGTCCGTGCGGGGCGGTGCGAAGTCGGTGATGACCGGCTCGTCAGGGGTGGTGGGGAGAACGCGGGGGGTGTTGTGCATCGACTGGATCTGACCTTCCCGTCTGTTTCCTCTGGCGGTCGGCGCCGTGCGGGCGCACTGGTTCCTGCCGCACGGCGGGAATCGAATGCGGTGGCCCGGTGACGTCGCACCGGCAGGGCTCACCGGGACAGGGATGTGAGGAGACCGGGCGGCGTGTTCGCCACCCTCAGAGGGGGATTGTTCGATGAGGGGACGACAGGGCACCGATGGGGGGACGCGGGGGATTCTTCAGTGCTTCCGAGATCTGAACGTGATCATCGAGCACTGCCCAAGGATGTGTCAACAGTCAACTTTTCCAAGGGGTGTTGTGGAGGCGGCGGACGGTGGGTCACAGGTCGCCCGACCTGCGCGAACCCTGGCCGGCGCCCCGGAGCGGGCCCGAGGCGGCCCCGAAGTGTGCCCGAAGAGGAAACCCCGGCACATGGCGTCCGGACGGCATGCGCGCCGTGGTCGGCAGAACCGCGCGATCCGCGCGGCAGGGCACGGAACGCGGCACGGCACGGAAGACGGGCGACGGACGGTGGCGGTCAGCCCAGGGCCGCGTCCCGGCGCGGGACGGCTGCGAGGCCGGCCGCCGCCGCGAGGCCGGCGAGCGCGAGCAGCGTGCCCTGCGGAAGCAGCCCGGTGGTCGGGGCGGTGCCGCCGCCGGTGTGGCCGAACACGCTGAGGTCCACCAGGAGTTCCGGCAGATCGAGAAGCCGGCCGAGGAGCGTGGCCGCCACCGCGGCGGAGAACGGCAGCCAGGCCAGCCAGGCACGGCGCGGGACGGCTCCCGCGGCGAGGGCCGCGAGCCCCGCCAGGGCCGCCACGGCGGGCCACTGGGCGAGGATCTCGGTGAAGGCGTCCCGCGCGCTGTCCGCTCCGGGCAGGGCGGTACGCGCGGCGAGCGCGACGGCGACCGCGGTGGCGGCCAGTACTCCGAACGCCCCCAGCAGTCCGACCGTCAGCTGGGCCCGCAGCGGCCCTCCGGGCGGACAGCCGGCGGCCCGCAGCGGTTCCCCGAGTCCGCCGGCCTCGTCGGAGACGTGCCGGAGCACGGTCAGGATCGCCAGGGCCGAGACGGTGATCCCGGTCAGGGTGCCGATGTAGGCGAGGAACGCCGACGCCGGGTCCGCGCCGCCGAGCTGGTCGGCGAGGAATCCGCCGCCGAGCTGTCCGCGCCGGGCGCTGGTCACCACACCGGAGCCCATGGCGGTCAGCAGCGCGGCACCCGTCGCGACACTCGCCAGCCACGCCGTGAGCGCCGCCCGGTGCCGCCGCCAGGCGAGTCCCGTCGCCGAGGCGATGTGCAGGCGGCGCGGTCCGCGGGCGGGGAGGCGCAGCAGGCTCGCGCCGAGTTCGCGTCCGGCCTGGAGTCGCAGGGCGAGCGCGGCCAGGGCGAGGCACTCCAGGAGCCCGGGCAGCAGGGCGGTCCATCTGTCGCCGCCGAAGGGCTCGGCCACCGCGCGCAGTGCCAGCGGGCTGAACCATTGCAGGGCGGGCCGGTCCCCGGTGTCGGCGGCCGCCCGTACGAGCAGCGCGAGCCCCACACCGGCCGCGCCCGCGGCACGGGCGGCCGGCGCGCTCGGCACGAGCTGTGCGACGACCGCGGTCCCCGTGCCGGTCAGCAGGAACGTGAGGGTGACCACCGCCCCCAGGACGAGGGCACCGGTCCAGGTCACGCCGTCCTCCCGTCCGGCGTACACGCCGGTGCCCAGGGCCGTGGCCGCGCCGAGCGAGACCGCCGCGGCGAGCATCAGCAGCAGCCCCGCCCGCAGGGTGTCACCGGGGCGCAGTCCGCAGGCGCGGAGGGTCTCCAGGGTGCCGTCGTCCTCGGCGGCCCGGGTGAGCCGTACCGCGAGCAGCACGGCCGCCACCGAGGCCAGCAGGGTGAGGAAGGTGCCCATCTCCCACGCGAACATCTGCCCCGGTGTACCGGGGTCGCGGAGCCGGCCGTAGAGCAGGGTGGTGGCCCCGTGCCGGTTGAGCCGTACCGCCGCGTGGCGTGCCTGTGCGGTCGGGTACGACGTGGCGTACGCCCGTACGGTGCCCAGTGCCGTCAGGCCGGTCAGGGCGGTCCACGTCGTGCACCACGCCCCGTGGCGGCGGGCGAGCAGCCCCAGGAGCCGCCGCCGGCTGCGGACGCGGGACAGCCGTGGCGGGCGCTGCGCCGCGGGCGGCGCGGGTGGCAGGGTCGGCGGGGTCATCGGGCCGCCCCCGCGTAGTGGCGCAGGAACAGGTCGTCGAGGGTGGCCGGGGTGCAGGTGACCGAGGTGGCGTCCGCGTCGACCAGGACCCGCAGGACGGCCGTCGTGGCGGCGGCGGGCACCCGCAGCTCGATCTGGCCCGCGGGGCCGACACCTCCGTCGTCCGGGCCGGCCCCGAGGGCGTGCAGCGCGTGCCGTACACGTTCGGCGGATGTCGCGGGCACCCGGGCGGTGACGCTGGACGAGGACAGATGCCGCAGGTCGGCGACCTGGCCGGTCTCCACGACCCGGCCGTCCCGCACGATGGTGACGCTCCCGCACAGCCGTTCCACCTCGTGGAGGATGTGGCTGGACAGCAGGACCGTACGGCCCTGGGCGGCGGCCTCGCGTACGCACTGCTGGAAGCATTCCTCCATCAGCGGATCGAGCCCGGAGGTCGGTTCGTCGAGGACCAGCAGGTCGGTGCGGGCGGCGAAGGCGGCGACGAGCATCACCTTCTGCCGGTTGCCCTTGGAGTACGTGCGCATCTTCCGGCGGGTGTCCAGGGCGAAGTCCGCCACCAGCCGCCGCTCGGCCGCGGGATCGTGCGCGCCGCGGATACCGGCGAGGGCGTCGAGGACCTCCTGGCCGGTGAGGTTCGGCCACAGGGCGACGTCGCCGGGGACGTAGGAGGTGCGCCGGGTCACCGCGGCCGGGTCGGTCTGCGGGTCGAGTCCCAGGACCGTGACGGTGCCCGCCGTGCGGCGGTGGAGGCCGAGCAGGACCCGCAGGGTGGTGGTCTTGCCCGCGCCGTTGGGGCCGAGGAAGCCGTGCACCTCACCCGCCGTGACGGTCAGGTCGAGGCCGTCGACGGCCGTGAAGGCGCCGAACTTCTTGACGAGCCCGGACACCCGGACCGGGTCCGGGGCGGGCGGACGGGCGGTGGGGCCGGTGCCGTGGGCGGTGCTCATCGCTCGCGTCCCTCCTCGGGCTCCTGGAGCCGCACGCTCTCCGCGGGCCTCCCGGGCTCCGCTGTTCCCCCGGGCTCCCCGGCCTCCCCGGGCTCCGCGGCTTTCTCCAGCTCCTCGGTCAGCAGTCGGTGCACGACCCGGCCGACCCGCCGGGCACGCTCGTCGGCGGTCACGTCGTAGAGCTCGTACAGCCGCCGTACGGCGTCCGTGTCGAGCGAGGCGATGACCTCGGCGAGGTCGCCGCCGACACGCTCCTTCATCCGGGCCACGACGCCCGCCGCGAACCGCTCGATCTCCTCGTCGCTCAGTCCCTCGGCGGTCACACCGGTCCGGAACGCGTCCAGTCCCGCGCGCAGCGACTCCTCCGTCACCCCGATGTAGAGGAGTTCGGCCTCGGGAGGCACATCGCCCCGGAAGTAGGCCAGTTCGATGAAGTCGCGCTCCTGGCGCACCGCGCCGGCGGTCGCCTCGTCGGGCGCCCGTGCCTCCAGGTCGTCGTAGAAACGGGCCACGGTCGCCGGCATCGGCGTGGGCGCTCCGCCCGACTCGACCGAGGCGACGAGCCGCACCAGGCGCTCGTGCCGGTCCGACAGGTCCCGCAGCCGGTCCTCCAGCGTGGTCAGCGCCCCGCGCAGGTCCGCCAGGGCGGCCGACCGCGCCGCCTCCCCTGCTTCCCCCGTCTCCCCCGTCGTCCCGGGGTGCTGGCGGCGCGGCCGGCCGGCGTCCCCGGCGAGGACCTGGCCGACCCTGCCGAGCGGCAGCCCGGAGTCCACCAGCCACCGGATCCTGATCAGCCGGGCCAGGTGCACCAGCCGGTAGTCGCGGTACCCGTGGCGGACCTCGGGCACGGGCAGCAGGCCGATCTCGTGGTAATAGCGGATCGTCCGGACCGTCGTCCCGGTGAGCTCCGCGATCTCCCTCACACGCATACCGCCAGGATGAGGGTGTGACGTTACGTCACAGCAAGTCCCGCGGCGAACCGCGCGCCCAGCGCCGCCGAGAACTGGTCCGTGACCTGGGCCAGGGCCTCCGCCGTGCCGGGTGCGACGCTCAGCGTGCCGTCGTCGGCCACGGTGATGTCCTTGTCGAGGGTGAACCAGCCGGGCACGATGTGCGCGGCGCCCATGGAGCTGAGCACCGGGCGCAGCGCGTAGTCGATGGCCAGGACGTGCGCCGTGCTGCCGCCGGTGGCCAGCGGCAGCACCGTCTTCCCGGTCAGGGCGTACTGCGGGAGCAGGTCCAGCAGCGACTTCAGCAGGCCGGAGTACGCGGCCTTGTAGACCGGTGTGCCGACCACCACTCCCTCGGCCCGTTCGAACAGGGCGGCGGCCCGGACGATCGCGGGGTGCCCGAAGTCGGCGCCGAGGAGGGCTTCGGGGGGCAGGGTGCGGACGTCCAGGTGGATCACCTCGTGGCCCTGGGCGGTGAGGTGCCGGCCGAGGTGGCGCAGGAGGAGTGCGGTGCGGGAGGAGGCGGAGGGGCTTCCGGAGACGGAGAGGACGGTGGCCATGGCAGGAGCCTTCCGGTGATCGGGGGCGGGACGGTACGACTCGGTGGTCCGGGGGCGGAGTTCGGGGTGCGGGAACCGGGTTCGGGAGGGCCGGTCACGGCTGGTGCGGGGCGTCCGGCGTCACCACGCGCTCGACTCCACCGTGATCAGTGGGGTGAGGCCGCCTTTCCGGCCGCCCTCCGGAGCGCTGCGGAGGGTCTCCAGGAAGGTGACGATCTCGGCGGCCACCGAGCGGTGCTGCAGGTCGTTCAGGACGTCGTGGTGGGCGCCGCGCACCACCGCCAGCCGGGTGAGCGGCCAGCTTCCGGCCGCCCGGCGCAGGGCGCCGTGGTCGGCGAGCGGGTCGGCGTCACCGGTCAGGAGCAGGGCCGGTACGGTCACGTCGCCGTCGTACGCGGCGGTGAGCAGGGCGTCGGGCACGGGTTTGTCGAGCGCGCCCCGGCGGACCCGGGTGTCGTCGGTGAGGGTGGCCCGGTGGGTGGGGCAGGAGGTACGGGCGTCCAGTTCGGCGTCCCAGCTGGTGAGGCCGCCGGCCGCGGTGCCGGCGGGGTGTACCGGGAGTCCGGCCAGGACGACGGCGTCCGGTCGCCGGCGGCCCGGGGCCGCGGGGTCGGCCGTACGGCTCAGCAGGGCGGCGACGGCCAGGGCGCCCGTGTCGGCGCCGAGCAGGACGACGGGCGCGGCCACGCCGTTCCCGCCGGCCGTGACAGTGTCCTCGACGGCGTCGGCGAGGGCGGCGCCGAGGCGTGTCAGGGCGCCGTCGAGGCCGGTCGCGGGGAGGTCGGGGGCGTCCGTGACGCGGACCCGGTACGCGTCCGCCGCGAGCCGTCTTCCCAGACGCCCGTAGGTCGCCCTGGTCTCGCCGCGGCCGGGCACCACGACGACCGTGCCGCGGGTGAGGAGGCCCGCCGGGACGTGGTGGTCGGTGTGGTGCGGGTGCTCGGTGTGGACGGTCATGTCAGTTCCCCTGCTTCTGGGCGTGCCGGTGGGTGTGGCGGTTGGCGGGTACCGGCAGGCCGAGGTTGCCGCGCAGGGTGTCGGCCGTGTACTCGGTGCGGAACAGTCCGCGCTTCTGGAGCAGCGGCACCACGCCGTCGACGAAGAGTTCGAGGTCGTCCTCGGTGCGGAAGGCGAGGTTGATGCCGTCGAGGGTGCCGGCGGCGAACCACGTCTCGATGGTGTCCGCGACGGTGTCGGGGGCGCCGACGAACGGGGAGCGGCGGAACTCGTTGGCCGACTCGGCGATCTGACGCAAGGTCAGGTTCTCGTTCCGGGCCCGCTCGACGATGTTCGCCGCGGCCGTGCGGCCGCCCTTCTCGGCGAGGTGGGCGATGTCCGGGAACGGCGCGTCGAGGTCGTGCGCGGTGAAGTCGTAGGCGCCGAACGACCGTCCCAGCAGCGCCAGATTGCGCACCAGGTCGTTGTCCTCCTCGAAGATCTCCCGCTCCCGGCGCCGCGCGGCCTCGTCGGTGGCGGCGACGACCGGACCGCCGTGGATGAAGACCTTGATGTGCTCCGGATCGCGTCCGTGGGCCGCGGTGCGGCGCTTGATGTCGGCGTAGTAGTCGCGGGCCTGCTCCAGCGTGCCGCCCGGCGCGTAGATGCCCTCGGCGACCCGGGCGGCCAGGTCGCGGCCCTCCTCGGAGACCCCGGCCTGGAAGATGACCGGCTGGCCCTGCGGCGAGCGGGAGATGTTGAGCGGACCGGCCACCTTGAAGTGCTCGCCCTCGTGGTCGAGCGGGTGCAGCTTGGCCGGGTCGAGGAAGACGTCGCGGGCGACGTCGGCCGGGAAGGCGTCGTCCTCGTAGGAGTCCCACAGGCCCCGGGCGACCTCGACGAACTCCAGGGCGCGGCCGTAGCGGGTGGCGTAGTCGAGGTGCTCGTCGAGCCCGAAGTTGCGGGCGGTACCGGTGTCGAAGCTGGTGACCACGTTCCAGCCGGCCCGGCCGCCGCTGATGTGGTCGAGGGAGGCGAACCTGCGGGCCAGGTTGAACGGCGAGTTGTACGTCGAACTGGCCGTGCCCACCAGGCCGATGTGCCGGGTGTGGGTGGCGACCGCGGACAACAGGGTCAGCGGTTCGAGGCGGTTGAGGTAGTGGGGCGGGTAGGTCGCGTTGATGAACTGGCTGTCGACGATGAACAGGGCGTCGAACAGGGCGTGTTCGGCGGCCTTGGCCTGGCGGATGTAGTAGCCGATGTCGATGCCGGCGTTCTTGGCGATGCGGGGGTCCTTCCACAGTCCGTGCTGGCCGGGGCCGCCGACGCCGTAGGGGTGGAGGGCGAGATGGAGGGTGCGGGGCATGGTGTCTTCCTGTCTTCGGGGGGCCGTTGGCGGCGTTGTCACGGAGGGGGTGTTGTCACGCGGGGTGTTGTCACGGGGGTGGGGATCAGGCCTGCTGGAGCGCGGCGCGCAGGGCCTCGCGCTCGGCGCGGTCGGCCGGGGCGGCGCCGCGCAGCGTGGGCGCGGAGCCGACGAGCAGCCGGGTGTAGGGGTGTCGGGGCCGGTTGACGATGTCGTGGGCGGCGCCGGTCTCGACCGACTCCCCCTGGTACAGCACCGCGATACGGTCGGCGATCCCCGCGACGGAGCCGAGGTCGTGGGAGATGAACACGAACGCGACCCCGTCCGCGCGGAGTTCCTTGAGGATCTCCAGGACCTGGACCCGGTTGGCGGAGTCCAGTGCGCTGACCGGTTCGTCGAGGATGACCAGGCGCGGCCCGGTCACCAGGGCACGGGCCACCGCGACGCGCTGGCGCTGGCCGCCGGACAGCTCGCCGGGCAGCCGGTCGAGGAGGTCCCCGCCGAGGTGCACCCGGTCGAGCAGGGCCGCGGCCCGTTCGAGCGCCGCTGCCCGGGGAACGCCCCGGACGAGCAGGGGTTCGGTCAGGGAGTCCGCGACGGTGAGGTCGGGGTCGAGGCTGCGCAGCGGGTCCTGGAAGACGTACTGCACGGTCCCCCGGCGGCGCAGTTCGCGCCACTGGCGGCGGCCGTACGCGGTCACCTCCTCGCCGTCGACGGTGATCGACCCGGCCGAGGGTCGCACCAGTCCGAGGACGGCGCGGGCGAGGGTGGACTTCCCCGAGCCGGTCTCCCCGATGACCCCGACGCTCTCGCCGGGCGCAATGCTCAGCGAGACCCCGCGCAGGGCGGCACGGCGCCGGCGGCGCGGGCCGTAGTGGACGTCCAGTCCGGTGACTTCGAGGACGGGTGCGGCGGACTCTCCCTGCGTCGTGGGCTGTTGTCCGGACGCTTGCGTCGTTTCGCGGGGCCGGCCGGTCACGCGTCCTCCTCGGTGGTGAGGAACTTCTCCAGCCCGTACTGCTCGTGCTCGGCGATGAGCAGCCGGGTGTAGGGATGTTGCGGGTCGTGCAGCACCGCGCGGACGGGGCCGTGCTCGACGACCTCGCCGTCGCGCATGACGAGCACCTCGTCGCACAACTGGGCGACCAGGGCGAGGTCGTGGGAGACGACGACCAGGGCGAGCCCGGTGCGCTCCCGCAGATCGGCGAGCAGGTCGAGGATCTCCGCCTGGACGGTGACGTCGAGGGCCGTGGTGGCCTCGTCGGCGATGAGCACCTTCGGCTCGGCCGCGACGGCCGCCGCGATGAGGACCCGCTGGAGCATGCCTCCGGACAGTTCGTGGACGTACTGGCCGTAGACCAGGTCCGGGTCACGGAGCCGTACCGCCCTCAGCAGTTCCAGGGCGCGGTGGCGGGCCGCGCGCCGTTTCAGGCCCTGCTTGACCCGGACGACCTCGGCGATCTGCGCGCCCACCCGCACGGAGGGGTTGAGGTACGACGCCGGGTCCTGGAAGACGGCGCTGATCACGGCTCCGCGCAGCGCCGTCCACTGCCGGGGCGAGAGGGTGGCGATGTCGGTGCCGTCGATCTCGATCGTGCCGCCGCTGATCTCGAAGTGCGGGGGCAGGATGCCGAGGGCCGCACGGCAGGTGAGCGTCTTCCCGCTGCCGGACTCGCCGACGATGCCGACCGTGCGGCCGGGCGTGAGGCCGAAGCTGACGCCGTGGACGATCTCTCTGCCGACGGACGGGCCTGCGGAGGGGCCGGCGGAAGGGCCGGTGGACGGGCCGGCGGAGCGATCGGTGATGCGTACGTCGCGGAGGGACAGCACGTACGGGGCCGGGCCGGCGCCCCGGCCGGTGCTCGTGATCCTCTCCGTGTTCTCCCGCCCGGTCCTCCGGGGGGTCTCCCGCTCGGCGAGGTCGTCGGAGACGGCGGTCATCACGCACCTCCGGAGGTGACGGGGCGGGCTTCGCCGGCACGGTTCCTGCGGGCCGCGCGCTGCCGTACGAGGGCGCGGCCCGCCTCGCCGGAGACGTCGCGGATCGCGTCGGCGAGGAGGTTGGCGGCCCACACGGTGGCCGTGATCAGCAGGGCCGGTACGAGGGGCGCCCAGGGTCGCTGGCCGAGGTAGGCCAGGTCGGAGGCGAGCAGTCCGCCCCAGGTGGGCGCGGGCGGCTGTACGCCGATGCCGAGGAAAGTGAGGCTGGAGACGATGACGAAGCCGGTGCCGACGGTCTGGGCGAGGGCGACGGCGATCGGCGGGAGCACCTTGGCCCACACGTGCCGGCGCACGATCCAGCCGGTGGAGGCACCCGAGACGAGTGCGGCCTCCACGTACTGCGAGCGGGCCACGGAGAGCGTCGCCGCCCGCGCCACCCGGTAGAACAGCGGCGACACCAGAACGCCGGTGACCAGCATGGCCTGTCCGATCCCGTTGCCGAGCAGGGCGATCACGGCGACGGCGAACAGCAGGAACGGGAGCGCGACCAGGGTGTCGGCGATCCGGAGGGTGAACCATTCGAAGACCCGGCCGAGGTGCACGGAGAGGATGCCGGGCACCACCCCGACGACCAGGGCCGTCAGCGCGACCTCGAGGGAGCCGGTCACGCTGACGCGGGAGCCGTCGAGGAGCCGGCTGAGCACGTCACGGCCGAGGTAGTCAGTGCCCAGCCAGTGCGCGCCGGACACGGCGGCGAGGGTGTGGTCGCTGGTGGCCAGTGGATCCTGGGGGGCGAGCAGCGGGCCGAGGAGGGCGAGCAGGGCGACCGTGCCCAGCAGGGCGACGGCGATCCGGCCGGAGGTGAGCGCGAGGACGCGGCGGACCATGGTTCACACCCCCCGCCGGGCGGCGGGCGTCACACGCGCCAGCAGCAGGTCGACGATCAGGTTGAAGCCGACGACCAGGACGATCGACACCACGAGCACGCCCTGTACGGCGGGCACGTCACCGGCCTGCGCCGAGTCGTTGGCGAACCGGCCGAAGCCCTGCAGACCGAAGATCCACTCCGTGACCACGGAGGCGCCGACCAGGGCGGGGAACTTCAGGCCGAGGGTGGCGAGCGCGGGCCCGAGGCCGTTGCGCAGCACATGTCCGAAGAAGATCCGGCGCGGGCTCAGCCCCCGTACGACCGCGCCTGTGACGTAGTTCTCCCGGTACGCGGCGACCAGGCTGCCGCGCAGCTGGCGGGCGACGTCGGCCACCACGTCGAAGCTGAGCGCGAGTGCGGGAAGCGTGATGTGGGCGAGCCACGGGCCGAGTCCCTGGTCCGGCGGGACGTACCCGGCGGAGGGGAACAGGCCGAGTCCCACCGCGAGGAGTCCGACCAGCACGACACCGACGACGAACGCGGGCATCACCGAGGTGACGGTGACGAATCCGGTGATCGCCCGGTCGATCCAGGTGGTGCGCCGCAGGGCGGCCACGGTGCCGAGCACGAACCCCACGACGACTCCGATGACCAGCGCGAACACCGCCACGGAGAGGCTGACGCCGAGGCCGAGGCCGATGAGGGTGGAGATGTCGGCGCCGTTGACCCAGCTGATGCCGAGCCGGCCGTGCAGGACACCGCCGAGCCAGTCGCCGTACTGGACCAGGAAGGGCCGGTCGAGCCCCCACTGGGCCTCGACCCGGGCGATGGCCTCGGGGGTGGCCTGTTCGCCCAGCTGGATGCGGGCGGGGCTGAGGCCGCTGAGGGAGCGCAGGGCGAACGTCACGAAGGTGGCGACGAGGAAGACGGGCACGAAGATCGCCGCGGAGCGGGCGAGGGTGGGCAGGAGACGGGCCGCCGTGTGCCGGGCCCGGGTCGCGGTGGACGCGACGGCCGCGGCGGTCGCCCTGCCGCCGGTGCGAAAGGAGGGCGGGGACGCCGGCGGGGACGCGGGCTTTGCCGCGGGTGCCTCCGTCGCCGTCACGGGGTGCCCCCGGTGACGGTCACGCCGGTCCAGTCGAGGTGGGCGGGGTTCTTCGGCAGCGCGGAGACCGACCTGCTCTTCGCGAAGAGGTTGGGCGAGGAGTACGTGAAGACCAGCGCCCCGCTCTTGAGACCGGCCCGGGTCGCCGCGCGCAGGACGGCCGGGTAGTCCGCCGCGTCCAGCGGGGTGCCGCGGACCTTGGCGACGGCGGCCTCGAAACCGGCCGGCTCGTACGGGGAGCTGAGGTTGAGCGGGCCGTCGGGACCGAAGTGGGCGGTGAGGGTCTGGAGCGCCGAGTCGCGGCCGGTGGTGCCGTACAGCGACAGTGTCAGGTCCTTGGCGAAGAACGGGGTGGCCCAGTTCTTGTCGATCTTGATCTTGACGGTGATGCCGACCTCGGCGAGCTGTGACTGGACGATCTCGGCCTGCGGGTCCTCCGCCGGGATGACGAGGTCGAGCTTGATGTCGCCGGCCTTGTGGCCCGCCTCGGCGAGCAGCTTCTTCGCCTTCGCGGGGTCGTAGGGCCACGTGTCCGCGGACTCGGGGTCGTAGGCCACGTATCCCTTGGGGAAGGGCTGGTCGGTCTCCTCGCCGTAGCCGAAGGTGAGTTTGTCGACGAACTCCTTGCGGTTGACGGCGTAGCGGACGGCGTCGACGACCCTGCTGTCGTCGAACGGGGCCTTGTTGATGTTCAGGCTGATGTTGTTGGCGTTGAAGCCGGGCTGGACGAAGACGTCCAGGCCGGCCTTCTTCGCGGCGTCCGCCTGGCTGGGGGCGATGTCGGCGAAGTTGTAGACACCGGTGCGCAGTCCGGAGACGACGGTCGACGCGTCGGGTGCGGAGGTCAGCTCGACCTGGTCGATGTGGATGTTCTTCGCGTCCCAGTAGGCGGGGTTCTTCTTCAGGACGGCCTTCGTGCCGGGTATCAGCTGCGTGACGGTGAACGGGCCCGCGCCGACCGGGCTCTGGTCCAGTTTCGCCGGGGAGGCGGCGGCCTTGGGGCTGGCGATCTGCAGGACGCGTTCGCCGAGCAGCTGGGGGATCTGGTAGTCGACCTGGGTGAGGTGGACGACCGCGTCCAGGCCCTCGGCGTCGACCGACCTGATCGAGGTGAGGTCGCCGAACAGGGCGGAGTTCTTCTGCTTCTTGGCCCGTTCGACGGCTGCCTTCACCGCCGCGGCGTTCACCGGCTCGCCGTCGCCGAACTTCAGGCCGGGGCGCAGATGGAAGGTGACCTGATCACCCCTGCTGTTGTAGTCCCAGCTCTTCGCGAGGTCGGGCACCGCGTTGCCCTTGGCGTCGGTGCGGGTCAACGATGCGTAGACGAGGGCGAGTTCGCGGAACTGGGCGCCGCTCCCGGAGACCACCGGGTCCCAGTGGGCCGGGAAGTAGGAGGAGGCCCACTTCAGGGTGGCGTTCCCGCCTCCCGCGGCGGCGGCGGTCTCACCGCTGCAGGCGGCCAGGGCGGGCACGAGGAGCGCGGCGAGCGCCGTCCCGAGGGCGGTGGCCCGCAGGCGCGCGGTCCGCCGCCGGACGGGACGGCGGAGGGGGTGGACGTGCGAGTGCGAGCGGGAGTTCGAGCGGGACGCGGGATGTCCGGGCATGGCGTTCTTTCTTTGACAGCCCTGACCCTCGCCGGGGCGGCGCGGGGTTCAGGGAACGGGGAACGGCCGTCCGCGCGTCCGGCGCCGCCGGGGCATGCGGCAGGCGGACCGCGAAGGGGACTTCGGGGCCAGCTCGGGCAGGCCGGGGGCAGGGCGGCAGGAGGCGGCGGGGACGCGGGGGCGTGACCGTGACGCGGAGAAGGGCGGGTTCGACGGCGGTGCGTGCCGGGCGGGGCGGCGCAGGACGGCGTGGGCCGGGCCGGGGAACGGACGTGGCCGGTGCCGGACGGCTGCGGTCGTGCGCCGGGGCCGTGGAGGGCGGGCGGTCAGCGACAGAGAGCGCTACAGGTGCGCCGCAGGTCCACGTAGCGGCACTCCACGGCGGGGTGCGTCGTCAGCATGCTGAACATCCTGTGGTCCGCCATGAGCGCCTGTCAATGGACACCAAAAGGTGTCTCATTGGGCGGGACGGACTCCGCCGCCGGTCAGCGGCCTCGTGCGGCGTCGCACGGCGCCCTCCGGCCTCATGCGGGCCCGGTGCGACCGGACGGGCGGGTCGCGGGGTGGGTGGCGGCCTCGTCGGGATGCAGCCACAGCGGTCCGTTCCCGGTGTCCACCCGGACGGCGCCCGGCGGCGGCCACGCGCCCCGGGCCAGGACGCGGCGCTCCGGCTCGGTGAGACTCCGGTACCGCGCGAGGGCGTCCGCCGCGGGGAGCGCCGGCGGCGTCACGGGCAGTCCCGGGCACAGCGCCTCGACGGCGTCGGCACAGGCCGCGTAGGGCCGCAGTCCGGGCACCAGGCGGTGGCCGACGGGCCCGCGCAGGAGCAGCGTGGGCAACGCGTACCGGTGACCGCCCTCGGGGGTCTCCTTCGCCGCGCCCGGATGCGGCACGTCGTCCCGCACGCCGAACGCCTCGGGCACCGGCCGCCGCGCCTCGGCACGGTCGGCGCGCACTCGTTCGAGCACCGTGCCGGAGGCCGCGTCGGCGGCCAGCCTCGCCGGGTCCAGACCGGGCGTGCCGTCGGCCGCGGACAGGGCGAGGGGGAGGGTGTCCGCGGGCTCCCCCAGGACGAAGACCGTCTCGCGCAGGCGGCGCAGCACCCGTTCCGCGACGCCGTCGCCCTGGAGTGCGGCGGCCGTGGCGACGAGTGAGGCGGGCCAGGAGCTCGCGGCGACCCGGCCGAGGCGTGCGGCCCGGGGTGCGCCGGTGTGCGCGCCGATGTCCTCGACGTAGCGGGCGTACCAGGCGGTCTCCGCGGCCGGGTCGGGTGCCGGGTCGTCGTCGTGGTCGAACAGGATGCCGTACACGCGGCGCCAGACGACCCGACCGGCCGCACCGGCCGCGCCCGTCGCGCCCACCGGGCCCGCCGAATCGGCCGGACCCGCCGGACCGGAGGGCCGGAGCGCCGCGCGCAGCCGCCGGAAGACGGGCTCCGCTCCCCACGCCCAGGGACACAACGGGTCGGTGTACTCGATGACTTCGAGGGCCGCCGGGGCGTGCGGGCGGCTCACGCGACGCCCGTCTCCACCGCCGGCGCGGGCGATTCCGCGGGCAGCAGCGCGGCCAGGGTCACGCCGGCCAGCACGGCGGCAGCGCCGGCCTCCACGCGGCGCCACACACCGGGCAGCGCGGCGGCGGGGCCGGGGTAGTCGAGGCCGGCCAGGGGCTCGCCGCGGAGGGTGATCAGCTCACCGTCGACGGCGCGCACGACGTCCAGCAGGGTGATCTCGGCGGCGGGACGGCCCAGCCAGTAGCCGCCCTCGCAGCCGCGCTGGCTGCGTACGAGACCGGCCCTGCGCAGCTCCCCCACCACGGACTTGAGGAACCGGAACGGAATCTCCTGCGAGGAGGCCATGGCCTCGCAGGTCAGCGGATGCTCGGGGCGACGGGCGAGCTCCAGCAGAGCCCGCGTGGCGTAGTCCGCCTTCGCGGAGATGTGCATGGGCCCATGATGCCGGACGGGTGGCGGCCCGGAGACCCGGCGTATGACTCTTCTCGATCATTGCGGGAGCATTGCCGCAGGTGAAGCATAAAAGACACCTCTTGACATCCTTTTCGCCCCAGCCCTAGCGTCCCCGCCATGAGCAAGCCGCTGACAACCCCTGGTGAGGGTTTCCACCCCCACCTCCACGCCCGGCCCCACACCCCCCAGGCCGACTCCGGGACACCCCTGCGTTCGAGGCTCCACCACATCCGCGCCGACACTCTGGACGGCGACACGGCGCAGACCGGCGGGATGCGCCGCTTCGCCGCCGTCAGCGGGAGGACCGTCGGCTCGGAGAAGCTGTGGATGGGCCAGACCCATGTGGCGCCCGGCACGTCCAGCTCGGACCACCATCACGGGGAGTCCGAGACGGCGATCTACGTGGTCAGCGGGCACCCCGAGTTCGTCTTCCTGGACGACTCCGACGACCACCCGGAGGAGATCCGGCTGCGTACGGCCCCCGGCGACTACATCTTCGTACCGCCGTTCGTGCCGCACCGCGAGGAGAACCCGGACCTCAGGGAGGAGGCCGTGGTCGTGATCGCCCGCAGCACCCAGGAGGCCGTCGTGGTGAACCTGCCCAGGCTGTACGCGCTGCGGCCCGAGGCCCCGGCCGCCGAGTGAGCGAACAGGCCTTTCCCTACTCCCCGTTCACGGGCCGGGTGCCGACGTAGGCGTCCATGCCGATGAAGAACGCGGAGATGCGCCAGCAGCCGTCGTCCTCGCGGCGCAGGTGTGCGTGGTAGATCACGGTGGCGCCCCAGCGCACCGTGCCGTCGGCGGCGACGGAGACCAGCCCGAAGGCGATCGCGGTCGCCGTCCCCGCCGACAGGTCGAGCTCGTCGACGAGCACGTCACCGATCAGGTGCCTGCGCTGGTCCTCCTGCTCGGCGATGACCCGGGACAGCCGTTCACGGATCTCGGCCCGCCCCTCGAAGCGGGCGAACGGCTCGGCACTGGCCTCGGCGATCTCCAGCACCGCGTCCTCGGTGAAGCAGCTGGCCAGCGGCCCCAGTTGGGCCTCGTCGTGAGCGACACCGAAGCGGTGGAGGGCGTCGGCGATGCGGGCCCGGGCGGCGAGGGCCTCGGGGCCGAAGTCGGCGGCCTCCAGCGGGCGCATGGCGATCCTGCCCTGCCGGTGGGCCCAGGCCTGGGGCGGTCGGGGTGGCATGGGGTACCTCCGGTGGTGAGGAACGACAGATCGGTCATGGGCCGGCTTCAAGGCGTCCGACGTCAGACAGTCTCACCTTGTGTCGACAGAAAGTAAATATCCGACACCGGATACATCCGAACGGCCTACATGTGTCGACACAAGACGGATCCACGCCCCGCACTCCGATCCCCCCGGAATCCCGCCGTTGACAGGCTTGGTTAATCACATTAGCTTTTAGCTATCGAGATTAGCCGATGAGGGAGCAGGACATGATTGAGTACCTTGACGTCGACGGCGGCCGGATCGCCTACGAGGTCGCGGGGTCCGGACCGCTGATCGTTCTCGCGCACGGCATGGGCGACAGCCGCGCCGCCTACCGCGCCGTGATTCCGCAGCTGGTGGCCGCGGGCCACCGGGTCGCCGCCGTCGATCTGCGCGGCTGCGGCGAGTCCGACACCGGATGGCCGGACTGGAGCCGCGCCGCCGTCGCCGGGGACCTGATCGCCGTCGTCCGGCACCTGGGCGGACCGGCCGTGCTGGTCGGCCACTCGTTCTCCGGCGGCGCCGCCACCATCGCCGCGGCGCGGGAACCGTCACTGATCAGCGCCGTCGTGGAGCTGGCGCCGTTCACCCGCAAGCAGTCCCTCAGCCTCGGCGACCTGCGCTCGAAGCGCTTCAGGCAGGGCATGCTGCGGCTGCTCGGCACAGGTCTGTTCGGCAGCGTGCGGCTGTGGCGCTCGTACCTCGACGTGGCCTACCCCGGCGTGAAACCGGCCCACTGGGCACAGCGGCTCGGCCGTATCGACTCCCTCCTGCGCGAACCGGGCCGGATGAAGGCCATGCGGGGCATGGGCCGCAGTGCCCCCGCCGACGCCGACGAGCAGCTGGGCAACGTCCGCTGCCCCGTGCTGGTCGTGATGGGCACGCTCGACCCCGACTGGGCCGACCCGCGCGCCGAGGGCTCGGCGATCGTCGGCGCCCTGCCGTCCGGCCTCGGCCGCCTCGAGACGATCGAGGGCGCGGGGCACTACCCGCACGACCAGTTCCCCGACCGGGTCGTCTCGCTCGTGCTGTCCTTCCTCCGCTCGGACACCGCCCGTGCCTAGGGCCGGCCTGGACCCGGCGGCCGTGGTCGCGGCCGGCGCCGCCCTCGCGGACGAGGTGGGGATCGCCCGCCTGACGATGGGCCTGCTGGCCGAGCGCCTGGGCGTGCGCACCCCGTCCCTGTACAAGCATGTGGGCGGCCAGGACGACCTCAACCGGCGTATCGCCGCACTGGCGTTGCGCGAGGCCGCCGACGCCGTGGGCAGCGCGGTCCAGGGCTACGCGGGCCGCGACGCCCTGGCGGCCGCGGCCCGCGCCTTCCGCGCCTTCGTCCTGGAGCACCCCGGCCGCTACGCCGCGACGATCGGCGTGGAACCGGCCGGCCCCGACGACCCGATCGCGGCCGCGGGCGAGCGGACCCTGGCCGCGTTCCGGGCGGTGCTGCGCGGCTACGACGTCCCGGACTCCGACACGGACCACGCCCTGCGCCTGCTCCGCAGCCTCTTCCACGGCTTCGCCACCCTCCAGTCGGCGGGCGGCTTCCAGTGGAGCGCCGACATCGACGAGAGCTTCGAGTGGCTGATCGTCTTCACCGACCGGGGTCTGCGCGCCATGTGAGCATGCCGCCGGAGGCGCCGGGGCACGGCACCGGCCCCCGCTCACCACGTCATTGCGTGCCGCCCTCCACGACCTCCAGCGGGCGCCCCCGCCAGGCCGCCCAGTCGGCGCCGATCGCGCTCGCGGCCCGGAGGAGCAGGGGGAGGTGGTGGTCGACGAGTGTGTCCACGGTGGTCTCCGCCGCGTGGGCGTTGACGTTGACCGCGGCCACGACCCTGCCGTCGCCGTCGCGGACCGGGGCGGCGACGGAGCGGATGCCGAGGGCGAGGTCCTGGTCGGTGACCGACCAGCCCTTGGCCCGTACGTCGCGCAGCGCGGCGTCGATCTCCTCACGGTCCGGCGTCCAGCGGGGTCTCACGCCCGAACGGCTCGGCTCGGCCAGGGCCTTGTCGAGGTCGTCCGGTGCGAGGGCGGCCAGCAGCACCTTGCCGAGGGAGGTCTGGAGCGCCGGGAACCGGGTGCCGACGGTGACGGCCAGGGTCACCAGTTTGGGTACGGCGGCCCGAGCGACGTAGACGACGTCGGCGCCGTCGAGCTGGGCGAGGGAGCAGGACTCGCCGGTCTGCCGGACCAGTGCGCGCAGGTGCGGCGCGGCCAGGTCCCAGAGGCCGAGCGAGCCGACGTAGGCCATGCCGAGGTCGAGGACCCGCGGTGTCAGGGAGAAGCCGCGTTCCTCGGAGCGGACGTAGCCGAGCTGCTCCAGGGTGATGAGGATCCGCCGGGCGGTGGGGCGGGCGAGGCCGGTGGCGGCCGCGATCTCGCTGAGCGTCATCGCGGGGACGCCCGGCCGGAAGCAGCGCAGCACGTCGAGACCACGGGCCAGGGCCTCGATGAACTCCGGGTTTCCGTCTCTGCGCATGTGCTCAGGATAGCGGCAGCCGGACATCCGTCCGGATTCCTGCCCCGGCACACCGTGCAGCAACCTTGATTTAGCGCTCAACCATGATGCATGGTGACCGCTGTACGGACAGTCGTCCGCACGGCGTCCCGGCCGGGCCGGATCAAGGAGGATTCCATGGCCTTCGTGACGGAGGAGAACCTCACCGCCCTCGCGGAGAAACGGTGGGCCACCGCCGCCCCGCCCCGCCTCGCGGAGCTGACGACCGCGCTGGTACGGCATCTGCACGCCTTCGCCCGCGAGGTACGGCTCACCGAGGACGAGTGGCTGGCGGCGGTGGAGTGGCTGGCCGCGACCGGCCGGATCAGCGACGACAAGCGCCAGGAGTTCATCCTCGCCTCCGACGTACTCGGTCTGAGCACGCTGGTCGTCCAGCTGAACAACCGCTTCGAGCCGGAGGCCACCCCGGCCACGGTGCTCGGCCCGTTCCACATCGACGGCTCCCCCACCGTCCCCTACGCCCACGACATGTCCGACGGCGTCGAGGGCACCCCGCTCTACGTCACCGGCCGTGTCCTCGGCCTCGACGGGGTCCCGCTGCCGGACGTCGTCCTCGACGTGTGGCAGGCGGACGCCGACGGCGCCTACGAGTCACAGCTGCCCGAGGTGGACGAGGCTCGGCTGCGCGCCAAGTACCGTACGCGCGAGGACGGTTCGTACTGCGTGCGCACCATCGCACCGCGCGGCTACGCCATCCCGATGGACGGCCCGGTGGGCGACCTGATCGCCCGGACCGCCATCAGCCACTTCCGCCCGGCGCACATCCACTTCCTGATCGAACACCCCGGCCACGAACGGCTGGTCACCCATCTCTTCCAGCAGGGCAGCGAATACCTCGACAGCGACGTGGTGTTCGGGACCAAGGACCGGCTGGTGGTGGAGTTCACCGAACGGCCGGCCGGCCGCACCCCCGACGGCGGCGAGTCCCGAACCCCCTATCTCCAGGCGGAGTTCGACTTCGTGCTCCAGCCCTCGGCCGGGGCCGGGTCACGGCCGTGAGCCTGCCCCGGCCCGCGCCCGCTCGCGCCGCGGCAGCCGCGCCCTCTCTCCTCCTCCGTTCCCGTACCGACCCGCACCACGAGGTGATCCCATGACGACACCGGCCGACGACTCCTCGCAGAACCCGCGACGGCCCCGGGCGGAGGACTTCGTCCCCGGCCGTCCCGTCCTCTTCCGTGACGCGACCGTGCTGACCATGGACCCCGCGATCGGCGATCTCGAGCGGGGCGACGTCCTGGTCCGGGGCGAGCGCATCGAACGGGTCGGGCAGGGCCTGGAGGCGCCCGGGGACGCGCTCGTGGTCGACTGCTCGGGCGGCATCCTGATGCCCGGCATGGTGGACACCCACCGCCACATGTGGCAGACCGCGCTGCGCGGCCTCGGCGCGGACTGGACGCTGTCGCAGTACTTCGTCTTCTACTACCTCAACTGGGGCAAGATCTTCCGCCCGCAGGACATCCACGCGGGCAACCTGCTGTCGGCGGTGGAGGCGCTCGACGCGGGCGTCACCACGACCGTCGACTGGTCGCACGGCCTGCAGACCCCCGAGCACGGCGACGCGGCGGTCGAGGCACTGCGCTCCGTACCGGGCCGCTTCGTGCTCGCCTACGGCAACCTGCTCGGCGCCCCCTGGGAATGGGCCGGCTCCCCCGACTTCCGTGCCTTCGTGACCCGCAACTTCTCCGCACCGGACTCCCGCGACGACCTGCTCGGCCTCCAACTGGCCTTCGACGTCACCGGAGACGCCGCGTTCCCGGAGAAGGCGGCCTTCGAGGCGGCCCGTGAGCTCGGCCTGCCCGTCACCACCCACGCCGGTGTGTGGGGCGCCACCGGCGACGACGGCATCCGGCTGATGTGGGACCACGGCTTCATGACGCCGGACGTCACCTACGTCCACTCCGCCACCCTCAGCGAGGACTCCTACCAGCGGATCGCGGCGTCCGGCGGCTCGGTGTCCGTGTCCACGGAGAGCGAGCAGAACGCCGGTCAGGGCTACCCGCCCACCTGGCGGCTGCGCCGGCACGGCATACCGGTGTCGCTGTCGATGGACACCAGCGTGTGGTTCAGCGCCGACCTGTTCTCCGCGATGCGCGCCACGCTCTCCGCCGACCGGGCCCGCGAGCACCTGGAGGCCCACGCCGCCGGGGAGACGGTCGTGCACCACCGGCTGCGCGCCCGTGACGTCGTCGAGTGGGCGACGATCGGCGGCGCCCGCACGCTCGGTCTCGACGACCGGACCGGCTCGCTGACGCCGGGCAAGCGGGCCGACGTCGTCCTGCTCCGCAACGAGCGCAACCCCGCGATGTTCCCGCTGCTGCACCCGTACGGGCACGTCGTCTTCCAGACGGGCCGCGCGGACGTGGACACGGTGCTCGTGGACGGGCGGCCGGTGAAGTACGCGCACGAACTGGTCGGCGTGGATCTGGGGCGGGCCCGGGACGCGGTGGCGTCGACCGTGTCGTACGCGCGCGGCACGCTCGGCGAGGAGGCGTGGCAGGAGTCCATGGCCCCGGAGATCCCGCGGACGGAGCCGATCTCCAACCCGTACACGTACAGCGAGTACCGCGGCGAGGGCGTCGCGGTGCGCCAGGAGGAGTCGTAAGCCATGTCCGAACGCACTCCTGGGCCCCTCGACGGACTGCTGGTGGCGGACTTCTCCCGCGTCCTCGCGGGCCCCTACGCGACGATGCTGCTGGCGGATCTCGGCGCCGACGTGGTCAAGGTCGAGGGCCCGGGAGGCGACGACACCCGCTCCTGGACGCCACCCGTACGGGACGGTGTGTCGACGTACTACCTGGGCGTCAACCGCGGCAAGCGCTCCATCGTCCTCGACTTCCGCGACGAGCGGGACGCCCGCCTGGCCCGTGAACTCGCCCGCCGCGCCGACGTGCTGATCGAGAACTTCAAACCGGGCGGCCTCGCCCGCTACGGCCTGGACCACGACACGGTCAGCGCGGCGAATCCCGGCGTGGTGTACACGTCGATCAGCGGCTTCGGTACGGGCCCGGGGCGCGCCGTCCCCGGCTACGACCTGATGGTGCAGGCCATCTCCGGGCTGATGAGCCTCACCGGCGACCCGGACGGGCCGCCGTACCGGGCGGGCATCTCGGTGTTCGACGTGATGGCCGGCAACCACGCCACCATCGGCATCCTCGCCGCACTGCGGCACCGGGACGCGACCGGCCGGGGCCAGCTCGTCGAGGTCAACCTGCTGTCCTCGGCGCTGACCGGGCTGGTCAACCACAGCTCCGCGTACGTCGCCGGGGACACGGTGCCGTTCCGGATGGGCAACGCGCACCCGAGCGTCTTCCCCTACGAGCCCCTGCCGGCGGCCGACCGGGACCTGATCGTCACGGCCGCCAACGACGCGCAGTTCAGGCGTCTCTGCGAGGTACTCGGCATTCCGGAGACGGCCGACGACCCCCGCTTCCGCCACAACGCCGACCGCACGGCGCACCGTGAGGAGCTGCGCCCGGTCCTGGTGGAACGCCTGCGCACCCGGCCCGCGTTGGAGTGGTTCGACCTGCTGGTCGAGGCCGGGGTCCCCTGCGGCCCGATCAACACCATCGACGGCGGCTTCGCGATGGCGGAACGCTTCGGTCTGGACCCGGTGGTGACGGTCGGCGAGGGCACCCGCGCGATCCCGACCACCCGCCACCCGATCAGCTTCTCCGCCTCCCCCGCCGCGTATCACCGTCCGCCACCCGAACTGGACGAACACGGAGCCGAGTTGCGCAAGTGGCTGAGCGACGGCGAGGGCGGCGCCGACCACCCGGGAGACACCCGTGCCTGACTACCCGACGGCTCTCGGAGCCTCCTCCCTGGACAGGATCACCCTGCTCGGCGAGGACCTGGCCACCGACGTGATGGGCGAGGTCGGCTTCGGTGCCCTGGCCTTCTGGTTGGCGACACAGCGCCGCCCGACACCGTCGGAGACCCGGGTCTTCGAAGCGGTCCTGGCCGCCCTGGCGGACCACGGCTTCACCCCGACGGCCATCACCGCCCGCCTCACCTATCTCTCGGCCCCGGACTCGGTCCAGGGCGCCCTGGCAGCGGGCCTCCTGGGCGGCGGCTCCCGCTTCCTGGGAGTGACGGAGGACTGCGGCCGCTACCTCCACGACGTCCTGGAGGAGGCGAAGGCGCCGGCCGGCAGCACCCTGCCCACCACCGAGGAGGACTGGAACGC
The DNA here is from genome assembly GCF_040644295.1 of Streptomyces sp. NPDC047000. NCBI lineage: Bacteria > Bacillati > Actinomycetota > Actinomycetes > Kitasatosporales > Streptomycetaceae > Streptomyces > Streptomyces sp. NPDC047000. Next base: position 122,231 of record NZ_JBEYWE010000013.1, read on the forward strand.
CCTGGCCCTGAAGGCACTCCGCTCGACCAGAGCAGCGAACGCACTCGTCCCGGGCCTCGGCCACCACGTCCACAAGAACGGCGACCCCCGCACGCCCCGCCTCTTCGAGATCGCCACGGAGGAGGGGTTGTTCGGCCCCCATCTCACCCTCTTCGCCGCCATCGGCCGAGTCCACCCCGAGGTCCTGGGCAGAACCCTCCCCCTGAACGGCGCCGGGGTCTGCGGCGCCGCCCTGGCCGACCTGGGCCTCCCCCTGGACCTCCTCCGCGCCTTCGCCCTCCTGGCCCGCACGGCCGGCCTGATCGGCCAACTGGCGGAGGAACTCCGCAACCCGGTCGCGAACGACATCTTCCTGTCGGTGGACCTGAACAACAGACCGATCGCACCGAGTCCGTACGCCCCGGAAGCGCCCTCCGACGGCCCCTGACGCCAACGGCGCCGCAGGCCGGGCAGCAACCGGCCTGCGGCGAATCCGACGGACTTCGCGGTCACAAGTGTCGCCGTCACGCAGTGGTGATCAGCTACCACATGCCCGTCGCCGCAGTTCCAGAGTTCTACGAGTCCTGCGCCGCGAACGCGTACTGAACCAGCGCCGCATCCTTCTTCGGTACCGCCAGATCGAATGTTCCTTGACTCGTCACCAATTCATAACCTTCGAACTTCGGCGCCAGTCGGACCTTCTTGGGCACGGACCGCAGCGTGAAGGGCGACTGCAGCCGCGCGCTCCTGCCACCACGCCGATCCGTCCAGACCGGCGCCTCACCGGCGACAAGCCGCAGATACCCTTGCCTGAGCCGAGCTATCTGTTTCCCCTTACCCACCGAAACCAAAATCTCCCCGCCAATGGTCTGGGTGAACCCTACGACCAGAATCGGTTTACTGTTCCGGAAATCTTCGATGTCCTGCGCGGACGTTCGCCGTCGGATCCGCATCCAGCGGAGAAGCACATCTAACCCCGTTTGAGTACCTGCAGCTCGCCGTGCGGCCTGTGTGGCGGTCATTTTTCAGCAATCCTCACTCAGCGACTTGAACCCAATAAATAGTGGAACGGAAATCGCCCAGAAGAGCAGCCACCGAATCGACATCACGCGCCCCATCACACCCTTCCACCCTTCGAACACTGGACTCCCACAGTTCAAAGATCTCCCCGGCGCAATCATCACTAACAAAGTCACCGATAGAGTTTCTCCTGGATTCGCCTAATATTGGACACCTCCTCCTGAAGCACACCAGAAGAAATGCTGCCGTGATTCGCATTAAGACCGGTAAGATCAATATCCAGGCTGGCCAGCGCCACGAAGTCCGCGGCTGCGAAAGCGCATGAACTGCTCGACCACGCCCACGCCGGCTTCATTGCCGGCACCCGCGCCCGCATCTGGCTCCATGAACTCTCATCGACATCAATGCCGATGAGCACTTCCTCGCACTGCTACCAGATTTCGGTAACTCAGCCTGAATCACGGAGAAATAGTCGACACATTCCATCCGGCGCACTCCGCTACGACTCGAGCAACCTGCCGACGCTTCGGATAATTAAATTGAACCCTGGAGAGGCGTTCTGCATAAATTTCAGCGACATCAGCCCCCTCTTGAGACAATAGGCGGATATCCTCACCAAGCCAGATATCCTCAACTCCCCGCAGAGTTGTCTTAATTCCCCGAAGCTCGGCCCGCGAGTATCCACCGCCCGCATGCACCAGGTCATCACAGGAATCCCAGAAGTTTCCCACGCCAGACCTGATCCTCCATAGGCGATCGCTTGCAGACAACTCTTGCGAGGCCACCAGTATCGCTATGCCGGCAGCCGTCGATTGAAAATAGACCGGGGTGGACGAATCCTCTAGTGGGCCAATCTCGCTTCGCCAGCCTCTCAACGAAACGATCGTCTCGGCACCTCCAGGCCCCCCCGAAGCACTGCACGCAGCGACGATGTCATCGATCTCTGCGAGGAATGCAGTCCCAGCAACCTCAAGAACAGGGCGCATTCTGGCGAGGGAGAGCCCTCCTACCAGACTCGACGAGTCCATTAGCCACCATCCCCAAGTACCACTCGCCATGGTGTATTTCCAGTGCTCGATACGCCAACTCCCTTACCAGTGGAACTCGACTTAAGACCCATCCCTGTTGCTTGCGCATAACACGGTGGGCACATTCTAGTCGACGAAGCCATCCCTACAATCTTCCATTCACTACCCAAGCGATTCATGATCGTGGCCTCTGCATGCCCCTGCCCAGAGATGTAGCGCTCTCCGCGGAGCGGTGCGTTGCCTCCCTTCCATTCGTCAGGGAGACCAGTGCGCTCAGTCACGGCAGCTGTAGTTCCAGCGTCTGGGCTGGTCAGCGAGTCGCCGGGGCGGATGTGGGCATGAGTACGGCCACCGTGATCATGAACGTTTGTGACGACGTATCAAGACGCGGTGGCCGTGGAAGCAACGATAGCCGAGCGGGCGTGGGGCGAGGTGTTCGGGAGGGCGATGCGGGCGGTCGCGGGCTGCTTCGCACGACGTGAAGCCCGGGCGACGGCGGCGGAGTTGGTCGCGGGGCTGTTGCTGGAGGTGGACACGCGGAACTGCTGGACGCTCGCGCAGGTTCTGGGACATCCGGGCCCGCACCGGCTGCAGCACCTGCTCTCGCGCGCCCGGTTCGACCATGAGCGGGCCCGGCAGGAGATCGCGTGCCTCGTGATCGATGAACTCGCCGGTCAGAGCGTGGTGTTGGTGGCGGACGAGACGGGGGATGCGAAGTCGTCCACGGACTGCGTGGGCGCCGGCCGGCAATACTCCGGTGCAATCGGCGGTGTCGGACTGTGCCAGGTGGCGGTGCACCTGGCGGCGGTCACCGCGACGACGAAGGTGATCATCGATCGGGCCCTGTATCTCCCGGCGGACTGGGCTGCGGACGAGGAACGCCGCGAGGTCGCCGGAGTGCCGGAGGAGATCGCCTTCGCGACGAAGCCGCAGCAGGCGCTGGCCATGGTCACCGACGCGTTCGCCGCCGGCCTCAAGGCCCGCTGGTTCGCGGGCGACGAGGTGTACTGCGGGCGCGAACTACGCCGGGGCATACGGGCGCTGGGGCTCGGCTACACCGTTGGCATCGCCGCCACCTACCAGGTCATCGACGGGACCGGACGCCGGTGGGAGGCCCGCAAAATGATCAACAAGGTGCGGCCCGGGCAGTGGATGCGCCGGCAGACCGGACACGGCACCAAGGGCACCCGCGAGTACGACTGGGCCTGGCTCGATGTCCGCGCCGACGACGCTCCCGACGAGAACCGGAACGAGAAGGAGCCCGGGACGAGTGTGCTGGTCGCGCGGCGGCACCGCTACACCGGCGAAGTGTCCTACTTCCGCTGCTGGGCACCCGGCGACGTCTCACTCGGCACGCTGGTGGAAGTGATCTGTCGCAGGTGGCGGATCGAGGAAACCTTCCAACTCGCCAAGGGTTTCACCGGACTCGACCAGGGCCAGGTGACCTGCTGGAACTCCTGGATGCGCTGGTCACTGTTCTCCCTGATCGCCGCCGCCGTCCTTGCTCTCACGGCCGCCGCCGTCCACGACGCCGCCGAGGACGAGCCCGCGCTCGTCCCGCTGAGCTGCCCCGAGCTCATCCGGCTCCTGCGAGCCGTCGTGCTGCCGCCACCCGTCCGCGACCGCGAGCACGTCCTGCACTGGACCGCCTGGCGACGCCATCACCAAGCCGTCGCGACCGCCTGCCACCAGCAACGACACCACCGTCACGACCAACCGTGATCAAGAACTACAGCTGCCGTGTCAGTCGCTACCCACGTTTCGACCTTGTCCGGATTATTCACGTTCCGAACTCGGGCAACTGCAACCGTGGATGCCTCGTCGGCCCGAGTTCCATAAAGCTCGCGAGCCCTGCGGAGCAGATCACCGCCGCAGTTGTGAACCAGGACCGGCGTCTTCCCTGCCAGCACATAGTACGTGTGTGTGAAGCCAACCGTCAGATCATGCGTCAGGTGCTGACGATGCCATATCTCGACTGCCGACACCACGACTGCCGCACCCGAGGCAGACAGGAGGCGCATGCCGGGTTGGATGTTGCCAGCCTTGGTCCAGGTGGCCTTGGAAGTGATCCAGAAGGGGTGGGTGACCGTTGCGGTGATCTTCGAGGACTTGCCGCCGCTCCGGACGGTCAGGGTGGCGAAGTCCTTGTCGTGCCGCGTGGTGATGAGCTTCTTGACAGGTCGGCTCTGGGTCTTGCCTGTCTTGGGGTCGGTCGCCCGGACCTTGTCACCCGGTTCGATGTCCTTGATCTTCTTCTCGTGGCCGTCGGCCATGAGGACCTTGGTCGCTGGCAGGAAGCTGTGGTCACAGCTGCCGCTCTTGGGAGCAGCGGTCTCGGCTCGCTCGCTTCCCCTCGCCGCTCCGGACCGCGCCGTTCCTTCCGCCACCTCGTCAGCGGCCTTCGCACCGGATTCGGTGGCGGCCTTGGACGCCGTTGCTGTCTCGGCTCCTTCGGCTACAGCGGCTGCCCCTGTGCCTGCGATGCCCATCGCTCCCGCGATGACAGCGCCGCCTTCGCCTATTACTCCGATGGACGCCCCGACGGCGGCGACTCCAATACTGCCTGTTTCCGCACCGGCCGTGAACCCTGTGGCACCGGCCATGAGAACCGCCCCGCAGCCACCGGCTGTAAGTGCGACACATGCGATAACACCGACGACGACTGCGGTCGCTACAACTGCTGCTATCACGGGGTGGCGCTGGACAGACCCGGCGTCGGCTGCCTTGACCGGGTCCTGCCGAGTTGTCTTCCTGGCCTTGAAGTCAACGGCCTTGCCGCTCCGGGTCGACGGCAGATGCACGGTGTGATGGCCGTGCCGCTGCGACGCCCACACGGCCGGTGCTGTGCCCAGTCCCGTTGCGACCAGTGCGCTCGTTGTGACGGCAACGACCCACATCCGTGTCCGCCGTAACCCACCCATGACTGCACTCCCCGCTTCTTGTGAAGCCCGCCGAACCCGGACTGCCGCTTGTGTGACGTGGCCGCTGTTACAGCGGGATGGGTACTTCGTTGACGTAGAGCTGGCTGATGGCGGTGTCGGACATCACGCCGGTCCACACCCTCACGTCGTCCACGAGGCTGTGTGCGAAGTCGCTGTACGCACCCGTGCTGATGCGGCCGCGTCCGATGTTGAACGTGCCCGTGGCCTGCCAGGGGCTGGTGAAGACGACTCCGTCACCGGTGTCGTCGTCGGTGTCGGTGTCGCCCTGGGCGCCTTGCCGGACGCCGTTGACATAGAGGAACAGTTGATGGTGGGCGCCGTCGTAGACACCGGTGAGAAGTGTCCAGTCGCCCGGGTCGACCAGCTGGGCGGAGGCTACGGTGGCGGGCACCTTGACGACCGAGCCGCTGGTGCTGTCCGCGGTGGTGCGGCCGAACACCCACATGCCCTGGGAGGAGCCCGCGGCCTGGTCGTACCAGAGACCCCATGAGTCGCGTACGCCACCGGACTGGGTGGCGATCCTCATGTGATGGGCGACAGTGGTGTCGGACAGTGCCGAGGCGTCGAGCTTGGCCCAGGCTGCCACGGTGAAGTCGCCCTGGGAGTCCACGATGGGCCCGGAGGCGGTGCCGTTCGCCGTGGATGTGCCGTTGAGGGACAGGACGTTGCCCTTGCCTCCGTCGTCGTCGGTGGCCCAGGTGCCACCGGCGGCGACCGTGGCCGGGTGACCGTACCCGGACGAATCCGAGGCACTGGTGCCTGTGGTCTCCGACATATCCCAGTCGGCGGCGAGCGCGGGTTGCGCCTCGCCGGTGTCGGCGTTGGTCATGGCTTGGAGGTCCGCGACCTCCTCGGCGGACATGACGCGATTCCAGAGCGTGACCTCGTCGACACTGCCGGCTGTGAACTCCGCGCAGGTGTTCTGGTACAGACGGCAGCCGATGCCGACCGGGCCGGCTGCCTGCCACGGGGTGGTGAACGACGCGTTCAGCGATGCGTCGTTCACCCCATTGACGTAGAGACGGACTTCCTGCTCCTGAGCGTCGTAGACGCCGAGCAGATGAGTCCACACGCCGATCACGGGGGTCGCGTCGGACAGGGCACGCACGATCGTCGGCGATGTCACGTCGGAGGCATGCCGGTTGAAGACCCAGCCGTAGGTACTGGAGTAGTAGAGCTGGAAGCCGTCGGCGTTCGTACCCTCCTGCGCGACGAACGTGCTGTTGGAGGCAAGTGAGGTGAGCCGCACCCACACAGACACGGTGAAACTCTTCGTGGTGTCCAGGGCGGAGGAATCCGTCACCGCGTACGCGGAGGTTGCATTGCCCTGCAGGGCCTGACCGAGCCGGGCCTTGCCGGTCCACCCTGCGCCACCCTTCAGGGTGGCGTTCTTTCCGCCGGCCGAATCGACGGCGGTGGAACCGGTTCCCTCATCCATGGACCAGTGATCGACGGGTCCGGCGCCCGCCGCCACCTTGAACGTGTAGGTGTAGCTGGCAGAAGCGTTCCCCGCAGAGTCCCAGGTCTGCACGGTCAGCGTGTTCACCCCTCGCACATCAGGAGCGAAGGTACGGGTGTAGCTGGTGGTCGCTGTCGAGAACGTCTTGGTGCGGACAGCGTCGTCGTTCAACTGGTAGGTGTACTTGACGACATCGGAAGCTCCATTGGCCTTGAGCGTGAAAGCGCCGGGGCGGCCCACCCCGTCGGACGCCGTACAGACATCGGGGTTGTCGGGACTGGCGCACTCCGGGTAGTCGGTGGAATCCACGTCCGGGGGGACCGGTCGGGTTGTGTCGATCGTGAACCAGCACGCCGAACTCCAGCCCGAGTACATGTATCCGGTCGTGCCGTTGAAGGAGTACTTGTACTGGGTGCGGGCCCGGTACCAGTATGTCTGCCCGTTGGTGAGCGTCGGCGTGGTCCATGTCCCGGCCGTACCCGAGGCCGTCCAAGCAGACGGGCTTCCCGACCCGGCCGAGGGATCGGTCACGTCAGGGTCGTATTTGTACACCTGGAAATTCGGGCGCAGGGTGGACTGTGAGCCGTCCGACGACTTGGGCACCGCAGTCAGCGTCGGTGTCGTGTCACGAATCACCGCTGCCGTAGCCCTGGTCGTGGCACAGGCCAGGCTGGGATTCGACATCTTCACGCTGGCCGGAGTGCTGGGTTTCGACACGAACGTCACGGACAGCGTGGGTTTGTGATCGGACGGCGAGGCAAACTGCTTCCACGCGATCTCGTCGTCCTCGTCACTGGCCTGCAGGCCGAGAGTAGTGGTCGAGGCGGACTCGGCCGCGGTGTAAGTCACCGCGTCGGTCGCGTCGAAGGACACGTTTCCGCCAGGGCAGGAGGAGGAGTAGCCCTTGGCGGTCGTCACCGTGTCCACGAGTTTGGACCACGCAGGCTGCGCAGACCACTTCGTCGACGACGAGATCGAGCCGGTCCGCCACAACTCCACCGGCTTGTCCGTACAGTTCGCCGACCATACCTCGAGTGCCGCGAAAGTGGCCGAGAGGATCTTCTTGTCGCCCAGGGTATGGGTGTCGAACTGGTACAGCGATCGGGCCTTCTTGTTGTCCACCCACGCGTCATAGCCGACACCCAGCGCATGCGAGGTCTTCCAGAACGAGGTAGAGCTTTCGGTCGACCAGACGGTCGTCCAGCCCGACAGTGATGCGCTCGTGGTCTGGGGATCCAGCACCACGGGGTACGTTGTGGCGGGGTCGTCCAGGAAAGAACGGTCGGGCTGAAGGGTCAGTGCGTCGTCCGAGACCGTCATGTCCATCGCCACCGACCTGGCGCCCGGGTCCGGATCCGCCACCACACCTGGATCCGCAGCCACGGATCCGGCGGAGGCCGTGACGCGGTACGAGGCGGCGTCAACTGCCGAGCCGGCGGCTTCGGCCGCTGCCGAGGAGTCGTACATCAGCGCGGTGCCTGTGGTGAACACAGGTCGTCCCTGACCGTCGACAAAAGCCGCGCCACCGCTGTGGGTGTCATACGCGGAGACGCCATCGACCGATACCGGGAACCGGATACTCGACAGATCCGCGTTCTGAGCCGCCTCGCGGGTCTTGACCACGAGGTTCTCGCTGAAACCGTCCGGCGTGGCCTGCACCACCAGGTCTGTCCCCGGTACGACATCCGGGTAGGTGGCCGTGGAACCGGACAGTGTCGGCGTGGGCAGGGTCCAGGGCGAGCCGATGCTGTATGACTTCCCGTCCCTGGTGATCTTCGCCAGCGGAGTGCTCGAACCACCTCCGGAAAAGGTCATGTCTGCCGCCGCCGCCTTCGGCGCGATTCCTCCGGATGCGGTGGTCACCAGATCCGTGTCGACCGGGACCCAGTTCCCTGCCTGCTTCACCCTCACCGGCCCGGGATCGAACTCCACCGTGAAGGTGCCGTCCGGCTGAGCAGTGACCAACTGGGTGGGGGTCGTCTCCTCGTTCACCGCGACCGGGGCCCCCGACGCTGCCGCCTTCTCCGACGCAGACGCCTCAGGCGACAGATCGTGATCACCGGCGTCCGCCGACGCGGACTGAGACATGTCCGCTGCAACCGCCTGAGAGCCGGCAGCACCCAGCAACTGCACCACGAGCAACGGCGCGACCAGCCGAGCACAAGCGGTGAGCCGACTCCCGCCATGACTCTTCACTCTGGCAGCACTGCGCACTCTCGCCCACCCCATGTCCCCGCCCCGTGATCACAGATTTTTCACAGCCGGGTGATCAAAACCTGCGTGATCTTTTACGTCAACGTCGCGCAGGCCGGAACCGGGCAGCGACCAAACCCGCTCATGACCGCGATGTCGGGCGGGCTCTCACACACGGGGAGTGCAACGGTCAGGGCAAGAATGACCCATCGACGAGTGATCGAAGATCAAAAGCAGTGGCAGGGGCATGGATCCAAAATGGTTCAAGTCACCATCGTGATCCCGGTAAACGAAAACTTCCTTCAAGGATCTGCCGTGGACGACCGACTGCTCCGCGCACGGCGCGATTCGGCGGGAAATCGGTTCTCTCCGGGGATGCGGCGCACCGGCAGACGTCCGGGCGGAAGGCGCTGCGGGCCGACCGGGGTTCCCGCGGCGGGAGGGGCGCTTACGCTGTGCGGTGCTCCGCTGCCGGGGGTCCTGCGGTGAGCTGGGTCGTTGCCGCTTCGCAGAAGGAGCGGAGGCCGGTCAGGAGGGCGTGGCGGGCTGTGGGGGGCATGTGGTCCAGCACCGTGCTCAGGGCGGCCTCGCGGCGGGTGCGGAGGTCGGTGAGGAAGGTGCGGCCCTGCGGGCTCAGGCGGAGGCGTACCTCGCGGCGGTCGGTCTCGCACACCTCGCGTTCGACGAAGCCGGCGGCCTGGAGGCGGTCGCACAGGCGGCTCGTCGAGGGGGGTGTGGAGCCGAGGTGGTCGGCGAGGGTGCGCAGGTTGATGTCCTCGTGGGCGTCCAGGGCCAGGAGCACACGCAGCTGGGAGGACGAGACCGGTGCGATGTCGGCGCGGCCCCACAGCACTTCCAGCAGTTCCGCGGCCATGGCGGTGACACCGGCGGCCTCGCCGGGTTCGGGGCGGGGGCGGAAGGGCTTCGTCACGGACACCCTCTCGCCGACACCAGGACGTCCCTCAGGGTACTCGGGGCGCGCGGGTGCGCCGCGATGCCGTCCGGCTGCGATGCCGTCCGGCTGCGAGGGTGTCCGGCTGCGAGGGCGGTCACACCGGTGGGCGTGCAGCGGAGGCGGGCGGAGCGGGCATAGGGAGGTGCATGGACAGATTCGTCGCCGTCGAACGCGCGCTGCGTACCGCCGCTCCCCATGGGCTCCTCGCCGCCGTCCGCCGGGAGCTGGAGCGGGGGTACGGAGCGACCGGGACGGACCTGCTGCTGGCCGACTACGCCACGGCCGTACTCCTCCCGGTGAACGGGCCGACGAGCGGGCGTGCCCCGGTCCCCGTGCACGGCAGCCCGGCCGGCCGCGCCTTCGGCGCTCAGGAGCCGTTCCTGGAGGAGCCCGCGAGGGGCACGGTGCGGGCCCATCTGCCGGTCACCGTGCGCGGGGACCGGATCGGGGTGCTCTGCGTGGATCTTCCCGACGGGGAGCGGGCCCGGAGGGATCTCGGTGAGCTGGCCGAGATCGCCGAGGTCCTCGGGCACGCGCTGCTGGTGGCCGAACGGGACACCGATGTGTATGTGCGGGCCCGGCGCAGGGACCGGCTCACCCTCGCCGCCGAGATGCAGTGGCAGCTGCTGCCGGGCCGGTCCTGCTCCCGGCCGGAGTTCGACCTGGGGGCGCAGCTCGAGCCCGCCTACGCCGTGCACGGGGACAACTTCGACTGGTCCGCCTCCGGGGACCGGCTCACGCTGTACGTCACCAACGGCACGGGCGAGGGCATCGAGGCGGCGCTGCTGACGAACCTCGCGGTCAACGCGCTGCGCAACGCCCGCCGCGCCGGGATCCCGCTCTCCGAGCAGGCCGCCCTCGCCGACCAGGCGGTCTACGGCCACTACCGCGGACGCAGTCATCTGGCGGTGCTGATGCTGGAGTTCGATCTCGCCACCGGGCAGGCCCGGGTGGTGGACGCGGGCTCGCCGTGGCTGCTGCGGCTGCGGGCGGGGGTCGTCGAGCCGGTGCCGCTCGACGCCCAGCTGCCGCTGGGCATGTTCGAGGAGACGGAGTACGTCGCCCAGGAGTTCCGCCTCGAGCCCGGGGACCGGCTGGTCTTCGCGAGCGACGGGGTCTACGACGTCGTCTCGCCGAGCGGCGAGACGTACGGCGACGCCGCGCTGGCCCGGGCGGTACGGGCCACCCGGCTGCTGCCCGCCGCCGAGGTGCCGCGGGCCGTGCTGCGGGAACTGTCCGGCCACCGGGGCACCCCGGAGGTGAAGGACGACGCCCTGGTCATGTGCCTCGACTGGCGGGGACGGTGACCGCCGGTCGACCGCCGGTCGACCGCCGGTCGACCGCCGGCTCAGACCGCGACGGCGGTCAGCGGGCGTTGCGGGGCAGCTTCACCACCTGGACGAAGAAGTCGTCGATCTGGCGGACCGCCGCGATGAACTGGTCCAGGTCGACCGGCTTGGTGACGTACGCGTTGGCGTGCAGCCGGTAGCTGCGCAGGATGTCCTCCTCCGCGGCCGAGGTGGTGAGGACGACCACCGGGATGAGCGAGAGCTCCGCGTCGGACTTGATCTGCTCCAGGACCTGCCTGCCGTCGTACTTGGGCAGGTTGAGGTCGAGGAGGATCAGGTCGGGGCGGGGCGCGCCCGCGTGCTGCTCCCGCTGGTAGAGGAAGTCCAGGGCCTCCTCGCCGTCGCGGACCACGTGGAGTGTGTTGCCGATCTTGTTGTCCTCGAACGCCTCGCGGGTCATCAGCTCGTCACCGGGGTCGTCCTCCACGAGGAGCACGTTGATCGGGGTAGCGGCGGGGGTCGTCATGCCAGGGCCTTAGTGTCGTCGTGGAGGCCGTCGCCCGCACCGGGCGGGGTGTCTGCGGCGGCCGGAAGGGTGAAGCAGAGGCGGGTGCCGTCGGTGTACGCGGTGTCGATCCAGATGCTGCCGCCGTGGTGTTCCACGATCTTCTTGCACAGCGCCAGGCCGATGCCGGTGCCCTCGTAGGCGTCGCGGCTGTGCAGTCGCTGGAAGATGACGAAGACCTTCTCGGTGAACTGCTCGGGGACGCCGATGCCGTTGTCCGTGACGCACAGCCGCCAGCCGGCCGGGGTGTCCGGGTCCCTCTCGCAGGTGACGGACACCCGGGGGGCGCGGTCGGGCCGGCGGAACTTGACGGCGTTGCCCACCAGGTTCTGCCAGAGCATGGTCAGCAGGGTCGGGTCGCCGGTGATCTCGGGCAGCCGTTCGGGGCGGTCGATCCGCGCGCCGGTCTCCTCGACGGCCGTATCGAGGTTGCTGAGGGCCTTGCTCAGGGTCTGGCCGAGGTCCACGGGTTCGCGGGCGTCGTTGAGGCGTCCGACCCGGGAGAAGGTCAGCAGGTCGTTGATGAGGATCTGCATGCGCTTGGCGCCGTCGACGGCGAAGCCGATGTACTGGAGCCCGCGTTCGTCGAGCTTGTCGCCGTAGCGTTTCTCCAGCAGCTGGCAGAAGGAGGCGACCTTGCGCAGCGGCTCCTGGAGGTCGTGGGAGGCGACGTACGCGAACTGCTCCAGTTCGGCGTTCGAGCGGCGCAGCTCGACGGCCTGGGCGTCGAGGCCGGCGGCCTGGCGGGCGAGGATCTCCTCCTGCTCGCGGGAGGCAGCGAGGGCCTCGACGATCCGCCTCCGCATGCCCTCGACGTCGCCGGCCACAGCGGTCAGGTCGGCGGGGCCGGTGACGGTGATGACGTGGTCGAAGTCGCCGCCCGCCACGCGCCGTGACGCGGTGCGCAGCGCGTCCAGCGGGCGGGCCACCAGCTGCCGTACCAGCAGGGCGAGCACGAGGCCGGTGAGCAGGAAGGCGGCGACCATGGCGGTCAGGACGGTGTTGCGGATCGCGCGTTCGTGTTCCACCCGGGCCGTGCCGTCCGCGACCGCGTTCCTGAGGTCGCCGTTCTGCTTGGCCCACACCTTGCGCAGCTGGTCGAACTCGGTCTTGCCGAGCGCGGCCGAGCGCTCGTCGCCCGTGTCGGGGTGACCGGGGCTGATGGCGGAGGCGAGGGGCTCCGCGTAGTCGCGGCGCCAGTCGGCCGCGCCCCGCTCGACGGTGCGCAGGTCGGCGAGCAGGTCCGGGCGGTCGTGCAGCAGGGTGCGCAGCCGGGCGGCCGAGCGGGCCTCGTCCTGCTTGCCCTGGACGTACGGCGTGAGGAACTGCTTGTCGGCGGCGATGGCGTAGCCCCGGATGCCGGTCTCCTGGTTGACCAGGGCCGCCTGGAGCCGGTACGCCTCGGTCTGGGCGGGCTGGACACGCCGGAGGAGGTCGTCGGTGGCGCGGGCCGTCTGGTTGAGCAGGTTCGTCCCGATCACGCTGCCGACGGCCACGAACAGGGCCATGAGGGCCAGCACCAGGAAGAACCAGCTCTGTACCGTCAGCCGGTCGCGCATCCGCCGTGTCCCGTCCTTCGTGTCGTTCACCCGCAGAACCGCCGTCTCTCCGCTGTGCCGGTCGTGGCCATGTCTTTCCGGTGCCCCGTCGTCGCCGTGTCCTTCCGGCGCCTTCCCGACGCCCCGGTCCTGCCGCCTTCGTACGGCCGCGTCCCCCGTCCCGCCACCCTCGCACGGGTGCTCAGGTCCAGCTGAGATGGACCACCGCCACGTCGTCGGCCAGGCCGCCGCGCGGCTCGGCCAGGGCCTCGGCCCCGTCGATCAGCCCGTCGACGAACGCGTCCGGCTCCAGTCCGGCCCGTTCCCGCGCGAGGGCCAGCAGCCCGGCCTCGCCCAGCCGCTCCGGGCGGTCGCCCGCGTGGCCCTCGAACAGTCCGTCGGTGAACAGCACCACCGATCCGCCGGCCGGTACCCGCAGTCCGGCCACCGGCCAGCGCCCGCCTCCGGGGACCACACCCAGCGCCGGACCGGCGGCCATCTCCACCCACTCGATGTCCGCGCCGTGGCGGACGAGCACGCCGGGGTGTCCCGCCCGTACCGCGCGGGCCTCCTCGGCGCCGGGTGTGGCGGTGATGCTGACGAGGGTGGCGAAGACGTCGTCCCGGCCGCGTTCGGCCAGCAGGATCTCCTCCAGACGGGCCACCTGCTCGACGCCGGTGACGCCGCTGAGCACCAGGGTCCGCCAGGCGATCCGCAGCGCCACTCCGAGGGCCGCCTCGTCCGGGCCGTGCCCGGACACGTCACCCACCAGGGCGTGCACCGTGCCGTCGGTGCCCTGCACGATGTCGTAGAAGTCGCCGCCCAGCAGTGCCTGGGCGCGGCCCGGCCGGTAGCGGGTGACGACCCGTACGCCCTCGCCGCCGAGCAGCGGGCGGGGCAGCAGGCCGCGCTCCAGGCGGGCGTTCTCCCGCGCCTGCATCCGGCTGGCCTGGAGGGCCGCGGCGGCCTGTTCGGCGTGTTCGCGCTGGATGGCGTACCGCACCGCGCGTCCGAACAGTTCCGGCTCGACCCGGCCCTTGATCAGATAGTCCTGCGCGCCCACGGCGAGGGCGGCGAGGCCGGTCTCCTCCTCGGCGAGGCCCGTCAGGACGACGACCGCGACGTGCTCGGCGCGCGCCCGCAGCAGGGAGACCGCCTCGAGCCCCTGGGCGTCCGGCAGATGCAGGTCGAGCAGCACGCAGTCGGGGACCTCCGTGGCGAGCACCTCGGCGGCCTCGGCCATGGAACGGGCCCAGCGCAGGCGGATCTTGAGAGCGCTGTCGGCGACCAGTTCCTCGACCAGCAGCGCGTCCCCGGGGTCGTCCTCGACGAGCAGCACGGAGGGCTCGGTCGCCGGCCACGGCGGAACGACGGGCTCCTCGCCCTCCGGCAGCAGATCGCCGTCCCGTGCCCGCGACATCACCATGGCCCCACCCCTCCGCCCCGCGCCCGAGGGGCCCGCGGTCACAGTTGCCGGAAGACAACTATCGAGAGGATACCCATAGGTCCCGGCGGTTCCGGCGGCGGCCGCCGTACCGGTCACGTACCCGTCAGGTACGGGTCGGCGCGGGCGTCCGGTCGGTCGCCCCCTCCTCGTCCGGGGAGCGCCGGGCGAGGCCGCTGGGCCACCATACGGCGGGCCCGATGTCCCTGACCAGGGCGGGTACCAGGAGCGAGCGGACGACGACGGTGTCGAGCAGGACCCCGAAGGCGACGATGAAGGCGATCTGCGCGAGGAACGCGAGCGGGATGACGACGAGCGCCGCGAAGGTGGCGGCCAGCACCACCCCGGCGGACGTGATGACGCCGCCGGTGGCGACGAGGCCGCGCAGCATGCCCTGCCGGGTGCCGTGGCGGACGGTCTCCTCCCGGGCCCGCGACATCAGGAAGATGTTGTAGTCGACGCCCAGCGCGACCAGGAAGACGAAGCCGTAGAGCGGCACCGAGGCGTCGGTCCCGGAGAAGCCGAAGCCGTGCCGGAACACCAGGCCGGCGATCCCCAGGGTGGCGAGGTAGCTGAGCGCGACCGTCGCCACCAGCAGGACGGGCAGCAGCAGGGCGCGCAGCAGCAGGACCAGGATGACCAGGATGATGGCGAGGACGACGGGGATGATCACGGTCCGGTCGTGCTCGGCGGTGCGCTGGGTGTCGTACTGCTGGGCCGTGTAGCCGCCGACGAGGGTGGCCGGGTCCGCGGCGTGCAGGCGGTCGCGCAGCAGCCGCACGGTGTTCTTCGCCGCGTCGCTGTCCGGCGCGGCGGTCAGGGTGGCGTCGATGCGGACGCGGCCGTCCACGACGAGGGGCTCGCCGCCCGGACGGCCCTCGGCGCTCACCGCCGCCGCGGAGGCCACTCCCGGGGTCCCGGCCGCGATCCGCGCCGTACGGGTGCGGCCGTCCGCGTCCGCGATGATCACGACGGGCTGGCCGGAGCCGCCGGGGAAGTGCCGGCCGAGGGTCTGCTGGGCGGTGACGGACGGCGCGTCGTCGACGAAGAGTTCGTCGAGCGGTACTCCCTTGGACTGCAGGGCGGGGAAGAAGGCCGCGCCCGCGAGCAGTACCGCCGCCGTGCCGGCCCACAGCCGGCGGGGGTGGGTGTCGACCTGGTGGGCCACGCGGCGCCAGATGCCGTGGCCGCCGGTCTCGGCGTCGGCGGAGCGGGGCCGGGCGGGCCAGAAGGCCTTGCGGCCCATGAGGGCGAGCGCCGCGGGCAGGAAGGTGAGCGTGGTCAGGACGGCGCACACGATGCCGATCGCTCCGACGGGACCGAGCGCCCGGTTGTTGGTGAGGTCGCTGATCAGCAGGGCGAGCAGCCCGAGGGCCACGGTGGCGGCGCTGGCGGTGATCGCGCCGAAGGAGCCGCGCAGCGCGGTGCGGGCGGCGGTGAACCGGTCGCCGTGCAGGGCGAGTTCCTCGCGGAAGCGGGCGGTGAGCAGGAGGGCGTAGTCGGTCGCCGCGCCGATCACCAGGATGGAGAGGATGCCCTGGACCTGGCCGTCCACACGGACGACGCCGTGGTCGGCGAGGACGTAGACGACGGCGCAGGCGACCCCCAGCGCGAACACGGCGCTGACGATGATGGTGAACGGCAGCAGCACACTGCGGTAGACCAGCAGCAGGATGACCAGGACCGCGGCCAGGGCGACGCCCAGCAGGATGCCGTCGATGCCGGAGAAGGCGTCGGTGAGGTCGGCCTGGGTGGCGGCGGGTCCGGCGATCTGGACGCGGGTGCCGTCGACGTTCCCGGCGGTCCGCTCCACCCTGTCCAGCACGCCGGTCAGCCGCTCCCCCAGGGCGGGGTCCAGGGGGACCACGCCCTCGAGCGCGGCGCCGTCCTTGGAGGGCAGGGCGACGGACGGCCGTGCCGCGATGCCGGCGGTGTCCGTGAGCGAGGCGAGGGCACGGGTCGCGGCGTCCTGCTGGGCGGCGGTGGTCCGGCCGCCGTCCCGCGCGGTCCAGACGATCACGGCGGGCACGGTCTCCCGCTCGGCGAACGCCTTCTGCGCGGCGATGACCCTGGTGGACTCGGCGCCGCGCGGCAGGAAGGAGGCCTGGTCGTTGGTGGCGACCTCGCCGAGCCGCCCCGCGTAGGAGCCGAAGGCTCCGCCGAGGCCGAGCCAGACGATCACGAGGGCGAGAGGGACCAGCCAGCGGACCGGTCGGCGTGCGGTGTTCATTCACTTCCCCGGGGTACGCGAAGGGGCGCGGGAGCGGTCGTGGGAGCGCGGGAGGACCACGGTCCTCCCGGCGGGTTCTTCCGACGACTCTTCCCGGTGGACCCTCCCGACGGATTCACCTCAACCATAGAGTATCTCGATGATTGAGAGATCTTCGGGACACTATCCTTGCGCAATGCAGTCCGACACCCCGGAAAGCCCCGCCGGCCCGGAGAACCCCGCCGGCCCTCAGAGCCCGGAGAGCCGCGAGAGCCCCGGGAGCCCGCGCGGCACCGGGAACCGCCCCGGGGCCCCCGCCACCGACCTGCGGGGTTTCGCCGTCCTGCTGCGCACGCTGAACAGCGAGTTCAACCGCATCGCGCACATCTTCGCGCAGGCCAACCACCTGCACGCCACGGACGTCCACGCGCTCGCCGCGATCATGGACGCCTCCGCCACCGAGGGCGAGCCCATGACGCCCTCCCGGCTGCGCGAGCGTCTCGACCTGACGTCGGGCGCGGTCACCGCCTGCCTGGACCGGCTGGAGCGCGCCGGGCACATCAGCCGGGCCCGTGACAGCGCGGACCGCCGGGTGGTCCATCTGCACTACAACCAGGCGGCCCGGATCCTGGCCCGCCAGTACTTCAGCCCGCTGTCCCGCAGCACCGACGCGGCGCGCAGGCAGTTCACCCCGGAGCAGCTGGAGACGGTCGCGGCCTTCCTGGACGCGCTCAACCGGGAACTCGCGGCGGAGCGCTGACCCGGCCCGGACACCGCGCGGCACCTGCCTGCCGTTAATCGCCTGCGCCGCCGTGATCCACGTCGTAACCTGACGGCCGCCGACGACGAGAGGACACCCATGGCAGTCCGGACCCTGACGCGCGAGGAGGCCGAGCGGCGGTCCGCGCTGCTGTCGGTCGAGCGCTACGACGTGGACATCGACTTCACCGCGCTGCCCGGCGGGCCGGAGGTGCGGTGCGTGTCCACCGTGGCCTTCACCTGCCGCGAGCCGGGTGCGGAGAGCTTCGTGGACTGTGCGGCCGAGGTGCGGACCGCCACGCTGAACGGCGTCCCCCTCACGCCCGGCGGCGACGGCCGCATCCCCCTGACCGGCCTCGCCGGACGCAATGTGCTGCGCGTGGAGAGCGTCCAGGCCGAGACGACCGCGGGCGAGGGCGTGCACAGGGCGGTCGATCCGGCCGACGGCGAGGTCTATGTGTGGACGAGCTTCGAGCCCGACGAGGCCCGGTTCGTCTGGGCGTGCTTCGACCAGCCCGACCTCAAGGCACCGCACGCCTTCACCGTGACGGCGCCCGCCGCCTGGACCGTCACCAGCAACTCCGGTGGCGCGCACGTCGAGGAGCTGGGCGCGGCCCGCCGCTGGACGTTCCCGGACACGCCGCCCCTGTCGGTCTACAACACCGTCGTGAACGCGGGCCCCTTCCACGAGATCCGCCGCGAGGCCGACGGCCACGACCTCGGTCTGTACGCCCGCCGTTCCCTCGCCCGGGTCCTCGAACGCGACGCCGACGACATCTTCACCCTCACCCGCCAGGGCCTCGCCTTCTACGGCGAGGTCTTCGCGATGCCGTTCCCGCAGCGCCGCTACGACCAGGTGTTCATGCCCGAGTTCGGCGGGGCGATGGAGAACTACGGCTGTGTGACCTGGTCGGACGTGTTCCTGCGGCGGGCCGCGCCGACGCCCGCCGAGCGGGAGCTGCTGGCCAAGGTGCTGCTGCACGAGATGGCGCACATGTGGTTCGGCAACATCGTCACCATGCGCTGGTGGGACGACCTGTGGCTCAACGAGGCGTTCGCGGAGTTCGCCTGCCACTGGGCCGCGGAGCGCGCCACCCGTCACACCGAGGCGTGGGCGGGTCATCTGGCGGACGAGAGGCTGAGGGCCTATCTGGCCGATCAGGGCCCCGCCTCCCATCCCATCCACCAGCCCGTCGCCGACGTGGCCCAGGCCGCGTCGATCTTCGACAGCATCACCTATCCCAAGGGCGCCGCCGTCCTGCACCAGCTCATGACGTACGTCGGCGAGGACCGCTTCCGGGCCGGCATGGCCGCCTACTTCGCCCGCCACGCCTGGGGCACGACGACATTGCGGGACCTCGTCCGCGCCCTCGCCGAATCCAGCGGGCGCGACCTGGACGCCTGGCGTGCCGCCTGGCTGGAGGCGGAGGGCACCGACCGCTTCGTCCTGGAGCCGGACGGTGGTGACGGCGGCGGTGCGCTCACGCTGGTGTCCGCCGCTCCCCCGCGTCCGCAGGTCCTCGCGATCGGCGCGTACGGCACCGCCGACGGCGCCCCCGGCGGCGCGCTCGAGCGCCGGGCTCTGGTCCGTGTCGAGGTGACCGGAAGCCGTACCGAGGTCACCGGGCTCCCGGCCGGGGCGGAGGTGCTGCTGGTCAACGACGAGAACCTGGCCTTCGCCCACGCCCGTCCCGCGCCCGGGACCGAGGAGTCGCTCTTCCGGACCGCGCACCGGCTGCCCACGGCCGTCTCCCGGGGTGTCGCGGTGGCCACCGTCTGGGACATGCTGGTCAACGGTGACACCACCGCCGTCCGGGCGGGCCGCTGCGTCACGGCGGTCCTGGCGGCCGAGACGTCCGACGCGGTGATCGAGCCGTATCTGGCACTCGCCGCCGACATCGCCGAGCTGTGGGCACCGCCCGCCGGACGCGCCGACCTGACGGCGGAGCTGGCCCGGACCTGCCGGCGTCTCGCCGAGGACCCCGGCCGGCGCCGGGTGGCGCTGCGCGGCCTGGCCCGTACGGCGACCGAACCGGACGACCTCGCGTGGCTGCGCGCGCAGGCCGAGGACGACGTCGATCTGCAATGGCGGCTGCTGGCGCGGGAGTCGGAACTGGGCGCCGGCACCGCGGCGCGGGCCGCCGCCCTGCTCGAACGCGACCCCGACCCCGACGCCTGGGTACGCGCCCTCGCCGTGCGGGCCGCCGCGCCGGACGCCGACGCGAAGGCCGAGATCTGGAACAGGCTCGTCGTGGACCGCGAGGGCCCGGTCCACGCCGTCCGGCAGGTCGCGGAGGCCTTCTGGCGCCCCGGCCAGGACGAGGTCCTCGCCCCGTACGCCCCGCTCTATCTGGAGGCGCTGCCCGTGCTGCACCACGGCGGGATGATCCCGGCGATGGGCCTGAGCGGCCGTTTCTTCCCGCGGTACGGCATCGACGCCGCGTACATCGACAAGGCGCAGTCGGCGGCCCGGGACGTGGCGCCGGTCGTCCGCGCCACGCTCCTGGAGCAGTCGGACAAGGTGCGCCGGATGCTGCGGGCCCGCGGCCGGACGGAATGACGGGCCCGGGACGTCAGTCCGCGGCGGCGCGCGCCCTCTCGTAGAGCACGCGATCGTGCGCGCAGACGACGGTGAGGCCGGGGTCGGCGCGGTGGTGGAGTCCGGCGAGGCGGGCGTGGTTGGCGCGGACGGCGGCGCGGTCCCAGGCGACGAAGGTCTCCATGGCGCGCAGGGCCAGGGGGACGGGCGTGCGGCCGTCGAGGGTGCCGTGGTGGTAGAAGGCGTCGCCCGCGTGCAGGATCCAGCGGGTGCCGGTGTCGACCGCCACGGCGGCGTGCCCGCGGGTGTGGCCGGGCAGCGGCAGGAGGACGATCCCCGGGGCGATGGCGTCGAGTTCGCGTGCGGCGGCGAATCCGCGCCAGCTCTCGCCGCCGGGGCCGTGTTCGACGAGTTTCGGACCGTGCTCCCACTGCGCCGCGCGGAAGCGGGCCCGCTCGCGGCGGGTCGGTGGGCGCAGCGCGCCGAGTGCCTCGGCCGCGGTGACGTGGACGGTGGCGGCGGGGAAGTCGGCGAGGCCGCCGATGTGGTCGGAGTCGAAGTGGGTGATCACGATGTGGCGGACGTCGTCGCGCCGGAAGCCGAGCCGCTCGATCTGGCGTACGGCGGTCTCCTCGGCGCGCAGGACGGGCCGGACGAGGTGCCGGGCCGCCCCGAGCCGCCGTACCGGGTCGGCGATGTCCGCCAGGCCGAACCCCGTGTCCACGAGGGCCAGTCCGTTCCCCGTCTCGACGAGCAGGACGTGGCAGACCAGGGGCGCGGTCGGCGTGGCCAGGGTGCCGCAGTTGAGGTGGTGGACCTTCATCGGGGCCGGTCCGGTCAGTCCGTGAGAACGGGCGGGGTGGTGCGGAGCAGTGTGGGGTGGGGGTCGGCGCCGGCCTCCTTGAGGAGGCCCCGCAGGAAGCGGGCCGCCAGGAGCCAGTTCTTCGGGTTCCTCATGTTCACACCACCGATGAGCTGTTTGAGGAGGGTGAGGCTGTCGAAGTAGATACGTTCGCAGACCAGGTTCTCGTCGGCGTCGAAGAGGAAGTACGCGGTCATCCGGACCCGGAAGCGGCTGCCGGTGGGCGGGATCGCGCCGAGGGGGCCGCGGTGGGTGCCCAGCAGCCAGAACTCGACGACGACCGCGTCGTCGGTGTGGCGGAAGGCGATGATCTCGTGGTCCTGGTCGGGGAAGGCGGTGCGGCTGTCGCGGTAGTAGCCGCGCACGGCGGCGTCGCCGTCGTGGACCGTCATGGTGGGGATCAGCTCGTAGTGCGGGTGGGGGAAGGTGGCCAGGACGTCGTCCCACTCCTGGCGGACCTCGTCGTGGAAGTGGTCGAGGACCAGTTTCCGGCGGGCCTTGCGGACTTCTTCGGTGATCAAGGGTGGGGTCCCGTCTGTCGGTGGCCCGCCGCACCCCGCGAGGGCGGTGGGGGTCCGGCCTGAGCCTGCGCACGGCACGACACTTGCGGTGTACGTGCCGGGTTCCCGGCGAAGCTAGGCTTGGCCGCCAAGTGGTGTCAAGGAGTCCTGGAATCAAGGCACTTGCGGACACGCGAAAGGGGAACGGGGTGGCCGTCGGGGGTACCGGCCGGGGCAGGCGGCTCGGGCTGACGCGGGAGAAGGTGATCGCCGCCGCTCTCACCATGATCGACCGGGACGGGCCGGAGGCCTTCTCGCTGCGCAAGCTGGCCGCCGCCCTCGACGTCGAGGTCATGTCGCTCTACAACCATGTGCCGAACAAGGAGGCCCTGCTGGACGGCGTGGCCGAGAGCCTGCTCGCCGGGATCGACTTCTCCGGGGCCGCCGACGGCACCTGGCAGGAGCGGGTCCGGGCGCACGCGGCCGCCTTCCGTGCCGCCGCCGGGCGCCACCCCGGGGCGTTCCGGCTGGTGTGCACCCGGCCCACCCGCTCCCCGGCCGCCCCGGAGGCCGTCGCCTCCGCGCTGCGCGCCCTGTCCGGACTGGGTCTGCCGGCCCGTGAGTCGGTCCATGTGCTGCGTGCCTACGCCGCCTTCGTCATCGGCGCCCTGCTGCGCGAGCAGGGCGGCATCCCGGCCGCCGGCACGGCGGACCCCGGCCGGGTGCGGCGCCGGATCGACGAGCTCGCCGCGCACGGCGACCCGGTCCTGACGGCGACCGCGCCCCATCTCGCCGTCGCCGACGACGACACGGAGTTCCGCTACGGCGTCGAGCTGCTCATCTCGGGCCTGGCCGCGCGGTGCGGACTGCCCTACGACGGCGGGCCCGCGACGAACCGGTAATTCCGGCCACTCGGGCATCAGGTCTGGACAGAGCCCCGCCCGAGGTGCTGTCGTGCTCATGATGACAACGTTTTCCCTGTCGGAGACGGACGGACGATACGTCATGACGGTACGGACCCACCGCTTCCTCGGCGGGCTGCTGGCCCTGGCCCTCGCGCTGGCCGGTCTGCTCGCCCTGCCCACGCCCTCCCGCGCCGCCGGCCAGGTGTGCGCGCTGGCCTGCGACACCCTCGACCCCTCCAAGGCGAAGCAGGAGACCTTCCCGGTCGCCGACCGCACCGTCAACGGCCGCCTGCTGCGGCTGCACGTCTCCGAGGCCGACGACATGGCCTGGGCCAGCATCGACAGCGGCACCACGGGCGACGCGGTCTGGCTGGACCGCTCCTGGGACCGGGGCGCGAGCTGGGACGGGCTGCTCGGCAAGGCGTCGGTCCCGTCCACCTGGACCGGCACCCGCACCCTCATGTACAACGTCACCGACCCGGTCGGGCACCGCCGCGGCTGGATCCGCGCCTGCGGCGACGCGTCCGGGGTGACCTGCACCGACTGGTTCCGTCCCACGGTCTGCGACGGCTCCTCCTGCGACGGCGCCGACCCGGCGGCCGCGGCCGGCGACACCGTCCCGGTACCGGCGACGACGCTCTACGGGCGCACCATCAGCCTCCACATGGACCAGACGGACGGCACGGCGTGGGGCGTCATCCAGAACGGCGGCGCCGGCGACGAGATCTGGCTCGACCGCTCCTGGGACGAGGGCGCAAGCTGGCCGGAGGGCTCCTCCCTCGGCCGCACGAGCGTGCCGTCCGGGGCGGCGTCGACCCGCACCGTCATGTTCCCCGCCCGTGACCCGCGCGGTCTGCTCTACGGCGGCGCCGTGCGCGCCTGCGGACGCGAGGCGAGCCACCAGGAGGGCAGCTGCACCGCCTGGGCCCGGCCCGCCCCGACCCGGGCCCGCGCCGCCGCCGACGCGCTCATGGCGTCGTACCGGACCGACGAGGGCTGGTGGCGCAGCAGCTGGTGGAACTCGGCGGTCGCACTGACGGCCGTCGTCGACTTCGCACAGCGCACCGGACGCCACGACTACGACTGGGCGATCGCCCGCACCTTCGAGCAGAACGACGGGGTCTTCGCGGCGGGCACGCGCAGTTCGGACGCGATCGAGGGGCACTTCGTCAGCCGCGCGATCGACGACGCGGGGTGGTGGGCGACCGCCTGGGTGGCCGCCTACGACTACACCCACGAGCAGCGTTATCTCGACGAGGCGGTCACCATCACCACCTACATCCAGCAGTACTGGGACACCGGCACCTGCGGCGGCGGTGTGTGGTGGAACCGCGAGCGCACCTACAAGAACGCGGTGACCAACGGCCTGTACCTGTGGCTGACCACCGCGCTGCACCGGCGTGTCTCCGGGGACACGGTGTGGGGCGCCCGCGCGGTGACGGCAGCCGACTGGTACCTGAACAGCGGGCTGATCGGCTCCTCGGGCCTGGTCAACGACGGACTGACCTCGTCGTGCGCCAACAACGGCCAGACCGTGTGGAGTTACAACCAGGGCCTGGCCGTCGGCGCCTTCACCGAGCTGTGGCGTTCGACGGGCGACAGCCGGTACCTGTCCACCGCCCGGCGCCTGGCCGACGCCGCGCTCTCCTCCACCGCCCTCACCCGTGACGGGGTGCTGACCGAGTCCTGCGACACCGGCACGAACAGCTGCGACGACAACCAGAAGCAGTTCAAGGGCGTCTTCGTACGGCATCTGGCCGACCTGGCGGACGCCACCGGCTCGGCCGCCTACCGCGCCTACCTCACGCAGCAGGCCGACTCGGTGTGGGCCGCCGACCGCGACCCCCTCAACCGGCTCGGCGAGCGGTGGGCGGGCGCGGGCACCGGGACGAACGTGCAGGACTGGCGCACCCAGGCCGGCGCCCTGGAGGCACTCACCGCGGCGGGGTGAGCTCCGGGACGAGCAGGGCGGCACGGACCAGGTCCGCGTTGTCGCGGGCCAGGGCCCCGTCGGGCAGGTGGAGACCGTCCTCGAAGCCGATCCGGGCCTGGTGACCGTCCTCGACGGCGGCCGCCAGCACCGGCCAGGTGGTGTCCGCCTCACCGTGGTAGAGGAGGGGGCAGGTCACCCCGGCGGCCCGGATGCGCCCGGCCATCGCACGGGCGTGGTCCACGGCGGTGTCCGGGTCCTCGTCCATGGGCTCGATGAGGATGCGGACGTTGGCGCCGAGGGTCGGGGAGGCGAGCAGCGCGGGGACGTCGTCCAGGCTCCACACCGCGCTCTCCAGGACCATGCCGCGCGCCACCACCAGGGACGCCGTCTCGGCGGCGCCCTCCTCGCTGAACGCGACGGAGGCGAAGTCGGGGAGCACGTCCCAGGACTTGACCAGGTCGTAGCGCTCCTCGGGGCCCGAGCAGGTCCACAGGCCGGTGGTGGTGCCCACGACCGCGCCGGGCGCCACGGCCCGCACCTCGCGCAGCACCTCGGCGAGGGCGCCGGGTTCGATGGTCTGGCCGCCGTCCCGGTCGCGGACGTGGAGATGGACGACGTCCGCTCCGGCGGCGAGCACGGCGGCGGTGTCCGCCGCGAGTTCCCGCGGGGTGAGGGGGACCGCGGGGTGCTCGGTCTTGCTGCGTCCGCCGTTGACGGCTGCCTTGAGGAACACGGGGATCTTTCCTAACAGGTATGGGGGGTCTGGTACAGGGGCCGGGTCTCAGCGGGGGCCGGCGGTCACAGGTGCTGCGAGGGCTGTGCGGCCCGCAGCTTCCGTACCGTCTCGGTGGCTCCGGTGAGGTCGCCGAGCCGGGCGCCCGCGTGGAGTTCGGCGATCAGGCCGGGTTCCTCGGCGTCGTCGGCGAGTGCCTCGTCGACGACGGCGGCGAGTCGGTCGGCGGGGGCGATGAGCAGGCCGTTGGCGTCGCCGAGGACGAGGTCGCCCGGGGTGACGGGGACTTTGCCGGCGACCACGGGAACGTTGAGTCCGCCGTCGGGCAGGCCGTGCAGCTTGGTGGTGAGCAGGGAGGTGCCGTAGGCGTAGACCGGGAGGCCCAGGTCGCCGAGCGCGTCGAGGTCGGTGCAGACGCCGTCCACGACGGCCGCCGAGGCGCCGCGTGCGACGAGGGCGTTGACGACGACCTCGCCCAGCGGGGCGTGCCGGCGGTCCCCGCCGCAGTCGACGACCACCACGTCACCGGGGCCGACCAGGCCGGCGATGTGGTGGAGCAGGGTGGAGTCGGTGGGCGTGAGGCGCACGGTCACCGCGCGCCCGACGACCTTGCCCGAGCCGGCGAACCGCCGCAGGGCCGGGTCGCAGAAGCCCTCCTCCAGGTAGTGGCCGAGGGTGGCGAGGTCGACGGCGGCCAGGCGTCCGGCCAGCCCGGCGTCGAGCGCCGGGAGTCGGTCGAGTTCGCGGATGTTCAGCGGCATGGCGGTGGTCACCTCGGTCCGATGATGATGCGGCGGTTGCGCAGGACGGGCAGGACGGTGCGGGCCCGGTCGATGCGGTGCTTGTCGGCGTCGACGACGAACAGCGCGCGCTCCTCCTCGCCGAGCGCGCCGCGGACGACGCCCAGCGGGTCGACGGCCATGCTCATCCCGATGCAGTCAGGTGTGGTGAGCGAGGCGGCCACCACCCAGACGGTGTTCTCGATGGCCCGGGTGCGCAGCAGGGTCGTCCAGTGGTCCTCCTTCAGCGGGCCGCGCACCCAGGCGGCGGACACCGACAGCAGATCGGCGCCCATCTCGACCAGGGAGCGGGTGAATTCGGGGAACCGGATGTCGTAGCAGTTGACGAGGCCGACGTTGAACTCGCCGATGCGCACCACGACGGGTCCCTCGTCGCCGCGCTGCACCTCGCGGGACTCGCGGTAGTCGAAGGCGTCGTAGAGGTGCATCTTGCGGTAGCGGCCGAGGAGTTCGCCGTCCGCGTCGACGGCGGCGATCGTGTTGTAGGGGAGGGCGGCGCCGCTGCCCTCGTAGCCGCCGGCGATCACGGCGACACGGTGCCCGGCGGCGATGCGGGACAGGCCGGCGACGAACTCCGGCCAGTGGGTCTCGGCGACCTCGCGCAGGGGCTGCGCGGCGGCCTCGGCGGGGATCATCGACTCCTCGGGGAAGACGACGAGTCCGGCGCCGGCCGCCGCGGCCTCGGCGGCCATCTCCTCGATGACGGCCAGGTTGCCGCCGATGTCGGCGGTGGGGGCGAACTGGGCTGCGGCGACCTTCACGGCCGTATCTCCTTGCTGGGCTGGGGTGTCACGGCGGGCTGCGGGGGCCGTACGGCATCCGGGTGCGGGCGCGGACGCCCGTCGCGGGTGTGCCGGTGCCGTACGGCGTGGGGGTGCGGCATGGGAGGGCCTGCCGCTACTCGGTGAGGAAGCGGGAGGCGGCCGGGTCCCAGTGGACGCGCACCGGGCCGCCCGCGGTGATCCCGACGGGCACCGCGCCGTGGGTCTCGGCGACGAACGGGCCACCGTCGGCGAGGGCGAGGTGGTAGCGGGTGGCGCTGCCGAGGTAGACGACCTGTTGCAGGGTGGCCGGCAGCGCGGCGTGGCCGGAAGGCGGTTCGGCTTCTCCGGCGCTCAGGCGGACGTTCTCGGGCCGTACCGCGAGATGCCCCTCGCCGGCCGGGCTGCCCGCGGGCAGCGGCAGGGTGCCGAGCCCGGGGGCCGTCAGCCGGCCGTCGGCCGCCTTTCCCGCGACGAAGTTGGAGGTGCCGATGAACTCGGCGACGAAGCGGGTCGCCGGGCGCTCGTAGATCTCCTCCGGGGCGCCGACCTGGACGACCCGCCCGCCGTGCATGACGGCGATGCGGTCGGACATGGTCAGGGCCTCCTCCTGGTCGTGGGTGACCGTGACGAAGGTGACGCCGACCTCGCGCTGGATCTTCTTCAGCTCCAGCTGCATCTCGGCGCGCAGCTTCTTGTCGAGGGCGCCGAGCGGTTCGTCCAGCAGGAGCAGGGAGGGGTGGCCGATCAGGGCGCGGGCGATGGCGACGCGCTGGCGCTGGCCGCCGGACAGCTGGGACACGGCCCGGTCGCCGTAGCCCTCCAGGCGGACCAGGGCGAGGGCGTCGCGGACCGCCTGCGGGATCTCCTTGCGGGGGCGGGACCTGCGGACCTTCAGCTCGAAGGCGATGTTGTCGTGGACGCTCAGGTGCGGGAAGAGGGCGTAGCTCTGGAAGAGCATGTTCAGGTCCCGCTTGTGCGGCGGGACACCGGTGGCCGGGAGGCCGCCGAGGGCTATCTCGCCCTCGGTCGGCTCCTCGAAGCCGGTGATCATGCGCATCAGGGTGGTCTTGCCGCAGCCGGACGGGCCGAGGACGGAGAAGAACTCGTTCTGCCGGATGTCGAGCGTCACGTCGCGCACGGCCTGGTGGTGGCCGAACCGCTTGCCGACGCCCCTCAGCCGGACCGCGGGTACGGCCTCCGCGTCCCGGGGGACGGTCGTTTCCTGGGTGACGGTCATGTCAGGAGGCCTTCACCTTGGTCCAGCCCTGCTGGAAGTACTGCATCGCGGTGCCCGGGTCGAGCAGGAAGTCGGCCTTGGAGATGGCGTCGTCGGGGGCGTAGATCGCGGTGTTCTTCAGCGCGTCCTTGTTCTTGATGTGGGCGCGGGCCGTTTGGTTGGCGCTGGCGGAGGAGCCGTCGTCGGTGGCCTTGGCGGCGACCTCGGGGCGCAGCAGGTAGGTGATGAACTTGTAGGCCGAGGTGGTGTTCTCGGCGCCCTTGGGGACGGCGAGGCCGTCGGTCCAGACCGAGCCGCCCTCCTCGGGGATGACGTAGTGGACGTGCGGGTTGCTCTGCACGACCTTGGCCATCGCGGTGCCGCTCCACGCCTCGGCGGCGCACGCCTGGCCGCTGGAGAGCAGCTGCGCGTAGTTGGTGGAGTTGTAGCCGGCGAGGATGCCCTTCTGCTTCTGGAGGGCGGCGGTGGCCTCGGCGATCTCGCCCTTGTCGGTGCTGGTGGCCCGGTGGCCGGTGACCTGGAGGCCGGCGATGTAGGCGGCGAGCATGTTGTCGAGCATGTAGAGCTTGCCCTTGTGGGCGCTGTCGAACAGGGTCTTCCAGCTGGTGGCCGACTTGATACAGGTGTCGTTGTAGGCGAATCCGGTGGTGCCCCAGATCCACGGGACGCTGTACTTGTTGCCCTTGTCGTAGGACGGGTCGCGGAACTTGGCGGCCAGGTTGTCCAGACCGTCGATCTTCGAGTGGTCCAGGGGCTGGATGAGCTTCTGGCCGATGAGCTGCTGCACCGTGTACTGGCTGGGCTCGACGAGGTCGTAGCCGGAGGCGCCGGAGCTGAGCTTGGCGGTCATGGTCTCGTTGCTGTCGAAGGTGTCGACGGTGACCTTGATGCCGGTCTCCTTCTCGAAGCCCTTCACCACGCTGTCCGGTATCTCCCCGGCCCAGGCGTAGACGTGCAGGTTCTTCCCGCCGCCGGAGGAGGACACAGCCTCGGAGCCGGAGCCGCCGCAGGCGGTGGCGAGCAGGGCGGTGCCGGTGACCACGGAGGTGGCGAGCAGGGTTCTGGAGACGGCGCGGCGGGACACACGACGGGACATGAGCGGGCCTTTCGAAGGCGTGCGGGACTCGCACGTCGGGCAGGTGAGGGCGGTACGGCGCTGCGGGCACGGGTGGGGCGGGAGGCGGGTGGGAGGCGGCGGCCCGGGTACGGCCGCTGCCGGCGGGGACGCGGAGGGGCCGGGGTGCGGACCGGCAGGGGTGCGGTCGGCGGGGTGCGGCCCGGGCCGGGGTCGCGGCGTCAGCCGGGGATGCGGTCGCCGGGGTCGCGGTCGCCGCCGACGAGGATGCGGCGCATCTGGCGCAGCCCCGCGCCGAGGATGATCAGGAAGGTGAACAGGACGAGCAGGGTGCCGAGCGCGTTGATCTCGGGGGTGAGCCCGGTCTTGAGCAGCGAGTAGACGCGCAGCGGGAGCGTGGTGGTGCCGACGCCGCTGGTGAAGGTCGACATCACGATGTTGCCGAAGGAGATGGTGAAGCAGAGCAGCCAGGCCGCCACCAGCGACTGCCGCAGCAGGGGCAGGGTGACCAGGCGGAAGCGCTGCCAGGCGTTGCAGCCGAGGTCGGCGGCGGCTTCGTCGAGCGCGGGGTCGAGGGCGCCGTGCGCGCCGAGGACGATCAGGGCGGCGTACGGCAGGGTGACCACGAGGTGTCCGAGGACCAGGGTGGTCATGCCGAGGCTCGCGCCGAGGGTGCCGAAGACGGACAGCAGGGCCACGCCGAGCACGATCTCGGGGATGACCAGCGGCAGGAAGAGACCGCCGGAGAACACCGCGCGGACGCGGGGGCCGAGCCGGGCCATGCCCATCGCGGCGAGCAGTCCGCCGGCGGTGGCCAGGGTCGCGGAGGCGACGGCGGCCTCGGCGCTGATCCTGAGCGCGGTCAGCAGGTCGGTGTCGGCGGCGAGGACGCCGTACCAGCGGGTGCTGAAGCCGTGCCACCGGTAGGTGACGTCGGAGTCGTTGAAGGACAGGACGACGACGGCGACGATCGGGATGTAGAGGAAGACGATGACACCGCGGGCCAGCCAGTGGGTGGCGCGGTCGGGCAGGGACCTCATCATGACGTCTTCCTCCTCAGCCGCCCGGCGGCGGTGCCGAACACCGCGATCGAGGCGATCATCAGCGCGAGCAGGACGACGGAGGCCGCGGCGCCCATGGGCTGGTTCCGGAACTCGGTGTAGAGGGTGACGATGAGGTTGCCGACGAGTTCGTTCTTGCCGCCGCCGAGCAGGACCGGGATGACGAAGACCCCCAGGGTGGGCACGAAGGTGAGCAGGGCCGCCGCCAGCAGTCCGGGGCGCACCATGGGCAGCAGCACCTTGGTGTGCACTCCCCACCAGCCGCAGCCCAGGTCGCGTGCGGCCTCGCCGAGGGCGGGGTCGACGCCGCGCAGGACGGCGTAGACCGGGAAGATCGCGGTCGGCAGGAAGGCGTAGACGAGGCCGACGAAGGACGCGCCCTGGCTGGGGATCCAGTGGGCCGGCCCGTCGGTCAGCCCGATGGCGTCGGTGAGGCCGTTGACCGGTCCGCCGGGGCTGAGCAGATTGATCCAGGCGAAGGTGCGCACCAGGAAGTCGGTCCAGAAGGGCACGACGATCAGCAGGAGCAGCAGCCCCTGGCGCTGCGGCGGCCGGCCGGCGAGGTAGTACGAGACCACGTAGCCGAGGACCAGGCACACCACGGTGTTCAGGGCGGCCATGCCGAGGCTGTAGCCGAACACCTTCAGATAGACCGGGTCGAGCAGCGCCTGGTAGTTCGCGAGCGTGAAGCCCCCTCGTATGCCGCCGTACGGGTCCGCGGCCGCGAAGCTGTTGCGCACGACCAGGGTCAGCGGAGCCAGCACCAGCGCGGCGATCGTCAGCCCGGCGGGGGCGAGGAGTGCCACGGTCACGGCGGTGTGCCGCAGGCCGGAGCGTCGTACGGGGGTGGCGGCCGGGGCGGTGACGGGGGCCGGCGCGGTCGCGGTGTCCGTCACCGCGGCCTCCGTGCCGGCGGGGCGGGGGGTGCGTGCATGGGCGGTGCCTCCTTGGATCTCGGCCGGTGGGCCGTTGCGGTCGCCACGGTCTTCCTCGTTGCGCTACAGCTTCTGTCAGGGGTACGTCCGGTGAACAGCCGCGGGGGCGTCGAATCGAGTGGAAACAGCCGCCTCGTTCCACGGATCTCGCACCGGACCCCGGCCGTCCGCTTCGTCCGGCCCCGGGAGATGATGACAGCCGGGGCACGAAAGGTGCGTCGCGGTCCAAAAAGGGAGACACGGAGGACGCATGAGCGTGATCGACGACCTGGACCGGCAGATCATCGACCAGCTGCGGGTCGACGGGCGGCGGTCCTTCGGGGAGATCGGCCGCTCGGTCGGCCTGTCCGAGGCGTCCGTCCGGGCCCGCTACCAGCGGCTCCAGCGCCGCGGGGTGATCCAGGTGGTCGGCATGACGGACTCGGTGAAGCTGGGCGAGGTGGAGGTGCATCTGGCGGTGCGCGTCCAGCACATCCCGGTGTCCCTGGTGGCCCGCGAACTGTCCCGGATGCCGGAGGTCCGCTACGTCGCCTCGTGCGTCGGGCCCTACGACCTGATCACCGACGTCCGCTGCCGGGACCTCGCCCATCTGTCCGAGCTGCTCACGGAACGGGTACGGCGGGTGAACGGCGTGGCCCACGCGGAGGCGCTGACGGTGCTGGAGGTGGTGAAGGACTCGTACCTGTGGGCGGGCTTCCGTGAGCTCCCGGCGGGGCCCGGCGACCGCATCCTGCCGCCGTGACGGGTCCGCCCCGCTGTCGTCAGGTGGCGGTGTCGCTCTGTCCGACGGAGGTGGCCAGGCCGTTCCACGAGTAGTCCTTGAACAGCTCGAGCAGCAGCAGGACCTGCACGTTCGACACGCCGGGCAGCATCCGGATGTCGTCCAGGAGCTGCACCAGCTGCGCCTGGTCCCGGCAGGTGCCCTCCAGGAAGATGTCCTGGCTCCCGGCGCACAGCGCGACGTGGTTGATCATCGCCATCCCGGCGAGGCTCTTGGCGACCGCGCGGGGGGTGAGATCACGGACCCGGACCATCAGCCGCACCGACTGGTGCCCGAGTGTGAGCGGGTTGCACAGCGCGACGATCCGCAGCGCGCCGCTCTCCTGCAGCCGCGACACCCGCTGCCGGACGGTGGCCTCGGACACGCCGAGCTCCCGGGCGAGCGCGGTGTAGGCCGTCCGCCCGTCGCGGGTGAGCGTCTGCATGATCTTCTGGTCGAGCTCGTCGATCACAGTGGGTGAACCTCCGCTGCGATCCTACGGGGCCGGTGCGGAGGGAGGGCTTCCGGCCCCGCGCGACGTCACGGCGTGGCGGCGTCACTGCGTGTCGCGCGCCGCCGACCGGCGGGCCTCCTTCGTCTCGCGGGAGATCTGCCAGGGGTCCGCCACCGGGCCCAGGTGGGCGAGTTTGTCGGGGTTGAGGACGGTGCGGATCGTCTGGATGCGGCCGTCGAGGACGTCGAGGGTCCAGGCGTTGACGATCCTGCCGTCGCGGTCGCGGAAGATCGCGCCCGGCTGCCCGTTGAGCCGGTGCGGTTCGCACACGACGCCGATCGCGTCGAGCGGCGGCACGATCGCGGCCAGCACCCGGGCCACGTTCCCGGCGCCCAAGACTCCCCGGGGCCAGCTCGGGGCCTTGCCGCCGCTGTCGCCGACCAGCTGCACATCGGCCGCGAGCAGCTCCCGCAGGCCGTCCACGTCGCCTTCCCGGAAGGCGTCGAGGAAGCGGCCGGCGAGTTCGTCACGCTCCTGGCGGTCCGCCTCGAAGCGGGGGCGGCCGGCGTCCATGTGGCGGCGTGCGCGTACCGCGAGCTGGCGGCAGGCCGCCTCCGAGCGGCCCGTCGCGGACGCGATCTGCGGGAAGTCGAACCCGAACACCTCGCGCAGGACGAAGACCGCCCGTTCCAGCGGGGTCAGCCGTTCGAGGAGGAGCAGGGCCGCCGTCGAGAGGGAGTCGGCGAGCTCGGCCGAGCGTTCCGGGTCCTCGTAGGGGTCGGTCTGCAGCGGTTCGGGGAACCAGGGGCCGACATAGGCCTCCCGCCGTACCCGGGCCGACCGCAGTACGTCGATGGCGATGCGGGTGACGACCGCCGACAGGTACGCCTTCGCCGACCGGGGCTCGGCCGCCGCCGTCTCCCAGCGCAGCCAGGTCTCCTGCACGGCGTCCTCGGCCTCGCTGACGCTGCCCAGGATCCGGTAGGCGATCGCGAACAGCAGCGGCCGCAGTTCCTCGAACTCCTCGGTCCGGGTCACACCGGGCTCCTTCCCGTGGTCCTCGGTCCGGGTCACGGTCGCGCGGGCTCCGCCCCGGGGTTCGCGTGCCACGAGGGGTGGCGGGGTTCCCGGTCCGGTGCCCGCCCGGCCCCGGCGTCCAGGGGCCGGCGGCCCCGCGTCCTCATCGTCGCCGCCCCGTGCCGTCATCGCCACCGTCCCTTCCCCGGTCCGCCGCATCTGCGCTTCACGGGATGGGACGAGACAGGGGCGCCGGATGTGACATCCGGCGGGACCGGGGGTGAGGGACGGGGCGGGCGGCCTGTGACGGGGAGGGTGTCAGCTCACCGCGGGGCCGGCGTCTGCTCGGGTTCGGGGTCCTGCGTCGCGGATGGTTCCGGGCCGGTGTCCTGCGTCGCGGACGGCTTCTCCGCCGGGGCCGGCGGTTCCTCGGCCGCCCTTTGCTCCGTCTCCCCCGCTGTGTCCTCCGCCGTCTCCCCCGCCGTCCCCCGCGGGTACGGCGCGTCGTCGCCCGGGCGGGGTGCGCGGGAGAGGATCAGGTAGCCGAGGGCGCCCAGGAACAGGACGAGGGACACGTAGTCGTTCAGGCGCAGACCCAGGAAGTGGTTGGCGTGGTCGATGCGCAGGGCCTCGATCCAGGCGCGGCCGACGGTGTAGACGAGGACGTACGCCGCGAACAGGCGGGCGCGCCTGAGGCGCTGGTGGTGGCGGGAGTCGAGCCACAGGAGCAGGGCCATGACGCCGAGGTCCCAGAGGGACTCGTAGAGGAACGTCGGGTGGTAGTACGCGGTGGAGAGGCTGTCGGCGGGGCGGTGCGCCAGGTCGATGTGCAGGGCCCAGGGCAGGTCGGTGGGGCGGCCGTAGAGCTCCTGGTTGAACCAGTTGCCCCAGCGGCCGATCGCCTGCGCCAGCACCAGGCCGGGGGCGACCGCGTCGGCGAAGTCGGCGAGCCGGATGCCGCGCCGGCGGCAGCCGAGCCAGGCGCCGACCGCGCCGAGGGCCACCGCGCCGGGGATGCCGAGGCCGCCGTCCCAGATGTACAGGGCGTGCAGGGGCTGCTTCCCCGCCGCGAAATACAGCTCGGGGTCGGTGATCACGTGGTAGAGACGGCCGCCGAGGACACCGAACGGCACCGCCCAGATCGCGATGTCGGCGATGTCGTCGCGGTGTCCGCCCCGGGCGGCCCAGCGGCGGCCGGTGAGCCAGACGGCGGTGAAGATGCCGGCCAGGATGCACAGGGCGTACGCCCGGATCGGCACCGGCCCCAGGTGCCAGACCCCCTGGGACGGGCTGGGCAGGTACGCCAGGTTCATGGGCTCGACCGTTCTGTGCACATGCGGGGCCGGCGCGCTGTCCGGCGAGGACCCCGCCGACCTTACCGGGAGGGCTGTGGCTTCTTCTTCGCGGGCAGCTTGCTCGCGCCTCCCTCCAGGGTGACCGCCAGGCCGGTGGCGGTGACGTCGGCCCTGGTGACGCGAAGGTCCAGCGGGTAGGTGGCCTCGGCCCGGTCGGTCAGCCGGGACTCCAGGCGGTCCACGAGGTTCTGCGGGGCGGGCCGGCCGAAGATCTCCACTCCCGTCAGGCGCATGGCCAGACGGCCGTCCTCGACGCGCGGCTCCAGCACGGCCCGGCCGAAGCCGCCCTGGAGGTCGAGGGTGACGGTGTCGGCCTCGTCGTCGAGCCGTACACCGGTGACCTGGAGGCGGCTGCCCGGGCCGCTCACCCCGTCCTTCAGGGCGTCGGCCGGGATCACAAGGTCGCAGTGCGTGTGGGCGACGGTGCCGGAGCGGGCGCCGGTCATCCGGATGCCGTCGAGGCGGGCGTGGACGGACACCCCGTGGAGACGGCCCATGGTGGCGTCGTCGTTGCTGATGTCCACGGCGTCCAGACGGCGGTCCAGGAGGTCGAGGAGGGCGGGTCCGCCCTCGACCTCTATGTCGCTGCCCCTGCCGAGCGACCGGCCCGCGGCGGCGGCCAGACGGTCGTGCAGCAGGGCGCGGGCGGTGAACTCGGCGGCGGCGGTCGTCAGCAGCAGGGCGGCCAGGACGGCCCCGGTGACGGTGCGGGCGCGGTGGCGCCGGAAGACGGACCGGAGCATGGGCCGGAGTGCGGGTCGGCGCGTCACGGCTGGTCCTCCGAGGCGATCGGCCCCGCGGACCGGGGGTCGGGGGGCCCTGACACCGGTGTGCCCTCCGGGTCGAGGTGCGGCAGCAGGCGGTCGAGCCGGCCCGGCAGCCACCAGTTGGCGCGGCCCAGCAGGTACATGCTGGCGGGAACCAGCACCAGCCGGACGAGGGTGGCGTCCACGACGACGCTCACGCCGAGGCCCAGCGCCAGCATCTTGATCACCACGTTGGTGGAGAGCAGGAAGGCCAGGAAGACGCTGGTCATGATGAGGGCGGCGCAGCTGATGACCCGGGCGGTGCCCGCCAGACCGGTGGCCACGCTGCGATGGTTGTCCCCGGTGCGCAGCCAGGACTCGCGGATGCGGGAGAGGAGGAAGACCTCGTAGTCCATGGACAGGCCGAAGACGATGGCGAACATCATCATCGGCACGTACGACTCCACCGGTACGGTCTCCTCCACGCCGAGCAGCGGACCGCCCCAGCCCCACTGGAAGACCGCGACGACGACACCGTAGGCCGCGCCGATGGAGAGCAGGTTGAGCAGGGCCGCCTTCAGCGCGACGAGCAGGCTGCGGAAGACGGTGAGCAGCAGCAGGAAGGCGGCCGCGACCACGACGGCGACGATGTACGGCAGCCGCTCGGCCATCACGTCGCGGAAGCCCAGCTGGGCGGCGGTGACGCCGGTGACGTAGCCGCGGGCGCCGGTGCCGTCGAGGGCGTCGGGGAGGGTGTCGTCCTCCAGGCGGTGCAGGAGGTCGCTGGTGGCCCGGTCCTCGGGGCCGGAGGCGGGGGTGACGGTGGCGACGAGCAGGGCGCCGTCGTCGCTCGGGACGGGGGTGGACGTCCTGGCGACTCCGGGCGTGGCGGCCAGGGCGTCGTGCAGGGACGCGGCGAGCGCGGTGGTGTCGGTGGCCGGGCGGACTCCGGTGAGGTCGGTGACGACGGTGAACTGGCCGTTGGTGCCGGGGCCGAAGGCGTCGGAGATCAGGTCGTAGGCGCGGCGGTCGGTGTAGGTGGTGGGGTTGGCGCCGCTGTCGACGTGGCCCAGGCGGAGGGAGGCGGTGGGGATGCTCAGCACGCCGAGGACGACGAGTCCGGCGACGAGGAACAGCCAGGGGCGGCGGCCGACGACGGCGGCCCAGCGGTGCCAGGCGTCGGCGGTGCCGGCCCGCTCCGCGTCCGGCTCGTCGTCGGGTTCGTCGGCCGGGGTGCGGACCCGCCAGCGGTCGATATCGCGGCCGGTGATGCCGAGGAAGGCGGGTGCGAGGGTGAGCGCGGCGACGGCGGCCGTGAGGACGGTGATGCCCGCGGCGGCGCCGAGACTTCCGATGAAGCCGACGCCGGACGCGTAGAGGCCGGCCAGGGCGAGGGCGACGGTGGCGGCGGCGACGAGCACCGCGCGCCCGCTGGTGGCGACGGCGCGGCCCGCGGCCTCGGCCGGATCGCCGAGCTCGCGCAGCAGCCGCCGGTGACGGGTGATCAGGAACAGCGCGTAGTCGATGCCGACGCCCAGGCCCATCATGACGGCGAGGGTGGGCGCCGCGTCGCCGAAGCTGACGGCGGCGGCCAGCAGCCCGAGCAGGGCGATCCCGGTGAGCAGCCCGAACACGGCGGTCAGCAGGGGCAGTACGGCCGCGGCGAGCGAGCCGAAGCCCAGGAGCAGCACCACCACGGCGGTGGCCAGGCCGATGCCCTCGGAGAGCCTGTCGGCGGCCTTGGGGCGGGCCAGCCTGCCGAGCGGACCGCCGTACTCGACCTGGACGCCGTCCGCGCGCAGCGGCCGCACGGCGTCGTCGACGCGGTTCAGGTACGACGTCTCGAACGTGCCGGGGTTCTCCGTGAAATGAACGGTGACGATGCCGGTGGTGCCGTCGGCGGAGACGGCGCCGGAGCCCGGGGTGTCCAGGGGGTCGGTCACGGACAGGACGTCGGGCAGCTTCCGCAGTGCGTCGACCGCCTCGGTGACCGTGTCCCGGTGCGCGGTGAGGGAGCCGGTGCCGGTGTGCAGCACGATCTGGGAGGCGGTGCCCCGTTCGGCCCGGGAGCCGTGGGCGTCGAGCAGGTCGGCGCCCGTCTGCGCGGTGGTGCCGGGCAGCGTGAAGTCGTCGTCGAACGTGCCGCCCCACGCCCGGTCGGCGGCGACGGCGGCGAGCGCCACCAGCAGCCAGGTGCCGAGCACCCACCAGGCCCGGCGGGCACACCAGCGGCCGAGGCGGTGCAACCGGCCTGCGGGGACGGGGGGTCGGGTGGGCCGCGCGGGCGGGTCAGTCGGTTGTGTCATTCCTTCGTTCCTTCGGTGCCGTCCGGATCACGGCTCAGTGTGACGCGGCTGTGCGAGCGGAGCGTTCGGTGATTGTTCGGGGCGTGTAAGGACTGGGCTCATGGGCGCGGCGGAACAACGGAGGGTGGTTAGCATCGGTGGCCAGGGCCGTGATCCGGGGTGTTTCAGGGCCCGGTTCACGGGCGCGAGGAGAGGGACACATGCCGGAGAGCGACGAGCCCGGGCCCGGCCCGCAGGACCGGGGGCCCGGGGCCGGAGTCGGG
The DNA here is from genome assembly GCF_040644295.1 of Streptomyces sp. NPDC047000. Classification (NCBI taxonomy): domain Bacteria; kingdom Bacillati; phylum Actinomycetota; class Actinomycetes; order Kitasatosporales; family Streptomycetaceae; genus Streptomyces; species Streptomyces sp. NPDC047000. The sequence continues at coordinate 159,856 of NZ_JBEYWE010000013.1, forward strand.
CCCGGGGCCGGGGCCGGGGCCGGCCCTGTGGGCAGAGGGCTCGTCCTGGTCGTCGAGGACGAGCGGAACATCGCGGACCTCCAGCGGCGCTATCTGGTCCGGGACGGCTTCGGCGTCCATGTGGAGACCGACGGCGGGGCGGCCCTGGCCGCCGTACGCCGGATGCGTCCCGCGGCGATCGTGCTGGACATCGCCCTGCCGGGCATGGACGGCCGGGAGGTCTGCCGGCGGCTGCGCGCGGAGGGCGACTGGACGCCGGTGCTGTTCGTGACCGCCCGCGACGAGGTCACCGACCGCGTCCTGGGCCTGGAGCTGGGCGGCGACGACTACCTCACCAAGCCCTTCTCGCCGCAGGAGCTCGTCGCCCGCGTCAAGAGCCTGCTGCGGCGGGCGGCGGGCCCCGGGCAGGACCCGGTGCTGCGGGTGGGGCGGCTGGTCCTGGACACCGGGCGCCGCACCCTGCGGGTGGACGACGCGCCGGTGGAGCTGACCACCACCGAGTTCAATCTCCTCGCCTTCCTGATGAGCCGTCCGGGACAGGTCTTCAGCCGTGAGCAGTTGCTGGCGCAGGTGTGGGGCTACGCCGGGTACCGGGACACCCGGGTGATGGACGTCTACGTCTCCCAGCTGCGCGCCAAACTCGGCGGGGCGAGCCCGATCCGCACCGTGCGCGGGGTCGGCTACGCCGTCGCGGACACCGACACCGTCCGATGAGACGGCCGCGCCGCCGTGGCTCCCTGACCGGGAGCATCGTGCTGCTGACGACGGCCGTGGCCGCGGTGGCGGTCCTGGTGACCGCGCTGGTCGCCTGGCGGATGATCCGTACGAACGCCGAGGCGCAGGAGCGCGACCAGCTCGCCCGGCAGGCGGAGGTGCTGGCGCGCACCCCGCCGCTGGCGTCGTGGATGCTGGCGCGGCAGGAACGCATCGCCGGTCCCGACGACATCCGGCTCGCCCTGGTCCGGCCGGCCGGCATGGTGCAGGGTCCTGCGTCGGCCGCGGTCACCGGTGCCACGCGCACCGCCCTGCTCGCGGGTCACGACGTGTCCGCCACCGCGGAACTGGGCGGCCGGGAGGTGCTGGTGGAGGCGGCGCCGACCCCGACCGGCGGCGGTCTGGTGCTCACCCAGCCGATGAGCGCCGTCGACGAGGCCACCGCGCGGATGCGCGCCGCCCTCGTCGTGCCCCTGGTCGTCGGCCTGGCCGGTGCCGCCGTGGCCGGCGCGCTGCTCGCCCGGCGGCTGGCCCGCCCGCTGGTCTCGGCGGCCCGCGCCGCGCACCGGCTCTCCGAGGGCGAGCGCGGGGTGACGGTGCCCGCCGCCGGTCCCGCCGAAGTGGCCGAGCTGGCGGGTGCGTTGAACACGCTGGACGCGGCGCTGGCGCACAGCGAGCGCCGCCAGCGGGACTTCCTGCTCTCCGTCTCCCACGACATCCGTACCCCGCTGACCGCCGTGCGCGGCTACGCGGAGGCGCTCGCCGACGAGGTGATCACCGGCGACGAGGTGCCCGGGGCGGGCCGGATCCTGGGCACGGAGGTCGCGCGTCTGGAGCGGTTCGTCGGCGATCTGCTGGCCCTGGCACGGCTGGAGGCCGACGACTTCCGTCTCGACACCGGTGCGACCGACCTGGACGCGCTGGTGACGGAGGCGGCCGTCACCTGGTCGGCGCGCTGCGCCCGGCACGGTGTCGGCTTCCGCGTGGAACGGCCGGGGAGCCCGCTGGAGGTGGTCACCGACGGTTTCCGGGTGCGTCAGCTGATCGACGGGCTCGCCGAGAACGCCCTGCGGGTCACCCCGGCGGGCCGGCCGCTCGTCCTGGCCCTGCGTGCCGACGGCGGCGGGGGCGCCGTGCTGCAGGTGCGCGACGGCGGCCCCGGGCTGACCGACGACGACGTCGCCGTCGCCTTCGAACGCGGCGCGCTCACCGAGCGGTACCGGGGCGTGCGGGCCGTCGGCAGCGGGCTGGGGCTGGCCGTCGCGCACCGGCTCACGACACGGCTCGGCGGCACGATCGGCGCCGAGGGACACGCCCCGGAGGGCGGCGCGTCGTTCACGGTCCGGCTGCCGGGAGGGCCGGGCGGCGGGGTGTGAGCCCCGGGACGGCCGTCGCGCCGGCTCGTCGCGTCTGTCCGGCGTGTCTGTCCGTCGCGTCTATTCGTCCTGGCCGTCGGCGGTGAGCCAGTGCTCGAGAGCGTCCTGGTGCCGCTGGGAGGCGGTCAGGAGGCTGCCGTAGACCTGGCGGGCGTCCGGGGCGGTGAGCCCCTTCAGCGCCTTCGTCAGCGCCGCGATGTCGTCGGCCTCCACGGTGCGGCCCGCCTTCAGGGCCGCCTCCTCGCTGCCCTGCCCCTGCCCGAGCAGCCGGTCGTAGGCGGCCTTGACCGCCGGGTCGGCGAACTCACCGGTCTTCCTCCCCGCCGTGGGGTCGGTGACGTCGTAGCGGTCGAGGAGCGCGCGGACGGCGGTCAGGTGCCGTGTCTCGGCCGCCGCGAGCCGCGAGAAGACCGGCGTGTCGTAGCGGTCGGCGAAGGACGCGTACAGGTCGTGGGCGAGCTTCTCCTCCTCGGCCGTACCGGCCAGGGTCTCCTGCTGGGCGGCGCTGAGAGTGCCCTTCGCGGCGAGGGTGCCCGTCCCGCCGCAGGCCCCGGTGCCCTCGGTGCCGTCGCCGCCGTTCATGTGCCGGGCCATGCCGCCGCCCATGCCCATGTGCCCCGTGGAGCCCATCGACCCCATGGATCCCCTGTGACCCGTGTCCGTCGAGAACCCCGACGCCGTACGGGCGGTGGCCGCCGTGCCCGGGCCCGCGCCGGAGTCCGCGATCACCGGGGTGACCGCCAGCACACCGCCGACGGCGAGCACACCCGCGGTGAGCACGGTCGCGATCCTGACGTTGCGTTTCATCTCGGCCTCCGAGTCCGTCGCGGGACGCCTCCCGTCCCGCACCGTCACCGTCGTGCCGCGCCCTGCAGGCACCGTGCCGGGGATGTGGAGACGGTGTGGAGACGGCCGGGCCGGGGCGGCTCTGGGCTGTTCGGCCCTCGCGGGGCCGGACCGGGGCACGTAGATGTGGGGGTATGGCCGCCACAGTGCTTGTAGTCGAGGACGAGAGGGAGATCCGTGATCTCCTGCGCCGTTATCTCGAGCGCGCCGGGTTCGGGGTGCTGACGACGGGTTCGGGTGCGGAGGCGGTCCGGCTGCTGGGGGAACGCGCGGTCGATCTGACGCTGCTGGACCTCGGGCTGCCGGACGTGGACGGCGAGGAGGTGCTGCGGGAGGCCCGGGAGCGCGGCCGGATCCCCGTGGTGGTGCTCACCGCGCGCACCACCGTGGAGGACCGTATCCACGGGCTGCGGCTCGGCGCGGACGACTACGTGACCAAGCCGTTCAGCCCGACCGAGGTGGTGCTGCGGGTGGGCGCCGTCCTGGAGCGTGCCAGGGGTACGGCCACGGGCGCGGCGCCGGTCCCGTCGTACGGCGAGGGCCGGCTGCGCATCGACGAGGCCCGGCACGAGGCGGTGCTGGACGGTACGGCTCTGGAGCTGACGCCGACCGAGTGGGGGCTGCTGACGGCGCTGGCGTCGGCGCCGGGGCGGGTGTACTCGCGCTACGAGCTGGTCAACCGGGTGCGCGGCTACGAGTTCGCGGGCTACGAGCGCACCGTCGACTCGCATGTGAAGAACCTGCGGCACAAGCTCGGGACCGCCGGGCCGGGCATCGTGGAGACGGTGCTGGGCGTCGGCTACCGGCTGGGGTGGTCCCGTGACCCGTACCCGTGACCACGGCCCGGTGTCCGCGCAGCCGCCCACCGCACCGCCGCCCGCCATGTCCCGGGGACCGGAGGTGCCGCGGCGGCCGGGGCGCGGGCTGGGCCCGCTCGGGCACCGGCTGTTCCTGGCGTTCGCCCTGGTCGCGCTGGCGTCGGTGGCGTTGCTGACGGCCGCCGCGCTGGTCGGCACCGACCGGGGGCTGAGCAGTGCCCGCCAGTCGGACCGGCAGAGCACGGCGTCCCGGGTGGCGGTGGCCGCGGCGGACGCCTACCGGCGGGCGGACGGCTGGACGGGCGCCGATCTCGGCAAGGCGCGTTCGCTGGCCTCGGGGGCGGGAGCCGGTCTGACCGTGCGGGACGCGGAGGGCCATGTCGTCCTGACGACCGTCACCGGTTCGGGCTCCGGCTCCGGCTCCGGCTCCGGGGACGACGATCACGGCATGGGCATGTCCGGCGGCATGTCGGGGGGTCAGGGGCACGGGTCCGGGATGGGCGCTGCCGGCGGCGGTCCGACCGCGAGCGCGTCCGTGGTGGCGGGCGGCGGCACCGTCGGTTCCGTGCTGCTGCGGTTCCCGGCCGGTGCGGGGACGACCGGGCGGTCGGTGGCCTGGGGATGGGTGACGGCCGCGGCCGTGGGGGCGGTCGCGCTGGCGCTCGCGGTGAGCTGGTTCGTGACCCGCCGGCTGACGGCCCCCGTGGTCCGGGTCGCGGCCAGTGCCCGCGCGCTCGCCGCCGGGGACCGGGCGGCCCGCGCCGGCATCGACGCGCCGGGCGAACTGGGCGAACTCGCCCGCGCCTTCGACGCGATGGCCGACGACGTCACGCACGCCGAACAGGCCCGCCACCGACTGGCCGCCGACATCGCCCATGAACTGCGCACCCCGCTCGCCGCGTTGCAGGCGGGGCTCGAGGAACTGCGGGACGGGTACGCCGAACCGGCCCCGGAACGACTGGCCGCGCTGCACGACCAGGCCCTCCGGCTGGGCAGGGTCGTCGGCGACCTCGGAGAGCTGGCGGACGCCGAGTCGGCCCGGCTGTCGCTGCGCCTGGCGAAGACGGATCTCGCGGCCGTGGTCCGGGCCGCCGTGACGGACCGGGAGGCGGAGCTGCGGACGGCGGGGCTGACCGTGCGCACGGCACCGGCCCCGGACGACGGGTCCGGCCCCGGTCCCGCTCCCCTGCCGGTGCTCGCCGACGCCGACCGGCTGCACCAGGCGCTCGGCAACCTCCTCAGCAACGCCGCCCGCCACTGCCGCCCCGGCGACACGGTCACCGTGACCGTGTCCGCGACGGACACGGAGGCGCTGGTCGAGGTCGCCGACACCGGCCCCGGTATCCCCGCCGACGAACTCCCCCATGTCTTCGAGCGCCTGTGGCGGGGCGGGCGGGCCCGGACGACCGGCGGCAGCGGCATCGGCCTGGCGGTGGTGAAGGAGCTGGTCACGGCCCACGGCGGCACGGTCGGCGCCGCCTCGGGCCCGGACGGCGGCACCCGTATGACACTGCGCCTGCCCCGGGCGGACGGTGCGCGCCCGCGGTCCGGTTCCCACGGACCGCGCCCGAAGCCGGGCGTCTCCTGAGGAACCGCCCCGGCTCCGCCGGTCCCGGCGGCGAGGCCCCGGGCGATGACGTCCCGCCGAAGGCACGGCGGGGTGACGGTCCGGCCCGCCTCGTCGAGGGTGCCCGTCGTGCCGGCGGAGCGTGGCGGGCCGCCCCGGTGTCAGTCCAGGTCCTGCCCCGGCGCGGTGGCCGCGGCGCCGTCCGCCGCGCTCAGTTCGGCCGCGAACTGGGCACCGGCGAGCAGCGCGAGGTTGGACAGCCACAGCCAGATGAGGAAGACGACGATGCCCGCGAGCGGGCCGTAGAGCCTGCTGTAGGTGCCCCACGCCGACACGTACGCGGCGAAGCCCGCCGAGGCGACGATCCAGAGCCCGGCGGCCAGGGCGCCGCCGGGCAGACTGTGCCGGCGCTGCCGGGCCGGGACGGGCCCGGTGTGGAACACGACGACCACGAGCAGCGCCACCAGGCACAGCAGCAACGGCCAGCGCAGCAGGTTCCAGGCCCAGGCGGCCACGGTGCCGAACCCCAGGAAGCGGCCGAGGGACTCGGCGAGCGGTCCGGTCAGCAGCAGGGCGAGCGCGCTGACGGGGAGCAGCGCGAGCAGGGCCAGCGCGGTGAGGACGATGCGGTGGGCCTTGCGCCAGGGGGAACGGTGGTCGGGCAGCCGGTGCATACGGTGCAGGGCGCGGCGGAAGACGGCGAGGTAGCTGAAGGCCGACCACAGGGCGCTCGCCGTGCCGACGCACAGCAGCGTCCAGGCGGCCGAGTCGCCCTGCAGGGTCCGGGCCAGGACGTCATGGAGCTGGCCGCCCGACTGGCCGGGGGCGTAGGCGGTGACGTGGGTGACGAAGTCCTGTGCGGTGCCGGGGCTGATCAGGCTGAACGCGATGACGGCGACCAGCAGGGCGGGCAGGACGGTGAGGATGGCGTAGTAGGTGAGGGCGGCGGCGAAGTCGGAGATGTCGTCGCGCCACATCGCCAGGGGTGTGCGCCAGAGCGCGGGCCCCCAGGCCGCGGGCGTCCGCGGCGCACACCGGGCCGGGGCGAGGACGGGGCCGCCGGGGCGGACGGAGCGGGGTTCAGCGGACATGCGTCCTCCGGCGTGCGTGCGGGTCGGGGCGGCGAGCGGTGCGGACAGTGCGGCCATGGCATGGGCGTTCCGTCGGCCGGTGACCGGTCTCACCGCGTACAACCGCTTCCGGACGCGTCTGTCACGCGGATACCCGGAAGTTCCGCGCTCACCGTCCTCCGTCGGAACCAGGACGGCCGGAGTTCGGTGCCGGGCCGGAGGCGTCTCTCCGGGGCGGTTCCTCGCCGCCCGGGTGGCCCGCCGCCGGGTCTGCGCGTCGGGCCTGCGCGTCGGGCCTGCGCGTCGGGCCTGCGGCTCGGCCGCCGTTCCTCCGCGGCCGGACGGTCCGGCTCCGGCGGGCCCGCGGTCAGGGTCCGGTCAGATACGGCGCCAGGAGCTGGTGGGTGAGGTCGCGGGCGTGGGCCTCCGGGGTGCCGTCCTCGATCATGCGGCTGGCGGCGAGGACGACGGCGTGGACGAGGTCGGAGAGGCCGTCCGGGTCGGGGGCGCCGTGCCGGGAGAGCGCCTCGGTGAGCGGGACGCGCAGCTGTTCGTGCAGTTCGCGGCTGCTCTCGGCGAGGCGCTCGCCGGGGAGGGCCGCGGCGAGGCCGCGGACGACGGCGTGCTCGCCCGCGGCGACGAGGTGCAGATTGGCGTCGACGTAGGCGAGGACGCGGGCACCGGGGCCGGCGGCCTTGTCCATCTCCGCGCCGACATGGGCCGACCAGCGCGGGAAGCTGTCCGCGATGACGGCCTCCAGGAGGTCCTCACGGGAGGTGAAGTAGCGGTAGACACTGGGCCGGGCCAGCCCGGTCCGCTCCGCGACGGCGGCGAGACCGGGCGGTTGCGCGCCGCCCTCGGCGAGGAGTTCGCGGGCCGCGTCCAGGATGGCCCGGCGCTGCGCGGCGCGGTGCTCCGCGACGGTGGCTGCCTGGATCTTCGGCATCGGCTCGCACGTCACTCTCCGCCGGACGCGGCGCACCACGGCGCACGGCCCGGCTGCTCGGGGCTACTCGATCTGCCCGGCCTCCGCGGTCCGCCCGGCCTGCTCGGCCCGGTCGGTCTGCTCGGTCCTGGTCAGTCTCCCATCGATCATCTCGTACACGGTGTCGCAGTGGGCCAGGACGTCGTGGTCGTGGGTGACCATGACGGTGGCGGTGGCGTGCTCGCGGGTCTCGCGGGCGAGGAGGGCGACGATGTCGTGGCTGCGGCCGCGGTCGAGGGCCGCGGTGGGTTCGTCGACGAGCAGCAGCCGTGGCGCGGCCATCAGGGCGCGGGCGATGCCGACGCGCTGGCGTTCACCGCCGGAGAGCTGGTGGGGGCGCCGGCCGGCCTTGCCGTCGAGCCCCACGTCGGCGAGGAGGGCGAGCGGGTCACGGCCGGCGGCTCCCGCGCGACCGGTGCGGAAGCGGGCCGGCAGACGCAGTTGCTCGACGGCGGTGAGCGCCGGGATGAGGTTGCCGGTCTGGAAGACGAAGCCGACGAGGTCCCGCCGCAGCGCGGTGCGTGCCCGGCGCCCCGGGACCGTCATGTCGTGCCCGTCGAGACACACGGACCCGGAGTCGGGCAGTGCCAGCGCGCCGGCGACGGCGAGCAGGGTCGACTTGCCCGAGCCGGACGGGCCGACCACGGCGGCCAGTTCGCCGGGGGCGACGGTGAGCGAGACGTGGTCGAGCGCGGGGACGGTGGTGTCGCCGTCGTCGTAGGACAGGACGACGTCCCGCATCACCAGGCCGGTGCGGGGACCGGGGGCGGCGGCGGGCGCCGTCGCGGGGTCGGGGAGCGTGGTCACTGGTTGCCTCCCAGTGCGGTGATCGGATCGACGGCGGCGATGCGGACGATCGCGGCGGCCGCGCCCGCGACGCCCAGCACCACCAGCAGGACGGCGGCGAGTCCCACGGCGGTCGTGGTCATCTCGAACGGCACGGCGGATCCCATGAGCCCGCCGAGCCCGACGCCCGCGCCCACCCCGGCGGCGGTACCGAGGGCGAGGACGACGGCCGCCTGGGCGAGTCCGTCGCGCAGCAGATAGCGGGTGGGGGCGCCGATGGCGCGCAGCACGGCGAGTTCCTGACGGCGCTGGATGGTCCAGACGGTGAAGAACGCGCCGACGACGAGGGCCGAGATGGCGTAGAGGAACACCTCGATGAGCGTCAGGGTCGTGGTCTCGGCGGTGTAGCCGGGGGACGCGTCGAACGAGGCTTCCAGGGTGAGGCTCTTCGTGCCGGCCGCCCGGTCGCCCGCGGCGAGGGAGGTGCCCCCGGCGGACCGCACGGCCACGGCGGTGATCTCCCGGCGCACATGGGCGGGGGCCCTCTCGCCCTGCCGCACCCCGGCGTGGATCCGCTGCCACAGCGGCAGCGGTACGTAGGCCACCTCGACGTGCCCGAAGGTGTGCTGCCCGGCCATCACGCCGACGACCCGGAGCCTGGTCCCGAGCGTGTCGACGGTGACGGTGTCGCCCAGCCGCAGTCCGGCCCTGAGCGCCGTCTCGCCGACGACGATCCCGTCGGCCGTGCCCAGCCGCTCGCCGTGCGCCACGGCGGGCGCCAGGAAGGAGTGCGGCTCGACGCCGAAGAGGGCCAGGTCGACGGCGACGCCGGTGCCGCTCTTCGCGTTGACCAGCGTGTTGCCGAACGGTGTGGCGTGCCGGACGCCCGGCTGCCGCTGCCACACGGACACCGCCCCGGTGTCCACGACACTCCGGGAGAAGGCCGAGCTCTCCTGTACCCCGGCCGCGAAGGCGAACGAGGTCACCGGCATCCGCTTCAGCCCGGACACGCCGTCGCGCACCAGCCCCTCGGAGAATCCGGACAGCATCACCATCAGCACGGCGATCAACGCCACGACCGCCCCGACGAGCGCGAACCGGGCCCGCGCGAAACGTAGTTCTCTCACAGCCAGGTACACGGGAACCGCCTCGCCACCACACTTGGAAACATCATGTCTGCATCATAGCGACACGACGTTGCCAAATATCAGGGCGGGGTCCTCGTACTCGGGCGTGGGGCACCGCGACGGCCGGCGCCGTGGCACATACTCGTCCGAGGCGGTGAGCAGGCCCTGGGTGCGCGTGGCCACGAAGGAGTGAGTGCGGTGACCGGGAACGGGGGTGCCGCCGGGCGGGGGCCCGGTGGGCGTGACGGGGGTGCCGCCGGGCAGGGGGACGGCGGGCATGACGCGGAGGCCGTGGCCGAGGCTCTGCGGGAAGGCGGGTGCGGGGAGGTCTCGGCGGGAGCGGGACGGCGGGCGCAGTACGCCGCCGACGCCTCCAACTACCGGCAGGTGCCGCTCGCCGTGGTGTTCCCCCGGGAGCGGGGGGACGTGCTCCGGGCGCTGGCCGTGTGCCGGCGGCTGGGGGTGGCGGTCACCTCGCGCGGGGCGGGGACCAGCACGTCGGGGCAGGCCGTGGGGCGAGGGGTCGTGCTCGACTTCTCCCGGTACCTCAACCGGCTGCTCGCCCTGGATCCCGGGGCGCGGACGGCGACGGTGGAGCCCGGGATCGTCCTGGACGACCTCCAGTCGGCGGCGGCCGCGCACGGGCTGGTGTTCGGGGCGGATCCCTCCACCCACAGCCGCTGCACCCTCGGAGGCATGATCGGCAACAACGCGTGCGGGACGCATTCGCTCGCCTGGGGCCGGACCGCGGACAACGTCGAGGAACTGGAGGTCGTCACCTACCGCGGCACGGTGCTGCGGCTGGGCCCGATGACCCGGGAGGAGATCGGCGCGGCCGTCGCCGCGGGCGGTGAACGGGGCCGGATCATCGGGGCGCTGCACCGGCTCGCCGAACGGCATCTGGCCCTGCTGCGGACCGAGTCGGGCAGGTTCCCGCGTCAGGTGTCCGGTTACGGGCTCGAACATCTGCTGCCGGAGCGGCGGTTCGACCTCGCGCGGGCGTTCGTCGGCAGCGAGGGCACGCTGGCCGTCGTCCTGTCGGCGACCGTACGGCTCGTGCCGCCGCCGCCCGCGAAGACGCTGGTGGTCCTCGGGTTCCGGAACGCGGGCGCCGCCGCCGACGCCGTGCCCGCGCTGCTCGCGCACCGGCCGCTCGCCCTGGAGGGGCTGGACCGGGCGCTGACGGACGCCGTCACCCGGGCCGCGACACGTGCGGCCATCGGCACGCTGCCCGCCGCCGGGGCCTGGCTGTTCGCCGAGCTGGGCGGCGAGGAACCCGAACTGCCGGGGCGTGCCGAGGAATTGGTGACGGCGGCCGGGCAGGCCGCCGGGTTCACCGGCGCCGAGGTCGTCGCCGATCCGGCGCGGGCCCGGCGGTTGTGGCGGGTCCGGGAGGACGGGGCGGGGCTCGCGACCCGGCTGCCGGACGGGACGGAGGCCTGGCCCGGGTGGGAGGACTCGGCCGTACCGCCCGCCCGACTGGGTTCGTACGTACGGCGGTTCATGGAGCTGCTGGCCCGGCACGGGCTGCACGGCACCGTCTACGGGCATTTCGGTGAGGGCTGCCTGCATGTGCGCATCGACTTCGGTTTCGGGACGGCCGAAGGCACCGCCGCCTTCCGCCTGTTCGTCACCGAGGCGGCGCGGCTGGTCGCCGAGCACGGCGGATCACTGTCCGGCGAACACGGTGACGGGCAGGCGCGCTCCGAGCTGCTGCCGCTGATGTACGGGCCCGGAATGATCGCCCTGTTCGAGGAGTTCAAGTCGGTCTGGGACCCCGACGACGGTCTCAACCCGGGGATCGTCGTGCGCCCGCGGCCGGTCGACGCCGATCTCCGGGTCACCCCGGACCGGGTGCCCCTCCCCCTCGCGACCGTCTTCCCCTACCCCGCGGACGGCGGCGACTTCGCCAGGGCCGTCCGCCGCTGCGTCGGCGTCGGCACATGCCGTACCGCCACGCCCCGGGGCGGCGTGATGTGCCCCAGCTACCGGGTCACCCTCGACGAGAAGGACTCCACCCGGGGCCGCGCCCGTGTGCTGTACGAGATGACACGGGGCGAGCTGATCACCGACGGCTGGCGGTCGGACGACGTCCGCGAGGTGCTGGACCTGTGCCTGTCCTGCAAGGGCTGCGCCGTCGACTGCCCGGTGGGGGTGGACATGGCCACCTACAAGTCGGAGTTCCTGCACCAGCACTTCAGGGGGCGGCTGCGGCCCGCCCCGCACTACAGCATGGGCTGGCTGCCCCTGCTGTCCCGCGTCGCCTCCCGCGCGCCGGGCGCCGTCAACGCCGTCACGGCGTCCCGGCTCGCGCCTCTGCTCAAGCGGCTGGGCGGGATCGCCCCCGAGCGTGCGGTGCCGCGGTTCGCGGGGCGGACCTTTCTGAGCTGGTTCCGGTCCCGGGTGCCCGGGGGCGACGGTACGCGCGGGCCGGTGGTGCTGTGGGTGGACTCGTTCAACAACCACTTCACCCCGGAGGTGCTGCGGGCCGGGGTACGGGTCCTCGAACACGCCGGGTACCGCGTGCGCGTGCCCGGCGGCACGCAGTGCTGCGGGCTGACCTGGATCACCACCGGCCAGCTCGGGGTGGCCCGGCGGGTCGCCCGCCGGGCGGTCGCCGCGCTCGCTCCGGCCGTACGGGCGGGCACTCCCGTCGTCGGCCTGGAGCCCAGCTGCACCGCGGCGCTGCGGACCGACGTCCCCGCGCTGCTGCGGGGCGACGCGGACGCCGGAGCGCTCACCGACGGCACCGTCACCCTCGCCGAGCTGCTCCTCGACCGCACCCCCGGCTGGCGGCCCCCGCGGGCCGGCGGGCGCAGCATCAGCCAGACGCACTGCCACCAGCACGCCACCTCCGGCTTCGGCGCGGACGGGGCGCTGCTGGCGGCGATGGGCGTCGACAACGAGAGCCTCGGCTCCGGCTGCTGCGGGCTCGCGGGGAACTTCGGCTTCGAGCGGGGCCACTACGCCGTGTCGGTCGCCGCCGGTGAGCAGGTGCTGCTGCCCGCCGTGCGGGACGCGGATCCCGGCACGGCCGTCCTGGCCGACGGCTTCAGCTGTCGTACGCAGATCGCCCAGCTCACCGACCGGCGCGCGATCCACCTCGCCGAGCTGATCGCGGGGGCGCTCGACGGCTGACGGAACGGGCACGGCCCGGCCGGCGGTGCACGCGCCGGCGGAGCCCGGCCGCCCGCACGCCGTCACCGGGCGCGTACCGGTCAGTTTTCGAGAAGCGCCGGCCGCCGTCGCGCGGCTAGCGTGGCCACGGACCGGCCCGTATCCGGGCGTACTCCGAGCCTCTGGAGAGACGATGACCCAGGCCACGCGGGCGGGCAGCCCGTCCGCCGCCCCCCATGTCGCCGACAGCCACGATCTGATCCGGGTGCACGGAGCGCGCGAGAACAATCTCAAGGACGTCAGCATCGAGATCCCCAAGCGCCGGCTGACGGTGTTCACCGGGGTGTCGGGCTCGGGCAAGAGCTCGCTGGTGTTCGACACCGTCGCGGCGGAGTCGCAGCGGCTGATCAACGAGACGTACAGCGCGTTCGTCCAGGGTTTCATGCCCACGTCGGCCCGGCCCGACGTCGACGTGCTCGACGGGCTGACGACCGCGATCATCGTCGACCAGCGGCGCATGGGCACCGACCCGCGCTCCACCGTCGGCACCGCCACCGACGCCGACGCGATGCTGCGCATCCTGTTCAGCCGGCTCGGCAGGCCGTACATCGGCTCGCCCAAGGCGTTCTCCTTCAACGTCGCCTCGATCAGCGGGGCGGGAGCGGTCACCGTCGAGCGGGCCGGGCGGACCGTGCGGGAGCGGCGCAGCTTCAGCGTCACCGGCGGCATGTGCCCGCGCTGCGAGGGCCGGGGCACGGTCACCGACATCGACCTGACGCAGCTCTACGACGCGGACAAGTCGCTCGACGAGGGCGCGCTCGTCATCCCCGGCTACAGCATGGACGGCTGGTACGGCCGTATCTACCGGGGCTGCGGCTTCTTCGACCCGGGCAAGCCGATCAGCAGGTTCACCCGGAGGGAACTGCACGACCTGCTGCACAGGGAACCCGTCAAGATCAAGGTCGACGGCGTCAATCTGACCTACGAGGGGCTGATCCCGAAGATCCGCAAGTCGATGCTCTCCAAGGACGTCGACACGCTCCAGCCGCACGTCCGGGCGTTCGTGGAGCGGGCGATGACGTTCACGGTCTGCCCGGAGTGCGGCGGGACCCGGCTCAGTGAGGCGGCCCGGTCGTCGAAGATCGCGGGGGTCAGCATCGCCGACGTCTGCGCGATGCAGATCAGCGACCTCGCCGCGTGGGTGCGCGGGCTCGACGAGCCGTCGGCCGGGCCGCTGCTGACGGCGCTGGGCGGGACCCTGGACTCCTTCACGGAGATCGGGCTCGGCTATCTGTCGCTGAACCGGCCCGCGGGCACGCTGTCCGGCGGTGAGGCGCAGCGCACCAGGATGATCCGGCATCTCGGTTCCTCGCTCACCGACACGACGTACGTCTTCGACGAACCGACCATCGGTCTGCACCCGCACGACATCCAGCGGATGAACGGCCTGCTGCTGCGGCTGCGGGACAAGGGGAACACAGTGCTCGTCGTGGAGCACAAGCCGGAGACGATCACGATCGCCGACCATGTCGTGGACCTGGGTCCCGGCGCGGGCACCGCGGGCGGGACGGTGTGCTTCGAGGGCACGGTGGAGGGGCTGCGGACCAGCGGCACCGTCACCGGGCGGCACTTCGACGACCGGGCGAGGCTCAAGGAGTCGGTGCGCGAGCCCACCGGGACCCTGGAGATCCGCGGGGCGACGGCCAACAACCTGCGGAACGTCGACGTGGACGTACCGCTCGGGGTGCTCACCGTCGTCACCGGGGTCGCCGGGTCCGGCAAGAGCTCCCTCGTCCACGGGTCGATCCCGGCCGGGGCGGGGGTGGTGTCGGTGGACCAGGGCGCGATCCGCGGCTCACGGCGCAGCAACCCGGCGACGTACACGGGGCTGCTGGAACCGATCCGCAAGGCGTTCGCCAAGGCCAACGGTGTGAAGCCGGCCCTGTTCAGCGCGAACTCCGAGGGCGCCTGCCCCCACTGCAACGGTGCCGGGGTGATCTACACCGACCTGGCGATGATGGCGGGGGTCGCCACCGTCTGCGAGGTGTGCGAGGGCCGCCGGTTCGACGCGTCGGTGCTGGAGCACCGGTTCGGCGGGCGGGACATCAGCGAGGTGCTGGCGATGCCGGTGAGCGAGGCGCTCGGGTTCTTCGGCGCCGGTGAGACGCACGTACCGGCGGCGCACCGGATCCTGGGGCGTCTCGCCGACGTCGGGCTCGGTTACCTCAGCCTCGGGCAGCCCCTCACCACCCTGTCGGGGGGTGAGCAGCAGCGGCTCAAGCTGGCCACGCACATGGCGGAGAAGGGCGGTGTGTACGTCCTCGACGAGCCGACGGCCGGTCTGCACCTCGCGGACGTCGAGCAGTTGCTCGGGCTGCTGGACCGGCTGGTCGACTCGGGCAAGTCGGTGATCGTGGTCGAGCATCACCAGGCGGTCATGGCGCACGCCGACTGGATCATCGACCTGGGTCCGGGTGCGGGCCACGACGGCGGGCGGGTGGTCTTCGAGGGGACGCCGGCCGACCTGGTCACCGGACGCCCGACGCTGACGGGCGAGCATCTGGCGGCTTACGTCGGTGGGTGACGCCGTCACGGGGACGCGGGGCGGCCCGGCTCAGCGCACCTGGTCGTAGCGGCCCAGGAAGCGGAAGACGCCCTTCTCGACACGGTAGAGGAAGCTCGTCCGCTGCGGGTCCATCAGGTGGGTGCCGTCCCTCGAGAAGGAGATGGACTTGGCCACCCCGTCGTACGTGGTCCGGAAGAGGCGTTCGGTGACCTGTCCGTGCTCGATGACGGTGGCCGGGGCGAGGGCGGTGGCGGCGCGGGCGATCAGGCCGACGGCGTCGTACGCCTCGGCGGACCAGCGGCCGGGGGCGGTGTCGTAGCGCGCCCGATGAGCCGAGGTGAACGCCTTGGCGGCCTTGGTCCTCGCCGACTGCGGCTGGGTGAAGGGCGCGCCGAACACCCAGTCCTCGGCAGCCTTTCCGGCCGCGGTGAGGAAGGCCGGGTCCATCACGGAGTCGATGGTGGCCTTCGCCCCGGTGAAGCGTGCCGCGGCCAGCGCGCGGGCGCAGGCGGCCGCGCGCTCCGGCGAGGTGCCGGCGTAGACGACGGCCTGCGGCCGGGTCGCCAGGGCCCGGGCGACGGCCGGGCCGAAGTCGTCGGTGTCCGCGGCCGTCCGGTGGACGGTGACGGTGCCCTGGTGGGGCGGCACGCTGCTCAGCTCCTGGGCGACGCTGCGGGCCGTCCCGCCCGCCGCCCCGTCCTCGACCACCGCGGTACGGGTGCTGGGGTGGTTCACGGTCAGGTACGAGAGCAGAGGCAGGCACCGCGAGTCGTCAGACGTCCGTGTCACGCACAGCGAGCGCAGCCGGACGAGGGACAGCCCCGCCGCGTCGTTGTCGACCGACACCAGCACCACGGGCATGGCGGCGGCGCAGTAGAGGGGTACGGCGGCCGCGGCGGCGGTGGCCGTGGTGGGGCCGATGACCGCCAGGACGGACGGCCGCGCCAGCAGCCCGCGAGCCGTGTCGCGGGCACGGGTGGCGTCGCCCCGGTCGTCGTGGACGGTCAGTGCGAGGTGGAAGGCGGCGTCGGCGCGGGCGTTGTGGGCGGCGACGGCGAGCCGCGCGCCGCGCTCCTGTGCCTTCCCCACCGCCTTCTGGGCACCCGTCAGGTCCGCGTGCAGGGCTATGGTGCGGGTCGGCACGGCACGTTGCCCGCTGCCCGTCGTGGCGTTGCGGCGGGTGAGCAGGACGGTGGCCGCGCCGCCGGAGACGGCCAGCACGGCGGCCGTCGAGCCGCCGACGGCGAGGACACGGCGACGCGACGGTCCACGCGCGTCGTCCACGGCGGGCCGCCCGGTGCGGGGCGGCGGATCGAGAGCGCGGGCGGAGCGTTCGGCGACGAGACGGAGCACGGCGGGTGGCAGCCAGTCGCCCTCAGCCGGCGGCGGGAGACGGACCTCGCGGCGCGGATCCGTGAGGTGGTCGTCGGGGCCGGAATCCTCGGGACGGTCCTCGACCGCGGAGTCCGCAGCACCGGGCACCCGGCGCGGATCCCCCGGACGGCCTTCGTCCGCGGGGGACGGGGCGGTGCTGGTGGTGAGCGCACGGTGGAGTGCGGTCGCCGTGGGGCGCAGGACGGGATCCTTGGCGAGGCAGGCCACGATCAGCTCGCGCAGCGCCGGCGGCAGTCGGCCGAGGCCGGTGAGGTCGGGCGGTTCGTGCACGGTGCGGTACAGCACGGCGGCCGGTTCGCCGGTGCCGAACGGGCGGCGTCCGGTGGCGGCGTGGACGAGGACGCAGCCCAGCGAGAACATGTCGCTCGCCGGCCCCACCACGCCGCCGTGGGTGCGGGCCTGCTCCGGGGAGAGATAGCCGGGGGTACCGACCACCGCGTCGTGCGCGGTGAGCGCGGTCACGGCGGCGTCCTTCGCGATGCCGAAATCGATCAGGCGGGGCCCGTCGGGAACGAGCAGGATGTTCGCGGGTTTGACGTCCCTGTGCACCAGCTCCACGGCGTGGAGTTCCGCCAGCGCCTCGGCCAGCCGGGCACCGAGCCCGACGACCGTGGAGACGGGCAGGGGCCCGAGCGCGTCCACCGCCTCGGCCAGCGAGGGACCGGGCACGAACGCCGTGGCCAGCCAGGGCTCACGCGCCTCCGTGTCAGCGGCGGTCACCGCAACCACCCAGCGGCCGGTCAGCCCGGTCGCGAGGCGTACCTCGCGGCGGAACCGGGCACGGAAGGCGGGATCGGCGGCGTACCCGGCGCGGATCACCTTCAGGGCGACCGGCGTCCCCTCGGCCGTACGGGCCAGATAGACCGTGCCCATGCCGCCCGCGCCGAGACGGGCGACCAGCCGGTGCCCACCCAGGCTCTCGGGGTCCTCGGCCCGCAGTGCCCGCATCCCGCCGCTCCCGTTCCCTTTCCCGTCCCTGCCGGCCTTGTCCTCTGCCGGTCAGCCGGCCAGGTCGACCGGGCCGACGTGGACGAAGCGCCCCTTCTCGACCCGGTAGAGCTGGACCAGCCGGGTCACGAGCTGCTTGTTCTCATCGAAGACGTACACGCCGGCCAGGCCCCGGTACTTCGCACGGGCGAGGGCCTCGGTGACCTGGGCGCGGCTGGGCCGGCCGCCCTGTCCTGCGAGCGCGGTCAGCCGGTCGGCGACCAGCCCGGCGACGTCGTAGGCCTCGGCCGCCCAGGTTCCCGGGGCGACGCCGTAGCGCTTGCGGTAGGCGGTGCTGAAGGAGTGCAGGCCCTTGTCGGCCGGGTCGAGATAGGAGGTCAGGACCTGCCAGCCTTCGGCGGCGGTGCCCGCGGCGGAGAGGAACGCGGAAGTGGCGGACAGGGCGTCGACGAACCGGGGGCCCGTGAAGTCCCGTGCGGCCAGCGCACGGGCGAGCGACGCGGCGCGCTCGGGGGTGCCGCAGTAGTAGAACCCGTCGACGCCATGGTCGAGCATGTCGGGTACGACAACGGTCACATCGGGAGCCAGGCTGGGTACGACACGGGAGTACAGGGCCGCGAAACGGCCGCGGGCAGCACTGTGGGTGACGGTGACGAGCTCCATGCCGATGGTCCCGCCCGCGCGGTCGACCAGCAGCCCCGGGTGGCGGCTGCCCTGTGCCTTCAGGGACGTCACAGTACCGAAGGCGGTGTACGCGGCGAGCGGCGCGGCCCTGAAGTACCGCTTGGGCTCGGCCAGCAGGGTCGCGTGCGTGGCGGAGTCGGAGAGTTCGGACACGGTCAGCACCGGCATCCCCGCGTTCTCGTAGACCTCCAGGGCGCCGAGGGCCGAGGTGTATCCGGTGGGACCGAGTACGGCGAGCACGTCGCGGTCGGCGACCAGCTGCCGGGCGGCGGAACGGGCCCGGGCGAGGTCTCCGCGGTCGTCCTTCACCCGCAGGACGAGAGAGAACGGCTTGTCCCCACGCGCGTTGAACCGGTCGACCGCGAGCCGCACCGCCCTCGCCTGTGTCGTACCGGAGTCCTTGTAGGGGCCGCTGAGGTCTGCCTGGACGCCGAGGACTCTGGTGCGGGCTGTGGTCGTCCCCGCCGCTCCTCCGTCGCCGTCGTCGCGCAGCACCGTCCACAGGGCGCCGCCGCCGGCAGCGAGCAGGGCCGCGCCGCCCCCGGCCAGAGCGAGCACCCGGCGGCGGCCCGGCCGCCCGGAACCCGTGTCGTCGGCGGGGGTGCCGTCTGGACTGCCGGACGCCTCGGTCGGTTCGATGCCGGGCAGGGCGAGCAGCCGCGCCGAGCGGTCGGCGACCATGCGGACCACCGTGTCGGGGAGCCAGTCGATGGACCCGGCGGGGGTGTCCTCCACCAGCCCTGCGTCGATCGCGGTGAGGGCGGGTCTGTCCTCGGGATCCTTGGCGAGGCAGTGTTCCAGCAGGTCACGGAGTTCACCGTCGGCGACACCGGCGAGGTCGGGCGTGTCGTGAACAGTGCGATAGAGCAGTGCATCGGCGGCGCCGGTGCCGAACGGCGGGTGTCCGGTGGCCGCGTAGGCCAAGACGCAGCCCAGTGAGAACACGTCGCTCGCCGGGCCGACGGGCAGTGCCCGCGCCTGTTCCGGAGAGAGGAATCCGGGGGTACCCACGACCACGCTGTCCGAGGTGAGCTCGGTCTCGTCGGCGGCGGTGGGCCGGGCGATGCCGAAGTCGATCAGCCGGGGGCCGTCCAGGGCGAGAAGGACGTTGCCCGGTTTGACGTCCCGGTGCACGAGTCCGTTCCCGTGCACGGCCTCCAGGGCCCGGGCGAGAACCTTGCCCAGGACCCGCACCACCCGTGGCGGCAGAGGCCCGCATTCCATGACGGCCTCGGCAAGGGAGGGGCCGGGGACGAACGCGGTGGCCAGCCAGGGTGCCGGGGCCTCCGTATCGGCGTCCAGGACCCGCACCACCCACGGGCTGTCCACACCCCGCGCGGAGGCAGCCTCTCGGCGGAAGCGGGCACGGAACTCCTCCTGCCCGGCGAACTCCGGTTGGATCACCTTCACCGCGGCGAGTTCCCCGGCCGCTGTCCGGGCCAGATAGACCACGCCCATGCCACCCGCACCGAGACGTCCGAGGAGCCGGTGGCCGCCGAGCCGGGAGGGATCGGCGGGAAGCAGCCGTTCCATCACGCACCGTCCTTCGTGGCAGGCGGGACGGGGGTGCCCGTCGCGTCCTTCACACCCGGTGCGACGGTCTCGGTACCGGACGGGCCGGGCGACGTCTCCGCTGCCTTGCCGCCGAGGGCGCCCGGCGGCCCGACCTCGTTCTGTACCCGCACCAGCATCGTGGGCAGCACATGGTCGAAGAGAGCGGTCAGTTCCGCCTCGGTCCAGCCCCGGCCCCCGCACACCGAGGTGCTGGTCACCACGGGACCCAGCAGCATCTGCTGCCACCAGTAGGGATAGGGGCCTCCGTCGGTGTCGCTGACGCACTTGCCGGTCTCCAGCAGCGAGTCGTCGGAGTCGACGTTGTTGCCCTCGCCGTAGGCGAGGGCCAGGGAGACGAGCCCGGTGAGGCGCTCTCCCTGTCTCTGGGTCTGCTCATCGCAGACGAGCGCCTCCTGGAGCATCTCGGCCTGCCCCCAGGCCGCGGCGAGTGCGCTGCGGTGCACCGTGACCGTCGCCGTCAGCCGTACCCGGCCCCTGCCGGCAGACGCGGGCACCTCAAAGCGGCGGGTGCGGGTGGCCAGTACGTCTTCGGGCAGCGGATCGAGCCGCCACAGGCAGTCCTCCCCCAGCACCGCCAGCCGTGAGCGATCACGCTCGTACGGGGTCCCCCTGCGCACCCCGGCACCGAACAGGTCGGGGCCCGCGATGACCCTGGCGATCAGCGCCTCGGCCTGCGCGGCGGTCCTCGGCGTTTTCGCCGGACCGCTCCCGGCGCCCGCCGTGGCGCCGGGCGAGGATCCGGCGGAGGAGGCGCTCCCGCTCGCGGCGGATGCCGTGGACCCGGTGGCCGGAGTCCTGCCGCCGTGCCTGCCGTCCGAACCATCCGTGCATCCCACGAGCAGGGTCCCGCACACCGCGAGCACGCCGCTCATCCGCAGTGTTCTCGCATGTGTCACAACAGTGTCCTCCCCCTCGACCCCCTGCACCCCGCCGGGTCCGGGCCGCACGACCGCCTCATGCCTCTAGCGATGCGCCCGGCGCACCGAATGGTTCCCACGCCGAGATGCACACCGAACTCACCGGCGACGCACAGGAGCGCCCCGATCGTACCGTCGGTCACACCAACCTGCCGTATTGAAAGGCCAGTTCGAAACCCCAGGATGCCGTTTCCGTCCGACCGACCGGCCGGCGGCCGCGATTCACGTGAGCATGATCACGTCACCGCGATACGTTCCGGCCAGGCCGAGGCGCACGGGGATCACGCGGCCCCCTCCCGCACGACCGGCAGCCCGGCCAGCTTCCACTCCAGCATCCCTTCGGCCAGCCGCACCGCGCGCCGGCCGCGGGCGTGCAGCAGCCGGACGGCGTCGTGGGCGAGGACACAGTAGGCACCCCGGCAGTAGGCCACCACCTCGGTGTCGGCGGGCAGTTCGGCGACACGCCCGGCGAGTTCGGCGAGCGGGACGGAGAGCGCGCCGGGAATGTGCCCGGCGGCGTACTCCTCGGCCGGGCGTACGTCGAGGACGACGACCTCGCCGGAGGCGGCGCGGGCGAGGAGGTCTTCGCGGCCCACCTCCTCGGCGTCGGCGGGGCCGAGATAGGCGGCCCGGGCGGGCTCCACGGCCTCCTGGTGGGCCTGGGCGACCTGGCGCAGCAGGGCGTAGAGGGCGGCGACGTCGTCACCGGCCAGCCGGTAGTGGATGCGTACGCCCTCGCGGCGGGTGGTGACCAGGCCGGCCTGTCTCAGGGTCTGCAGATGGGCCGAGGCGGTCGTCAGGTTCAGCCCGGCGGCACGGGCGAGGGCGTCGACCGGGCGTTCGCCCTGGGCCAGCAGGTCGAGCAGTTCCAGTCGCTTTCCGCTGCTCAGGGCCTTGCCGGTACGGGCGAAGGCGTCGTACAGCGCCGCCTTGCGCGTGATGTCTCCCATGGGCTGCCTCCCGGTGCGCGGTCCGTCCCGCGGCCGGCGGCGGCCCGGCCCGGGTGTCACCCGCGTATCTTATTCCATAAATCCATGGAATATTGTAGAGACCGGGGGGGTGCTGAAGCGATCCGCACCCCCGGACCCCCTGGACCCGCCGCGCCCCGCACCCGCCGGACCCGCCGCACCCTCCGGGGACCGGGCCGCACCGAAGGAGACCGCGTGACCACCGAGACCGCCCCCGCTCACGGCCTGCGGCTCGGGCTGCGCGCCAATCTGGCCCAGTTCGGCCTGCTCGTCGCCGTCAACGCCCTGGTGGGCGGCATGCTCGGCCAGGAGCGCGTCGTGCTGCCGCTGCTCGCGGGCCGGGTCTTCCACCTCTCCGCGTACACGGCGGCCCTGACGTACATCGTCGCGTTCGGCGCCACCAAGGCGGTCACCAATTTCTTCGCCGGCACCCTCTCCGACCGCTACGGCCGCAAGCCGGTGCTGGTCGCGGGCTGGCTGTTCGCGCTGCCGGTGCCGCTGTTGCTGATCTGGGCACCCGCCTGGGGCTGGGTCGTCGCCGCCAATGTGCTTCTCGGCGTCAACCAGGGCCTGACCTGGTCGACCACCGTCATCATGAAGATCGACCTGGTCGGTCCGGCCCGCCGGGGACTGGCGATGGGGATCAACGAGGCGGCGGGCTACGTCGCCCTCGCCGCCACCGCCGTGGCCACCGGGACCATCGCCGCGCACGCCGGACTGCGCCCCGAACCGTTCTTCCTGGGCATCGCCTACGCCGCCCTCGGCCTGGGCCTGTCCTCCCTCGTCGTCCGCGAGACCCGGGACCACGCCCGTCTCGAAGCGGCCGCCCAGGTGTCCGCCGCCCGCCCGGACCACCACAAGGACCTCACCACCGGCCGGATCGCCTGGATCACCAGCGCCCGCGACAAGGCGCTGTCGGCCGCCAGCCAGGCCGGTATGGCCAACAATCTCAACGACGCCCTGGCCTGGGGCGTCTTCCCGCTGCTCTTCGCCTCCCACGGCCTGTCCGTCGCCCGCATCGGTCTCCTCGGAGCCCTCTACCCGGCCGTGTGGGGCTTCGGCCAGCTGTTCACCGGCTGGTGGTCGGACCGGATCGGCCGCAAGCACCTCATCACCGCCGGGATGCTGCTGCAGGCCCTGGCCATCGCCGTGGTCGCCACGGGCGGCACCTTCGGCGTCTGGGCGCTCGCCCAGGTCCTGCTGGGCCTCGGCACCGCCCTGGTGTACCCGACCCTGCTCGCCGTCATCGGTGACGTGGCCCATCCCGCGTGGCGGGCCCGCGCGGTCGGCGTCTACCGCCTGTGGCGCGACGGCGGCTTCGCCGAGGGCGCCCTGCTGGCGGGCGTACTGGCCGATGCGTACGGCCTCACCACGGCCGTCTGGGCGGTCGCGGCCCTCACGGCGGCGTCGGGCCTGGTGGTTGCCGTACGCATGTACGAAACCCACCCGCGGCCGGTGGCGGAGGCCTGACCGGCCCCCGCCCCGTTCCCGCCCGTGTCCGCGTCACATGGGCCAGCCCACCTCCGGCCAGGTGACGCCCGCGCCCTCCGTCGCGCCGTGGTCCTCGATGCCGTCCTCCGCGGTGGCGAGCAGCCGGCGGGCCAGGTCGTGCAGGGCGCGGCCTGCCGCCAGCTCGTCGCCGATCTCCGGGACGTCGCTGTCGGCGGGGTTGCGGCGGGCGGTGCCCGTGCCGGTCACGGAGCCGGTTTTGGTGTCCAGGACCACCCGCGCCTTCGTCGTGCCCTCGTCCTCGTCCTCGGCGAGGTAGAGGTGGAGCCGCCACTCCTTGGCGTGGGTGGTGTGGGTGGCGTAGGGGGTGTCCGGGGTGCGGTGCATCATGGTCTCCTCTCCTCCAGTTCCCTGCGGGTCCGCTCCGTCAGTGCCGTCAGGCCCGGGGAGCTCTCCGCACGGAGCGGTACCGGCCCGCGGACGCGCCGCGCGTCCGCCGGCAGGGCGGCCAGGTCGTCGGCGCACCGCCGGACGCACTCGGGCAGCGTGGCGCGGGGCCCGGTGCGGCGGCCGTCGCGCATCAGGGTCTCCAGCAGCGGCACGGCGCCGTCGGGCGCGGGCTCGTCCGCGAGGGCGATCACGTCCGGGCGGCCCGGGCGGCGGTACACCTGCTTGCGGCCGGGGGCCGTCACCTTCGCCGTGGACAGTTTCATCATGGGCGCACCGTCGTACTCGACCAGTTTGTAGGCCGAGTCGAGGAACGGCGCGTCGGCCGACACGCCGACGCGGGTGCCGACGGCGTACACGTCGACCGGGGCCCGGGAGGCGACCAGGTCGTGCACGGCGTACTCGTCGAGGCCGCCGCTGGCGACGATGCGGACGTCCGGCAGCCCGGCCGCGTCGAGGAGGGCGCGGGCACGCAGGGCGAGGGCGCCGAGGTCGCCGCTGTCGAGCCGTACCGCCGAGCCGGGGCCCCGGTCCAGGTCGCGCAGCACGCGGGCGGCGGCGCGTACGCCGCTCTCCGTGTCGTAGGTGTCGACGAGGAGGGTCACCGGGCCCGGGTGGCAGCGGGCGAAGGCGCGGAACGCGTCCTCCTCGCTGCCGAACGCCTCCACGTACGAGTGGGCCATCGTGCCGACGGCGGGGATCGCCTCGGCGACGGCGGCGGCCACGTTGCTGGTGCCCGCGAAGCCGGCGAGCGCGCCGAGGCGGGCAGCCTGGTGTCCGGCCCCGGGGCCGTGGGTGCGGCGCAGCGAGAAGTCGACGACCGGGTGCCCGCGGGCGGCGAGGACGCAGCGGGCGGCCTTCGAGGCGATCGCCGTCTGGTGGCTGACCTGGTTGAGCAGATACGTCTCGACGAGCTGTGCCTGCGGCAGCGGCGCCGTGACCTCGAGCAGCGGTTCACCGGCCGACACGAGCCGGCCCTCGGGCACCGCCCGTACCGTGCCGGTGAACTCCAGGCCGAGAAGGGGTTCCAGCGCGCGCTCGGGACGGTGCAGCGCGGCGGCGAAGTCGGCCACGTCCTGCGGGGTGACGCGGAAGGAGGACAGGTGGTCGAGCGAGGACTCCACGCCCGCGGCCACCAGGAAGCCCCGGTCGGGCGGCAGGGCGCGGACGAACAGGTCGAAGGCCGCGGGGCGGGTCATCGACTCGCGCAGGTACGACATCACCATCGTGACCTCGTAGAGGTCCGTGGTGGTCACCTCGGACATCGGGGTCACCTCCTCGCCCGCGGGCCCCGTCCGGCCGAGACCGGTCGTGTCCCCTCTCATCGTCCGCCCTGTCGTCCCCGCAGGTCACGGGGCCGAACGTCCCGCACCGCCCGGCGGGCGCCACCGGGGACCGGACGGACCCCGGTCACCCGGACCGGGAGACAGGACGTTCGGCCCTGTCGCGGGCCGCCGTACGGGCGGATGGTCAAAACAGGCCCACCGGGAAGGGGGTCGCCATGTCCTGGGAGACGATCCGCAAGGACAGCACTCCGCGCGTCCCGCCCCACCTGGACGACTACGACAAGACGT
The DNA here is from genome assembly GCF_040644295.1 of Streptomyces sp. NPDC047000. NCBI lineage: Bacteria > Bacillati > Actinomycetota > Actinomycetes > Kitasatosporales > Streptomycetaceae > Streptomyces > Streptomyces sp. NPDC047000. The sequence goes on from NZ_JBEYWE010000013.1 coordinate 184,785, forward strand.
GTGCCGGCTTCTCGTGGTCCGCCGTCCGCGACCGGCTGGACGGGCTGCCCGGGGAACGCGGTCTCAACATCGCCCACGAGGCCGTCGACCGGCATGTGGCGCACGGCCGGGGCGCGGCGGTCGCGCTGCGGTGCGTGGCGCGCGACGACTCGGTGACGTCGGTGACGTACGCCGGACTGGCCCGTTCCACGGCCCGGTTCGCGAATGTGCTGCGCACCCTCGGCACCGGCCGGGGCGAGCGGGTGGTGACGCTGCTGGGGCGGTGCCCCGAGCTGTACACCGTGGTCCTCGGCACCCTCAAGAACGCCGCCGTCCTGTGCCCGCTGTTCTCCGCGTTCGGGCCCGATCCGGTGGCACGGCGGATGCGGCTGGGTGAGGCGCGGGTGCTGGTCACCACGGCCGAGCTGTACCGCAGGAAGGTCGCCGCGCAACGGGCCGGACTGCCGGCGCTGCGGCATGTGCTGATCATCGGCGGCGGGACGGAGGAACTGCCGGACACGTTGTCGTACGAGACGCTGATGGCCGCCGCGTCGGACGAGTTCACCGTTCCGCCGACGTCCCCGGACGACATGGCGCTGCTGCACTTCACCAGCGGCACCACGGGCACCCCGAAGGGCGCCGTGCACGTCCACGAGGCGGCCGTCGCCCACTACGCGACCGCGGAGTACGCCCTCGATCTGCACCCGGACGACGTGTACTGGTGCACCGCCGACCCCGGCTGGGTCACCGGCATGTCGTACGGGATCGTCGCGCCGCTGATGCACGGGGTGACGGTCGTGGTCGACGAGGGCGACTACGACGCCCGCCGCTGGTACCGCATCCTCGCCGAGCAGCGGGTCACCGTCTGGTACACCGCCCCGACCGCCCTGCGGATGCTGATGCGGACGACGCCGCGCACCGGACCGTACGACCTGCCCGCCTCCTACGACCTCTCCGCCCTGCGTTTCGTCGCGTCGGTCGGCGAGCCGCTCAACCCGGAGGCGGTGCTGTGGGGGCGGGACGTGCTGGGGCTTCCGGTGCACGACAACTGGTGGCAGACCGAGACCGGCGCCATCATGATCGCGAACTTCGCGGGCTGCGAGATCCGCCCGGGTTCGATGGGGCGCCCGCTGCCCGGGGTGGAGGCCACGGTGCTGCGGCGCGGCGAGGACGGCCGCGCGGCGGTGACCGACGGCCGGGTCACCGAGCTGACGGAGCCCGGCGGGGAGGGCGAACTGGCGCTGCGGCCGGGCTGGCCGTCGATGTTCCGCGTCTATCTGAACGAGCCGGAGCGCACCGCGGCGGCGTTCGCGGGCGGCTGGTACCTCACCGGTGACCTCGTCCGGCGCGACGCCGACGGCTGGTACTGGTTCGTCGGGCGCGCCGACGACGTCATCAAGTCGGCCGGGCACCTCATCGGGCCGTTCGAGGTGGAGAGCGCGCTGATGGAGCATCCGGCGGTCGCCGAGGCGGGGGTGATCGGACGGCCCGACCCGGTCGCCGGGAACGTCGTGAAGGCGTTCGTCAGCCTGCGGCCGGGTTTCGAGGCGAGCGAGGACACCCGGTTCGAGCTGGTGGCCTTCGCCCGGCGGCGGCTCGGTCCGGCCGTCGCGCCCCGCGAGATCGCCTTCGACCAGCATCTGCCCCACACCCGCAGCGGCAAGGTGATGCGCCGGCTGCTGCGGGCCCGTGAGCTGGGCCTGCCCGAGGGCGACATCTCGACCCTGGAGGGCCCGGTCCCGGAGAGCGCGATTCCCGACGGCACGATCCCGGACGGCACGGTCCCGGACGGCGCCGCCCCGCAGGGCCCTGCCGCGGCGCGGCCCGCCCCGGACGGAACGGAGGCGTCCCCATGAGCACCACCGACACCCCGCGCAAGGCCAAGGGGCGGACCGGCAGGGCCAAGGCCCCGGCGAAGCGGCCGACGGCGGCGCACGAACTCGCGCTGCTGGCCTCCATGCTGCTCATCCGCCGCTTCGAGGAGCGCTGCGTCGAGCTGTACAGCGCGGCCCGCATCCGCGGCTTCATGCACCTCTACATCGGCGAGGAGGCCGTGGCCGTCGGGGTGAACGAGGCGCTCACCGAGCAGGACGCGGTCGTGTCGACGTACCGCGAGCACGGTCACGCGCTGGCCCGCGGCGTTCCCGCCGACGCGATCATGGCGGAGATGTTCGGCAAGGTCACCGGCTGCAGCCGGGGCCGCGGCGGCTCCATGCACCTGTTCGACGCGCGGCGCCGTTTCTACGGCGGCAACGCCATCGTCGGCGGCGGGCTGCCGCTCGCGGCGGGGCTCGCGCTCGCCGACCGGATGACCGGCCGCGACCGCGTCACCTGCTGCTTCTTCGGCGACGGCGCGTTCGCCGAGGGCGAGTTCCACGAGACGGCCAACCTCGCCGCGCTGTGGCGTCTGCCGCTGCTGCTGGTCTGCGAGAACAACCGGTACGCCATGGGCACCGCGCTGGAGCGCCACGAGGCGCAGACCGATCTGGCGATGCGCGCGGCGTCGTACGGCATGGTGTCGTGGGCCGTCGACGGCATGGACGTCCTCGCCGTCGAGGACGCGGCGCGGCGCGCGGCCGAGGGGGTGCGGGCCGGGACCGGGCCGCACTTCCTGGAGCTGCGCACCTACCGCTTCCGCGCCCACTCGATGTACGACCCGGACCGCTACCGCGACAAGGCCGAGATCGAGCGGTGGAAGGAGCGCGACCCCATCGAACGGCTGACCGCGCGGCTGCGCGGGCACGGGGAGCTGACCGGCGAGGCGCTGGCCGCGCTGGAGGAGCGTGTGCACACCGAGATCGAGGCGGCGGTGGAGAGCGCCGAACAGGCCCCCGAGGAGCCCGTCGGGGATCTGCTGCGGTTCGTCACCAGCCCGGTGGAGGAGGCGAGTTGACCATGTCGTCCACATCGTCCACGTCGTCCGTGTCGTCCAGGCCGTCGGCACGGGCCGCCCCGGCCTCCGCCGCGGGCACCGCGGGAGCCACCGGGCGGAAGACCACCTACCGGGAGGCCCTGCGCGAGGCCTTGCGCGAGGCCCTGCGCGCCGACGAGCGGGTGTTCCTCATGGGTGAGGACGTCGGCAGGTACGGCGGCTGCTTCGGCGTCAGCCTGGGCCTGCTGGAGGAGTTCGGGCCCGAGCGGATACGGGACGCCCCGCTGTCGGAGTCGGCGTTCGTCGGCGCCGGGATCGGCGCGGCGCTCGCGGGCATGCGGCCGATCGTCGAGATCATGACGGTCAACTTCAGCCTGCTGGCCCTCGACCAGATCCTCAACAACGCCGCGACGCTGCTGCACATGTCGGGCGGCCAGCTGCCGGTCCCGGTCGTGATCCGGATGACCACCGGCGCCGGACGCCAGCTCGCCGCGCAGCACTCGCACAGCCTCGAGGGCTGGTACGCGCACATCCCCGGTCTGCGGGTGCTGGCCCCGGCGACGATCACCGACGCCCGCCACATGCTCGCCCCCGCGCTCGCCGACCCCGACCCGGTGCTGGTCTTCGAGCACGCCGGGCTCTACAACGCCTCCGGCGACCTCCCCGACGACGCCGGTCCCGTCGATCTCGACCACGCGGCGGTCCGCCGCCCCGGCACGGACGTCACCCTGATCACCTACGGCGGTTCCCTGCCCAAGACGCTGGCCGCCGCGGACGACCTCGCGGCCGCCGGCGTCAGCGCGGAGGTCGTCGACCTGCGCACCCTGCGTCCCCTGGACGACGCGACGCTCACCGCGTCGGTCGGGCGCACGCACCGTGCCGTCGTCGTGGACGAGGGCTGGCGCAGCGGCAGCCTCTCCGCGGAGATCTCCGCCCGCCTCACCGAGCGGTGCTTCTACGACCTCGACGCGCCCGTCGAGCGGGTGTGCAGCGCCGAGGTGCCCATGCCGTACGCGCGGCGGCTGGAGCAGGCCGCGCTGCCGCAGGTGGGCGGCATCGTCGCGGCGGCGCGGCGGGCCGTCGGACCGGCTCCGTACACCCTCGGGGCGGGTCCCGTGTCCGAGGGGGAGGGGAAGGCGGCGGTGTGACATGGCCGAGTTCACGATGCCCTCCCTGGGCGCCGACATGGAGCAGGGGCTGCTGCTGGAGTGGCTCGTCGGTCCGGGCGACCGGGTGGCCAGGGGCGACGTGGTGGCGGTGGTCGAGACCGACAAGGCGGCCATCGAGGTGGAGTGCTTCGACTCGGGAACGGTGGACCGGCTCCTCGTCGAACCGGGCACCCGGGTGCCGGTGGGCACCCCGCTCGCGATGATCACCGCCGGAGCGCCTGCCGACGGGAACGGGGCGGAACCCCGGCCCGCCACCGCCCCGCCGACGCCCCCCGCCCCCTCGGTGGCACCCGTACCGCACCCGGCCGCGGGCCCGGCCGCCGCCCCGGTTCTCCCCCCGCCGCCCGTCTCCGCTCCCCCGCCGCCCCCGCCCGCCCCGGCCCTGACCCCGGCGGCCCCGGTCCGCCGGATCCCTGCCGGTGCCGGGCCGCTGGTGCGGCATCTGGCCGAGGTGCGCGGGGTCGATCTCGGTGCCGTGCACGGCACCGGACGAGGCGGCAGGATCACCCGCGCCGATGTGGAGCACGCCCCGTCCGGGGCCCCGCCCCGGGTGCGGGCCACGCCGTACGCCCGGCGGGTCGGGTACGCGCTCGGTGTGGACCTGGCCCCGCTGCACGGCACCGCGGACGGCGGGGCCGTACGCGCGGCGGACGTCCACGCGGCCGCACGCGCACCCGCCCGCGCCGAGCCGGAGCAGCCGTCCCGTCCGGAGCCGGAGCGGCCCTCCCCCACCGCTCCCGGGCCCGCGCCCGCACGGGGCGCCGCCTCCGCCGAGGAGCGCGGCAGCGCGATGCGGCGGGCCGTCGGGGAGCTGATGAGCCGTTCCAAGAAGGAGATCCCGCACTACTACCTGGCCACGACGATCGATCTGGCGGCCGCCCAGGAGTGGCTGCACCGGCGCAACCGCGGGCGGCCGCCCTCCGACCGGCTGGTGCCCGCGGCGCTGCTGCTGAAGTCCGCAGCCCTCGCCGCGCACACGGTCCCGCAGCTCAACGGCTTCTGGCAGGACGGGGAGTTCGCGCCCGGTGCCGGGGTGCACCTCGGGGTCGCCGTGTCGCTGCGCGGCGGCGGGCTGCTCGCGCCGGTGATCCGCGACGCCGACACGCGCCCGCCCGAGGAGCTGATGGCGGCGCTCAAGGACCTCGTCCAGCGGGCCCGGCTGGGGCGGCTGCGCGGCAGTGAGGTGTCCGGCGCGACGCTCACCGTCACCAGTCTGGGCGAGCAGGGCGTGGAATCCGTGTTCGGGGTGATCTATCCGCCGCAGGTGGCGCTGGTCGGCTTCGGCGCGGTCGTGGAGCGGCCCTGGGCCACGGGCGGCCTGCTCGGGGTGCGCCCCGTGGTCACCGCCACCCTGTCCGCCGACCACCGGGCCAGCGACGGCGCCGTGGGGGCCCGCTACCTCACGGCCGTCGACCGGCTGCTGCAGAGACCGGAGGAGCTGTGAACCAGATGAAACCGCTCAGCGACACCGACGCCAGGCGCGCCGTCGAGGAGTGCGTCAGGAGGATCGTCCCGGACGCCGACTTCGGCCGGGTCGGCCCGGACGACCGGTTCCGGGACGTGCTGGAGCTGGACTCGCTGGATTTCCTCAGTCTGGTGGAGCTGCTCTCGGCCCGCACCGGCGTACGGATCGACGAGGACGACTATCCCGAGCTGACCACCCTGGCCGGCACCGTGCGGTTCCTGACGGACCGGACGGCGGCGAAGACCCCGGGGGCCACGGAGAACCCGGCGGCCACGGGGAACGAGAGGACGAGGAGCGCGCGATGACCATCGGAGGCGACTGGTACAACGAGGTCGGCTCGCACATGACGATCACGGCCGACCCGACCGGCGGCATCAGGGGCGGCTACGTCTCGGCCAAGGGCCACGCCATGGGCACGTACCCGCTGGTCGGACGCTACGACACCGCCGCGCTGGCGGACCACGGGACCACGGTCGGCTGGACGGTGGCCTGGCACAACGCCGGCACCGACGCGGGGTCGGTGACGAGCTGGAGCGGCCAGTACTACGGCGACGGGGACGGCGGGGGCGGCGAGCGGATCTGTGTCACCTGGCTGCTCACCGCGTCGGCGAACGCCGCGAACACCTGGGAGGCGACGGCCGTCGGACAGGACGTGTTCACCCGTACGGCACCGGCGCGCACCGGCTGACCGCACACGGCCGAAGGGCTGCGGAAACCTGCCGGAGCCCCTGGGCCGCCGGAAGCCGCCGGGCCCGCCGGACACTCGGAGGAGTGCTCGGCGGGCCCGGCGGCTTCCGTGGGAGCGGCGCGGTCCGGCGGGTCCGGACGCGGGCTCAGAGCCGGGTGAGGTGGTCGACGACGTCGGCGACGTCCGGGATCTCGGCCACCTCCGCCGTCAGCCGCTCCACGAGGTCCGCCGCGAGCGCGCCGCTGAGGGTGACCACACCGTTGCGTACGTCCACGTCCACGGGCTCCACGGGCTCGGGGCCGGTCCCGAGCAGGTCGGTGAGCACCCGGGAGACGACCTCCGCCCTGATGGCGTCGTCGTCGCGGACCAGGGCCTGCAGCAGTTCGCTGCGGCTGACGACGCCCGCCAGCCTGCCCTTGTGGTCGGTCACGTAGATCTGCCGGATCCGGGAGTGGGAGGCCGTGCGCGCCGCGTCGAGCACGCTGGTCCAGGGGTGGACGGTCAGCGCGGGCGAGGTCATCAGGGTGGCCGCCGTGCCGCCCGCCTCCTCGTCCCGGTGCCGCCGGCCGAACAGCTTCCCGAACGCGCCGGGCCGTTCGTCCGCGGCGAGGGACGCGGCCCGTGCGAGCAGGTCGGACTCCGCGATCACGCCGACGACGCGCTCCTCCTCGTCCACCACGGGCGCGGCGCCGATCTGCTCGCGGGCCAGCATCCGGGCGACGTCGAGGAACGGCGTGTCGGCGGAGATCCCGGTCGCGGCGCGCCGCATGACGTACCGGACCTGGAGTTCGGGGACGGGGGTCGGGGGAAGGGTGACGGTCCGTCCGGTCCGGCCGCCCCCGGCCTCCTCCTCGCGGGCCGCCGCCTCCGCCGAGTGGGAGGCCATGGCCTGCAGATAGCGCACCATCAGATTCTGGCGGAACTCGTCATCGGGCTTCGGGGCGTACCCCGGCACCGCCCGGCGGGCCTCCACCGACGCCGCACCGGATTCCCGCGCGTCCTGGCCGACCATGGCAACCTCCGGCGATGAGCTGAGAAGTCTCCGTATCCACCGTCTCTCGCCCGGCCGCGGTCCGCACGGGGCCGCACGGTCCGTGACGCAGGTCACCCGGCCCTTGTGCGGTCCCGGGTGTTTCTCCGTAGCGTGAAAGAGCACCGGAACGGTGCCGGGAGGCCGTCATGCCTGATCTCCGCGCGTTCCTCGCGCGTTTCCGGCCGGCGGGTTCGCCGGGCCCGGCGGGGGGCGGTGCCGTCCCCGCGGACCGGACCGCCGAGCTCACGGCCGAGCTGGCGCCGGTCCTCGCGCTGCTGGACGGCACCCTCGCCGAAGCCGCCGCGATCCGTGCGTCCGCCGCCCGTGAGGCCGCCGGACGCCGCCGTGCCGCGGCGGAGCGGGCCGAGCACGAGGTGCGCACGGCACGCGAGCGGGCCCCGGAGGTGCGCCGGGAGACGGCGCTGCGGCTGCGGAGCGCTCACGCCGCCGAGAACGAGCGCGCGGCCGACGACGCGCGGCGCGCCGTGGCGGACCTGCGGGCACGCGCACGGGAGCGGACCCCGCAACTGGCGGCACGTCTGGTGTCGCGGGCGGTCGCGGAACTGGCCGCGGTGCCCGGTGCGCCGGCCGGTGGGACGTCGCGGGAGGCGCCATGGGCGCGGGGTGGGTCGCCGGAGTGACCCGGGCCCGGGCGCTGGCCGCCGGGCGGGCCGGCCCCGGGACGGCCCGGCGGCTGGCGGCCGCGCCCGGCCTGCCCGACGCACTGCGCACGCTGGCGTCCACCCCCTACCGGCGCGGCCTGGACGTCCGGGCCGCGGTCGCCGAGGCGCAGCGCGGTGTGTCGGACGCGCTGGTGTGGTGGCTGCGGGTGCTCGCCGGATGGCAGCCCCGGCCCGGCGCGCTCGCCGTACGGCTGCTGGCGTCGCCGTTCGAGATCGCGAACACGCGGCGCAGACTGCTGGCCCTGTCCGGCGCGTCAGACATGTCCGGCGTCGCCGACACGCCCGGCACGTCAGACACGCCCGGCGACACCGGCACGCCGCCGCCCGCCCCGTACCGGCTCGGCGCGCTGGCGACGGCCTGGCCGCGCCTGTCCCGGGCGTCCTCCCCGTCTCAGCTGCGGGCCGTGCTGACCGCTTCCGCGTGGGGCGACCCCGGTGGCGCGTCCGCGGCGGCCGTGCTCACCGGGATGCGGCTGTCGGCGGCGGCCCGCACCGCGGCGGCCGTGCCGTGCGCGGCGCGCTGGGCGGCCGGGGAGGCGGCGCTGCTGGTGGCCCGGGAGGTCTTCGTGACCGGGCTGCCGCTGACCCGGACCGCCGAGCACCGTGCCGTGCCGCTGCTCGGCGCGGGTGCGCTGCGCGCGGCGGCGGCCGGGCGGTTCGAGGAGTTCCGCGACCGGCTCCCCGCCGGGGCGCGCTGGGCGCTGGAGGGCACCGAGCGGCCGCGGGACCTGTGGCGGGCCGAGGCCCGCTGGTGGCCGCGCGTCGAACGGGACGGCCTCGCGCTGCTGGAGCGGACCCGGTACGACGTCGCACCGGTCGCGGGAGCGGTCGCGGTGCTGGGCGCCGACGCCTGGCGGGTGCGGGCCGGACTGGAGTGTGCCGGGCGGGGCACAGGCGCGCTGGAGGCGTTCGATGAACTCCTGGGCTGACTCCCTCGTCCCGGCCCGGATGCGGCGGGTGGCCGTGGTCGCACCGGCCGGGGCGCTGCGCGACACGCTGGTGCGGCTCGCCGCCGCCGGTTGTGTGGAGCTGGACCGGCCGGACGGCGGCGAGGGCGAGCGCCGGGGCCCGGCCGCGCGCGGCCTCGCGGCCCTGGGCGACGCGGCCGCCGCCGCGCCCCTGCTGTCCGCCCTCCCGCCGGACCCGGACGGGTGGCGGGCGGCGCGCCGGGCCGATCTGCTGGCGGGCGAGGCGCAGCTGGAGACGTATCTGGAAGCGGCGGTACGGCACGGCGGCACGGCCGCGCTGGCCGGCTGGTGCCCGGCCGGTGACCTGTCCCGGCTCGGCCCGCTCCTGGCGGAGGCCGGCGGGGCCGTCGTACCGCTGCGGGCGCCGTCCGGGGCCGAGCCGCCGACGCTGCTGTACGAGCGCGGCACGGTGCGCCGTGCCGTGGTGCCGCTGGTGCGCACCTACGGGACCGTGCCGTACGCCGACGCCGACCCCTCGCTCGTCGCCGGGGCCGCGTACGTCGTGATGTTCGGGATGATGTTCGGTGACGCGGGCCACGGTCTGCTGCTCCTCGCCGGGGCGCTGCTGCTGCGCTCGGGCCGGCCGGCGCGGCTCGCGGCGCTGCGCCCGGTGTGGCCGTTCGTGGCGGGTGCGGGCGTGGCGAGTGTGCTGGCGGGGGTGGCCTACGGCGAGTTCTTCGGCCCGACCGGTGTGCTGCCGGTGCTGTGGCTGGACCCCGTGGACGAGCCGCTGCGGCTGCTGGGCGCGGCGGTCGCGTTCGGGGCGGTGCTGCTGGCGGCGGCGTACGCGGCGGGCATCGTCAACCGGTGGCGGGAGGGCGGCCCGGCGCGGGCGCTGTACGCGGCGTCGGGGGTCGCCGGGGCGTCGGTGTTCCTGGGGCTCGCCGTTCTCGCGGCGGGGCTGGCCCGGCACACCACGGCGCTGACGGCGGGCGGTTCGCTGGTCGCCCTCGCGGGTCTCGCGCTGGCCGGTACGGGGATGTTCGCGGCGTCGGGAGGCGGTGGCGCGGGCGTCCTGCAGACCGGGGTGCAGCTGTTCGACGTGGTGGTGCGGATCGGCTCCAACACCGTCTCCTTCGCCCGGCTCGCGGCGTTCGGGCTGACCCATGCGGCGCTGGGCGCGATCGTCTGGCGGGGCACCACCGCACTGGCCGGGGCGGGCCCCGCGGCGGTCGTCGCGGCGGCGGTGGTCCTCGTCCTGGGCAACGCGCTCACCTTCGCGCTGGAGGCGCTGGTGGCCGGGGTGCAGGCGCTGCGTCTGGAGTTCTACGAGCTGTTCTCCCGCGTGTTCGAGACCGAGGGCCGCCCGTTCCGCCCCTGGCACGTCCCCACCGAGCGCCCCGCCCGCACCGGCGCGGGCACCGGCGCACCCACCGACGGCTCACTGGGCCCACGATCCGGGACAGAGGTGACGACATGATCGCCTGGCTGGTCGCACTTCCGCTGCTCCTCGCCGCGTACGCGGTCACGCACCGGCTGCTGCGGCGGCGCGGCAAGGCGGCGCTGCGCGCGGTCCTCGTGGTGGACGCGGGGCTGTTCGCGGGCGCCCTGGCACTGCTGGCGGTCGCGCTGAGCGGCACCGCCGCGCACGCGGACGGGGTGACGTCCGCCGCGCAGGGCTCCGGCTCGAACTCGGCCGCGCTGATCGGTGCCGCCATCGCGGTCGCCGGGGCGTCCCTCGGGGCGGCGATCGCCGTCGCGTACACGGGGGCGGCGGCGCTGGCGGCGCTCAGCGAGCGGCCCGAGCTGTTCGGGCGGGCCATGGTGATCGTGGGGCTCGCGGAGGGCATCGCGATCTACGGGCTCGTGGTGGCGATCCTGCTGATCGGGAAGGCGTGATCATGCGGGTCGCGGCGATCGGGGAACGGTCGCGCGTCGCCGCTTGGGCGGCGGCGGGCGTGGTCGTGCTGCCCGCGCGGGGGCCGGAGGCGGTGCGCGCCGCGTGGCGGGGCCTCGCGGCGGACGTGGGTCTGGTGATCCTCACCCCCGCCGCGGCCGCCGTGCTCGGGCCGCCGGAGGGCGGGCCGCTGACCGCGGTGATGCCGCCGCAGGACGGGCCGCCGACGCCGGTCGCGGCACGGGAGGAGGAATCACCGTCGTCCGTCACCGCGTCCGGGGACGGGCCGCCGACGGCGGTGACACCGCCATGAGGTCCGCCTCCGGGACCGCCTCGGCCGCCTCCGCGGCGTCCGCCGGTTCCGGCCCCGGCCTCGCCCCCGTGCGCGCCCGCATCCTGCGGGACGCCCGCGCGGAGGCGGACGCGGTGCTCGCCGCGGCCGACGCGGACGCCGCCGCCGTGCTCCGCGAGGCCGGGGAGCGGGCCGCCGCGATCCTCGACACCGCACGCGCCCGGGGTGCCGCCGACGCCGGGAGCGCCCGTGCCGCCCTGCGTGCCCGGGCCCGCCGGTCCGCCCGGGACCTGGAGCTGGCCGCCCGCCGGGAGAGCTGGGAGGAGCTGTGCCGGCAGGTCGTGCGCGGAGTGGAGGCGGTACGGCACTCAGAGGGTTACCCGGAGCTGCGCGAGCGGCTCGCGGCGTCCGTACGGGCGGCGCTGGGCGCCGGGGCAGAGGTGACCGAGGCACCCGGCGGCGGGGTGCTGGGGAGCGCTCCGGGACGCCGGACGGACTGCTCTCTCGCCGCCTTCGCACAGCGCGTGCTGGACGGGGCCGGCGCCGAGGCGGAGGAGCTGTGGGCACCGTGGGACAAGCCGTGACACACACCGTGACGGACACCGGGTACGGGACCGGGCGCGTCCTGCGGGTCGCCGGGCCGCTGGTCGAGGCCGAGGTGACGGCCGGCACGGCGATGTACGACCTGGTGGAGCTGGGCGAGGCACGGCTGCCCGGGGAGGTGGTGGCGATCCGGGACGCGGTGATCACCGTGCAGGCGTACGAGTACACCGGTGGTCTCGCGCCCGGCATGCCGGTCCGCCCACTGGGCAGGCCGCTGTCGGCGGCGCTCGGTCCCGGCCTGCTCGGCGGGATCTTCGACGGGCTGCTGCGCCCGCTGGCGGACGCGGGCCCGTGGCTCGAGCCGGGCGCCGTGGGCCGCGCGGACGGCCGCGCGCGGCGGCGGTGGCCGTACGTACCGCTGGCCCCGGTGGGCAGCACGGTGGGGCCCGGTGAGGTGCTCGGCGAGGTCCGGGACGCGGGCCCGGTGCCCATGCAAATACTGGTGCCGCCGGGGTGCGCGGGCGTGGTGGAGCGGGCCGCCGGGGCGGGCCGGCTGACGGACGACGCGGTCGTCGCGACGGTCGCCGGGACCCCGGTGCGGATGACGGCGCGCTGGCCGGTGCGCGCGCCGCGTCCGGTGCGGGCCCGGCTGGACGCCGGGCGGGCGCTGCACACCGGCCAGCGGGTCGTGGACCTGCTGTTCCCGGTGGCGCTCGGCAGCACGGTCGCCGTGCCGGGCGGCTTCGGCACCGGCAAGACGGTGCTGCTTCAGCAGATCGCCAAGTGGTGCGACGCGGACGTCATCGTCTACGTCGGCTGCGGCGAGCGCGGCAACGAGATGGCCGACGTCATCGAGGAGTTCGGGGCGCTGACCGACCCGCGTACCGGGGGCCGGCTGGCCGACCGGACGGTGATCGTGGCCAACACCTCCAACATGCCGATGATGGCGCGGGAGGCGAGCGTCCACAGCGGGGTGACGGTCGCCGAGTACTTCCGTGACATGGGGCTCGACGTGGTCGTCATCGCCGACTCCACGTCCCGCTGGGCGGAGGCGCTGCGCGAGTTCGCCTCACGCACCGGGGCGCTGCCCGCGGAGGAGGGCTATCCGGCGGGGCTGGCCTCGGCGATCGCCGCGTTCTACGAGCGGGCCGGCGCGGTGACCACGCTCGGCGGCCGGACCGGTTCGGTGACCGTGATCGGCGCGGTCTCCCCGCCGGGCGGCGACATGGCGGAGCCGGTGACCGCGCACACCCAGCGTTTCGTGCGCTGTCTGTGGACCCTGGACCGCGATCTCGCCTACGCCCGGCACTATCCGGCGGTGTCGTGGGCGGAGTCGTTCTCCCGCGACGCGCAGGCCCTCGGGGACCACCACGCGGCCACGGACGACCCGGAGTGGCCCGCGCGCCGGGCCCGGGTGGCCGCGGTGCTCGCCGAGGCGGACCGGCTGGCCGACCTGGTCGACCTGCTCGGCATCGCGGCGCTGCCCGCCGCGGAACGCGTCAGCGTGCTCGCCGGGCGGCTGGTGCGCGAGGGGGTGCTGCAACAGAGCGCGCTGTCCGGGCGGGACGCGCACAGCGGGCCGGGCAAGACGGCCGCGCTGGCCGAGGCGGTCCTGGCGGTCACCGACCGCTGCCGCGAACTCGCCGACCGGGGCGTGGCGCCCGAGCGCATCGAGGCCGTCGACTTCACCCCCCTGCTACGCATCCGCGAGGAGGCCGGCCCGGACGACGCGGAGTCGGTGCGCCGGCACGGCGCGGCCGTACTGGCCCGGCTCGACGGGGAACTGAGCGGCGCGGCGCAAGGAGGCGAGCCGTGACCGGCCCCGCGGCCCGGGGACGGGCCGGGCACACCCCGGTACGGGCACTCGGCGGGCCCCTCGACCTCGTCCGCGGCCCGGACGGCATCGGCCGGGACGGGTCCGCCCGGTCGGCCCCCGGCCCGTCCGGGCGGCGGCACGGCGCCGCGCATCCTGTCCCGGCCACGACCGGCGGCGCCCCGGCGGCGGACCGCCGCCGCCACAGCAGCAGCGGACGGGGAGGCCGCCCATGAGCGGCACGGAGGACCCGGGACGCGTCGAGTTCACCTCGGTGCGGGAACTGCGCGGGCCGCTCGCCGTCGTCGACAAGGTCGACGGTGTCGGCTGGGACGAGTTCGTGCGGTTCACCCTCGACTCGGGCGAGCGGCGGCACGGGCTCGTACTGGAGGTCGACCGGGGGACGGCGGTGGTGCAGGTGCTGGAGGACACCGCGGGGATGGCTCCGGCGCGGCTGCGGGCCGCGTTCAGCGGGTCACCGCTGCGGGTGCCGGTGGGTCCGGGATGGCTGGGCCGGGTGTGCAACGGGCGGGGCGAACCGCTGGACGGCGGTCCGCCCGTGTTCGGTGCGGCGACCGCGGCGGTCGGCGGCAGCCCGGTCAACCCGGTGCTCCGCGAGCCGCCCGCCGAGCCGGTGCTGACCGGGGTGAGCGCCGTCGACGCGCTGACCACCCTGGTACGCGGGCAGAAGCTCCCGGTGTTCTCGGTGGCCGGGCTGCCGCATCTGGAGCTGGCGGCGCAGATCGCCGCGCAGTCGACGGCGGGCGGGCAGCCGTTCTGCGTGGTGTTCGCCGCGATGGGCGTCACCCACGCCGACGCCGCGTTCGTCCGTGACGCGCTGGAGGAGCGTTCGGCGGCCGGTGAGCTGGTGCTGCTGCTCAACACCGCCGACGACCCGGTGATCGAGCGGGTGCTGACCCCGCGCATCGCGCTCACCGTCGCCGAGCACCTCGCGTTCACCGGCGGCCGGCACGTGCTGGTGGTGATGACGGACATGACGAGCTACGCCGAGGCCCTGCGCGAGGTGTCCGCGGCGCGCGGCGAGATCCCGGCCCGCCGCGCCTATCCCGGCTACCTGTACAGCGACCTCGCCTCCCTCTACGAGCGCTGCGGCCGGGTGCGCGGGCTGCCGGGGTCGGTCACGGTGCTGCCGGTGCTGACCATGCCCGCGGGCGACATCACCCACCCCGTGCCGGACCTCACCGGGTACATCACGGAAGGGCAGATCGTGCTGTCCCGCGCGGTGCACGCCCGGGGCGTCTATCCGCCGGTGGACGCGCTGTCGTCACTGTCCCGGCTGATGCGCAAGGGCGCCGGGCCCGGCCGTACCCGCGACGACCATCTGGACGTGGCCGCCCAGCTGCTGTCCGCGCTGGCCCGGGCCCGGCAGGTGCGGGAGCTGGCCGACCTGGTCGGGCAGGCCGCGCTGCCGCCCGCCGACCGGGCCTTCCTGGACTTCGACGAGGCGTTCGGGCACGGCCTGGTGAACCAGCGGCGCGACGAGCTGCGCACGCTGGAGGACACGCTGGAGCGGGCCTGGCGGGTGCTGCTCACCCTGCCGCGCGGGGAGCTCGGCATGCTGCCCGCCGCGCTGCTGGACGCCCGCCTGGCGGGACGGGAGGGGTGAGCGGTGGCCGAGCTGCGGGTACCACCGGGGCGCGCGGGCCGGATGAGGCTGCGGCGCAGCCTGGACACCGCGCTGCGCGGCGCGGACCTGCTGGACCGGAAGCTGCGCATCCTGCGGGCCCGCCACGCGGAGCTGCTGGCGGCCGAGCGTGCCGCGCGCGGGAACTGGTACGCACGGCTCGCGGAGGCGGAGACCTGGCTGCGGCGCGGGCTGCTGCTGAGCGGCGAGGAGGCCCTGGCCGACCTGGCCCGCACCCGCCCCGCCCGGCTGGAGATCGTCTGGACCGCCACGATGGGCGTACGGCACCCCCGTACCGCCTCCTGCGAGATCCCCGGACGGGACCCGGACCGCCCGGCGCCCGCGAACTCGGCGCTGGTGCTCGCGGAGACCGCCTGGGCCGAGGCCGTGCGGGCGGCCGCCGCGTACGCCGCCGCCCGCGCCGCGGCACGCGCGGTCGGTGCCGAGGCCGCCCGCACCCGGCAGCGGGTACGGGCCCTGCGACGGCACTGGATCCCGCGCCTGGAGGCGGCCCTCGACCGGGCGGACACGGCACTGGAACAGGCCGAGCACGAGGACGCGGTCCGCAGACGGTGGGCCGCCCGGAGGACCGGGCAGGGCGCCTGACACGCCGGGCGGCTTCCGGCCGGGCGGGGACGGTCGCGCGGCCGGTGGCCGGGGCGTCCCGTCGCCACCGGAAATTTCCGCCGGTCCCCGGGCTCGCGGAAAATTCCTCCGTACAGGACAACTCGCCCCGGAAATACGGCTGTAACCGGCATTTTCCTGAGAAGACCCTGTGCCGCGGGGCGGCTGCCGGCGGCCGCGGAGGCAGGGCCAGCGTCGAAGGCTCCCGGCGCATCGGGCATGCTGAACAATGATTGATGCGTGTCGGTGAGGGGAGCTGTGGTGAACGAGGGTGCACAGGGCCAGGGTGACGCCGTGGCACCGGGAGCATCGCCCCAGCTGAGGCTGGACGAGCTGCTGGACGGACTGCAGGAGCAGGTGCAGCAGGCGCAGGCTGCCCGGGACAGGACCCGCACCCTGCTGGACGCGGTGCTCGCCGTGGGTTCCGACCTGCATCTGGACGTCGTGCTGCGCCGCATCGTGGAGTCGGCGGTCACGCTGGTCGACGCCCGCTACGGGGCGCTCGGGGTGCTGGGCGAGGAGGGCACGATCCAGCAGTTCCTCACGGTCGGCATCGACGCGGAGACCACCGCCCGCATCGGTCACTACCCGCGCGGCGAGGGCATCCTCGGCCTGCTCATCCGCAACCCGGAGCCGCTGCGCCTGGCGGATCTGAACGATCACCCGGCGTCCGTGGGCTTCCCGGCCGGGCATCCCCCGATGACGAGCTTCCTCGGCGCCCCGATCCGGGTGCGCGACGAGGTGTTCGGCAATCTGTACCTCACGGACAAGCGGGACGGCGCGGAGTTCGACGCGGACGACGAGGCGGTGCTGCGCATGCTGGCCGCGGCGGCCGGTGTGGCGATCGACAACGCCCGGCTGTACGACGAGTCGCGGCGCAAGCAGCGGCGGCTCGCGGCGACCAACGAGCTGACCCGCAGCCTGCTGTCCGGCCGGGACCCCGCGGAGGTCCTGGAGTCGGTCGTGGAGACCGTGCGGAACATGTCCGGCGCCGATCTGGTCACCCTGGCGGTGCCGGTGGGCGACAGCGGCGAGCTGGTCGTCGAGGTGGCGTCCGGTACGGCGGCGGACGAGGTACGGGGTCTGGTGCTGCCCGCGACGGCGCTGGCGGCGAAGGTGTTCGCCACCGGGGAGACGGTCGTCAGCGAGTCCGCGAGCACCGATCCGCGCACCGCGGGCGGCACCTCCGAGGTGGTCGCCCTCGGGCCGGCCTTCTACGTCCCGCTCGGCGGCGGCGAGCATGTCCGCGGGGTGCTGCTGGTGGCGCATCTGCCCGGCGCCCGCCCGTTCCCCGACGCGGTCGTCGACATGGTCACCGGGTTCGGCAACCAGGCCGCCCTGGCCCTGGAGGTGGCCGAGCACCGCCGGGACTCCGAGCAGATGCTGGTGCTCAGCGACCGTGACCGGATCGCCCGGGACCTGCACGACCTGGTGATCCAGCGGCTGTTCGCCGGTGCCCTGACGCTCCAGTCGACGCTCGGGCATGTCGACGGTCGGCCCAAGGAACGTATCCAGCGTGTCGTGGACGATCTGGACGACACCATCAAGGTCATCCGGTCCACCATCTACGGGCTGCGCGAGAGCGACCGGACCCTGGCGGGCGGGCTGCGGGCGAAGCTGGTCGCGGCGGCCGACCGGGCGGCCGGGGCGCTGGGGTTCGCCCCGGCGCTGCGGATGACCGGTCTGCTGGACACCGATGTGCCGCCCGAGTACGCGGAGCATCTGCTGGCGGTGGTCGGCGAGGCGCTGTCCAACGCGGCCCGGCACGCCGGTGCCACGGCGGTCGACGTCACCGTGGAGGTCACCGGGCACGCGCTGCGGCTGCGGGTCGCGGACAACGGCCGCGGCATCGACCCCACGGTGACGCGCCGCAGCGGCCTGGCCAATCTGCGCAAACGCGCCGAGGTGCTGTCGGGGACCTTCGAGGTCGCCGCGGGCAAGGAGCGCGGTACGGTCCTCAGCTGGGCCGTGCCGCTGCACCGCGGCGACGTCTGAGCGGTCCGGGGGCCGGCCGCGAGGCGGCCCCGCACCCGCGGCTCACACTCCGGTGCGCTCCCAGCCGCGCCGCGGGGGCCGGGTGCCGAGCCGGCGGTCGCGGCTGCGGTAGACGACGTAGGGGCGGGTGAGATAGCCGAGCGGCGCGGTGAGCATGTGGACGAGCCGGGTGAAGGGCCAGGCCGCGAAGAGCAGCATGGCGCTGATCGCGTGCAGTTTGAACAGCACCGGCGCACCGCTCATCAGGCCGGGATCGGGCCGGAAATAGAAGACCGACCGGAACCAGGGCGAGATGGTCTCGCGGTAGTCGTATCCGCCGCCGATGATGTTCGCGACGACGGTCGCGGACAGGCCGAGCGCGATGGTCAGCGTCAGGGAGACGTACATCGCCTTGTCGTTGCGGGTGGTGGCGGAGAAGACCGGGCCCACGGTGCGGCGGCGGTAGATCAGGATGGCGAGGCCGCCGAGCGTGGCGACGCCGGCGATCGTGCCGAGGACGACCGCGCCGAAGTGGTACATGTCCTCGCTGATCCCGAGGGTCTCCGTCCAGCTCTTGGGGATCACCAGGCCGCCGATGTGGCCGAGCAGCACCACGAGGATGCCGAAGTGGAACAGGGGGCTGCCGATCCTCAGCAGCCGCCGCTCGTAGAGCTGGGAGGAGCGGGTGGTCCAGCCGAACTTGTCGTAGCGGTAGCGCCATACGTGGCCGAGGACGAACACGGCGATGCAGACGTAGGGCAGGGCGACCCACAGCAGGACGGCGCCGGTGCCGGTGCCGGCGGCCAGGTCGAGGGAGCGGGCGGGGGCGGCGGTCATCGGGGGCCTCCTGCGACGGGGTCGGGCAGGAACTGCGGGGGTGCGTAGGGGTCGAGGCCGACCTGTTCCTCGGGCGGGCCCTCGGCGGCGAGGCGTGCCACGGCGTCGCGGTCGTCGCCGGCGAGGGCGGGCAGGGTCGCGGACACCGAGTCCAGGACGTGTGCCCAGGGGGCGTGGTCGTCGGTGAGGGCGAGGCGCAGGAGTTCCAGGCCCGCGCGGTGCTCGGTGAGCAGCCGGGAGCCGGTCCCCGGGTCGGCCGCGGCGAACTCCAGGACGACGGCGAGGTGGTCGGGCAGTTCGTCGTCGGCGAGCCGCCACCCGGCCGCCGCGTAGGTCTGCTTCAGGCGCACCAGTCCGAGGCCGCGTTTACGGGTGTCGCCGTACGCGTAGTACGTCAGGTACGGGCAGCAGCGCTTGCGGTGGTCGAAGGTGGTGACGTAGGCGGCGGCCAGGTCGGCGGGCGCGGTGCCGGGCGGCCGGCCGGGAGCGGGGCGGGCCGTCCGCGCGGCGTGCGCGGTGAAACGCAGCAGCGGTTCGGCGACCGGGCGCGGCAGGGTCCGGGCGGCCCGTTCGGCGAGCGCCAGGTTCTCCGCGAACGCGTCGTCGGGGTAGGCGAGCAGCAGGGACTGGACCTGCCAGGCACGGGGGTGCCAGGGCTCGGTGCGGAAGGCGGGCCTCGTCTTCTTCCTCATGGCTTCGGCTCCTCCCCGGCCGTCGGAGCGCCGGAGTCCGGCCGGTCGGGGAAGAGGCCGGGCGGGGCGCCCTTGCCGTCCCAGTTGAGGAGGTTGACACGGCTCGCCTTGTCGGTGGGGGTGGTGGCGGTGTCGGAGGTCTGCCGGTCGCGCAGCGCGTGGAAGGTCTCCACGGCGATGGGGGCGGCGCCGCCGGACGCCTCGCCGAAGGGGCCGGAGCCTCCCATGCCGGGGCCGCCCTCGTAGTCGAGGCTGCACTCGGTGGCGAGTTCCTCGAGCTTGTGGGCCTGTTCGGCGTGGGCCGGGGGGATGACGTAACGCTCGTCGTACTTGGCGAGGGCCAGCAGCCGGTACATGTCGTAGACCTGTTCGCCGGTCATGCCGACGGCCTCGGGGATGCGGTCGTCGGGTTCACGGCCGAGGTTGATGTCGCGCATGTAGGAGCGCATCGCGGCCAGCCGCCGCAGGACCGCGTCGACCGGCTGGGGGTCGCCCGCGGTGAACAGCTGGGCGAGGTAGTCGACGGGGATGCGCAGGGCGTCCACGGCGGCGAAGAGGGTGCGGTGGTCCTCGGCGTCCTCGCCGGTGTCACGGACGGCGTCCACGACCGGGGAGAGCGGCGGGATGTACCAGACCATGGGGAGGGTGCGGTACTCGGGGTGCAGGGGCAGGGCCACCCGGTAGGTGTTGATGAGGGCGTGGACCGGGGAGCGCTGGGCCGCGTCGATCCAGTCGCGGGGGATGCCGGCGCGTTCGGCGGCGGCGATCACCCCGGGGTCGTGCGGGTCGAGGAAGACGTCGCGCTGGGCCTCGTAGAGTCCGGTCTCGTCGGGGGTGGAGGCGGCCTCCAGGACACGGTCGGCGTCGTAGAGGACGAGGCCGATGTAGCGCAGCCGGCCCACGCAGGTCTCCGAGCAGACGGTGGGCAGACCGACCTCGACGCGCGGGAAGCAGAAGGTGCACTTCTCGGCCTTGCCGGTGCGGTGGTTGAAGTAGACCTTCTTGTACGGGCATCCGGTCACGCACATCCGCCAGCCCCGGCAGCGGTCCTGGTCGACGAGGACGATGCCGTCCTCCTCGCGCTTGTAGATGGCGCCGGAGGGGCAGCTGGCCGCGCAGGACGGGTTGAGGCAGTGCTCGCAGATGCGCGGCAGGTAGAACATGAAGGTCTGCTCGAACTCGAACTTGATCTTCTCGGAGACCTGGTTGAGCAGCACGTCCTGGTGGCCGTGGTCGACGGCGCCGCCGAGGTTGTCGTCCCAGTTGGCCGACCAGGCGATCTTCATGTCCTTGCCGGTGATCAGGGACTTGGGGCGGGCGACCGGGGTGTGGTCCTGGAGGGGGGCGTTGGTGAGGGTCTCGTAGTCGTACGTCCAGGGCTCGTAGTAGTCGTCGAGGGACGGCAGGACGGGGTTGGAGAAGATCTGGACGAGCTTCTTGAACCGGCCGCCGGCCTTGAGGGCGAGCCGGCCGTTCCGGTTGAGCTCCCAGCCGCCCTTCCAGCGTTCCTGGTCCTCGTAGCGGCGGGGATAGCCCTGTCCGGGGCGGGTCTCGACGTTGTTGAACCAGACGTACTCGACGCCGGTGCGGTTGGTCCACGCCTGTTTGCAGGTGACGGAACAGGTGTGGCAGCCGATGCACTTGTCGAGGTTCATGACCATCGCCATCTGTGCCATGACCCGTCCGACGGGGGCCTTGTCACGGGACATCAGTACGTCACCTCCTGGTTCGCACGGCGGCGGATGACGGTGACCTCGTCGCGCTGGTTGCCGGTCGGGCCGAGGTAGTTGAAGGCGTACGACAGCTGGGCGTAGCCGCCGATGAGGTGGCTGGGCTTGATCAGCAGCCGGGTCAGGGAGTTGTGGATGCCGCCGCGCCTGCCGGTGGTCTCGGTGCGGGGCACGTCGATCAGGCGGTCCTGGGCGTGGTGCATGTAGACGGTGCCTTCCGGCATCCGGTGGGAGACGATCGCGCGGGCGGCGACCACACCGTTGCGGTTGACGGCCTCGATCCAGTCGTTGTCGTGGACGCCGATCTTCGCGGCGTCCTCCTTGCTCATCCAGATCGTCGGGCCGCCCCGGGACAGGGAGAGCATGAACAGGTTGTCCTGGTACTCGGAGTGGATGGACCACTTGTTGTGCGGCGTCAGGTACCGCACGGTGACACCGAGTTCGCCGACGTCGCCGATGCGGGGTTCGCCGAACAGCGCGTCCATGTTCAGCGGGGGCCGGTAGACGGGCAGTTGCTCGCCGAGGGCGGTCATCCAGTCGTGGTCGAGGTAGAAGTGCTGGCGTCCGGTGAGGGTGTGCCAGGGCTTGAGCCGCTCGACGTTGACGGTGAACGGCGAGTAGCGCCGCCCGCCGCTCTCCGAGCCGGACCACTCCGGTGAGGTGATGACGGGGACCGGGGCGGCCTGGGTGTCGGCGAACGTGACCTGTTTGCCCTCGTGTTCGGCGGCCAGGTCGGCCAGCCTGGTCCCGGTGCGGGCCTCCAGGGTGTGGAAGCCCTGGGTGGCGAGCCGGCCGTTGGTGGTGCCGGACAGGGCGAGGATCGCCTCGCAGGCGTGGGTGTCGCGGGCGAGGGCGGGGCGGCCGTCGGCGGTGCCGCCGCGCACGGTGCCGTTCTTGTGCCGCAGGTGGTCGAGTTCACGGCCGACCTCGAAGGTGATGCCCTTGGTGGTGGCGCCGAGGGTGTCCAGGAGCGGGCCGAGGGCGGCCATCTTGTCGGCGACGGCCGGGTAGTCCCGTTCCACGGTGATCAGCCTGGGCATGGTGCGGCCGGGTTCGGGCTCGCACTCGCCCGCCCGCCAGTCGCGTACCGTGCCGTGCGGGGTGGCCATCTCGTCGGGGGTGTCGTGCAGCAGCGGCGCGGCGATCACGTCGGTGCGGGTACCCAGGTGGGTCTCGGCCTGGCGGCTGAACTCCCGGGCCAGGGTGTGGAAGGCGTCCCAGTCGGTGCGGGTCTGCCAGGGCGGGGAGATGGCCGGGTTGAAGGCGTGCACGAAGGGGTGCATGTCGGTGCTGGACAGGTCGTGCTTCTCGTACCAGGTGGCGGCGGGCAGCACGATGTCGGAGAACACGGTGGTGCTGGTCATCCGGAAGTCGAGGGTGAGCAGCAGGTCGAGCTTGCCCTCGGGTGCCTCGTCGTGCCACTTCACGTCGCGCGGCCGGGCCTCCTCGGGCGCCTCTGTGGCGCGTACGGAGGCGTCGGTGCCGAGCAGGTGCTTGAGGAAGTACTCGTTGCCCTTGGCGGAGGAGCCGAGCAGATTGGCCCGCCATACGGTCAGCACCCGGGGGAAGTTGGCCGGGTCGTCGGGGTCCTCGCCGGCGAACCCCAGCCGCCCGGACCTGAGTTCGTCCACGATGTGCTCGCCGGCCGGGCGGCCCGCGGCGGCGGCCTCGTCGGCGAGGTCGAGCGGGTTGCGGTCGAAGGTGGGGTACGACGGCATCCAGCCGAGCCGTGCCGACTGCGCGATGACGTCGGCGGTGGTCTTCCCGGCGAACGGTCCGCCCGCCCCGGCCGCGGCGAGGGTGTCGGCGGCGAACGGGTCGTAGCGGAACTGGTCGGTGTGGAGGTACCAGTAGGCGGTCTGGATCATCTGCCGGGCGGGCCGGTTCCAGTCGGCGGCGGTGGCGATCGCCGAGTAGCCGGTGAGCGGGCGGACCTTCTCCTGGCCGACGTAGTGCGCCCAGCCACCGCCGTTGACGCCCTGGCAGCCGGTGAGGGTGGTGAGGGTGAGGAAGGCGCGGTAGATGGTGTCGGAGTGGAACCAGTGGTTGGTGCCCGCGCCCATGATGATCATCGAACGGCCGCGGGACTCCTCGGCGTTGGCGGCGAACTCGCGGGCGATCCGGGCGGCGCGGGCCGCGTCGACGCCGGTGATCCCGGCCTGCCAGGCGGGGGTGTACGGCTCGGCGGTGTCCTCGTACGACTGCGGCCACCGGCCGGGCAGTCCGTCGCGGGCGACGCCGTACTGGGCGAGGAGGAGGTCGTAGACGGTAGTGACCAGCCGTCCGCCGATCCGGCGCACCGGTACGCCGCGCAGCATCCGGCCCGCGGCGCCGTCCAGGCCGTCGAAGCGGGGCAGGGAGACCGCGACGGGCGGTTCGGTGCCGCCGGCGGCGGACAGCAGCGGGTCGGTGTCCCCGAGGTCGAGGTTCCACTTCCCGGCGCCGGAGTCGCCCCAGCGGTCGCCGAGGGTGCCGTTGGGGACGACGGGCCCGCCGGTGGCGGCGTCCAGCAGGACGGTGCGGAACCGCGCGTGCTCGGCGCCTGCCGCCGCGCCACCCAGGTCGGCCGCGGTGAGGAACTTGCCCGGCGTGTAGGTGCCGGGGTCGTTGTCGGTCTCGTCGAGGGATATCAGGAACGGCAGGTCGGTGTACCGCTTCACGTAGGACGTGAAGTACTCCGACTGCCGGTCGACGAAGAACTCCTTGAGGACGACGTGCCCCATGGCCATCGCCAGCGCGCCGTCGGTGCCGGGCTGGGCGGGCAGCCATTCGTCGGCGAACTTCACGTTGTCCGCGTAGTCCGGGGAGACCGCGACGACCTTCTGGCCGCGGTAGCGGGCCTCGGCCATCCAGTGGGCGTCCGGGGTGCGGGTGACGGGGATGTTGGAGCCCCACATGATCAGATACCCGGCGTCCCACCAGTCGCCCGACTCCGGTACGTCGGTCTGGTCGCCGAACACCTGCGGGGAGGCCACCGGAAGGTCGGCGTACCAGTCGTAGAACGACAGCATGGCGCCGCCGAGCAGGGAGTAGAAGCGGGCGCCCGCCGCGTGCGACACCATCGACATCGCCGGGATCGGCGAGAAGCCGGCCAGCCGGTCGGGGCCGTACTCCTTGATGGTGTGGACGTGTGCGGCGGCGACCATCTCGATCGCCTCGTCCCAGCTCGCCCGCACCAGGCCGCCCTTGCCGCGCACCGACTTGTAGCGCCGGGCGCGCTCCGGGTCGCCGGTGATCTCCGCCCAGGCGGCCACCGGGTCGCCGAGCCGGGCCCTGGCCTCGCGGTACATCCGCAGCAGCACACCGCGGACGTACGGGTAGCGCACCCGGGTCGGCGAGTACGTGTACCAGGAGAAGGCGGCTCCGCGCGGGCAGCCGCGCGGCTCGTACTCGGGGCGGTCGGGGCCGACGGACGGGTAGTCGGTCTGCTGGGCCTCCCAGGTGATGATGCCGTCCTTGACGTACACCTTCCACGAGCAGGAGCCCGTGCAGTTCACGCCGTGGGTGGAGCGCACCACCTTGTCGTGCGACCAGCGGTCCCGGTAGAACTCGTCCGCCTGCCGTCCGCCGATACGGTGCAGGGTGCGCAGGTCGTCGGAGACCTCGGCCCGGCTGAAGAACCGGCGTGAGCGGACCAGCGCGTCCGCCAGTTCCCCGTCCAGTCCCGCCTTCGCCCGCTCCGGGCGGTTGTCTGTGCTCACCGCGGCTCTCCGTCCCCGGGCGCCACGGGCCCGTTCGAATCGCGATCGGTTCCGGCCATCACGCGACTCTAAGACCGCGGTCCCCCTCAAGGTCAACAGTTCGACCGAGAACAAAATACGACCAAGCGGTGATTATTTACCGGCGGGGGTATCCGCCCGGCGCGGCCCCGGCGGCCTGCGGCAAGCAGCCCCGTGCCCCCGCCCGTCGTGACGGGCGGGGGCACGGGGCTGCTGCCGCGGGGCCGGGCGGCCCCGGCGGCGGGGCGTCAGACGGCCGGCCGGGACAGTGCGGTTCCGGCCACGGCGCGCGCGGCGTCGACCGCCTCCCACTCCTCCGTGCCGAGATGGGCGAGCGCCGCCGGGAAGACGCCGTCCTGCTCCTTGAGGATGTGGTCGCGCAGCAGGGCCATCGCCGCCGTCAGCCGGTCCGGCCACGTCGGGTCGGCGGGCGTGACCCCGTCGGCCGCCTCGTCGAGGACGGCCTCGATCCTGCGGTGCTCGGCCTCCAGTGCGGCGATCTGGTCGGGGAAGTCACCGGCCATGGCGGGGAACAGCCCGTGTTCCTCGACCTCGGTGTGCGGGCCGAGCACCCGGGCGATCTCCCGGGCGACCTCCGCCATCCCGGCCGGCCCGTCCTCCTCCAGGGCGGGACGGAGGTGGCTGATCAGCCGGACGACCTCGTCGTGCTCGCGGGTCAGCGTGTCGATCGCGTCGAGCGACTGACAACCGCAGTACTCGCACATCGGTGTTCTCCTCGTCCTTCTCGTCGTCGTACCGGCCTCGGCTCCCGGGGAGCCGTTACGCGGCGCTGCCCGCGACGCGGGAGCCGCCCTGGGCCCCTGAGCGCTTCCTGCCCTCGCCCTCGACCTCGGAACGGACCTTCGTCAGGGTGAACAGCAGGGCCGCGCCGGCGACGACCGCGAGGAGCGCGAGACCGCCCGCGTACGTCTTGTACGCGCCGTAGAGCGAGCCCATCACCAGCGGCGGGATGAAGCCGCCGAGGCCGCCCGCGGCACCGACCACACCGGTGACGGCGCCGACCTTGTTCGCCGGGGCGAGCAGGGCCAGCAGGGCGAAGGTGGCACCGCTGGCCGCGCCGAGCGCGATGGCCATGGTGAAGAACGCGAGGGTGCCGACCGGGGCCAGCGCCGGGGTGAACGACTGGACGACCGCCCCGGCCACCACGAGGGCCAGCGAGGCGGCCAGCACCCGCACCGACCCGATCCGGTCGGACAGCCAGCCGCCGACCGGCCGCATCGCGACGGCCAGCAGCACGAAACCGGCCATCCGGTTGGCGGCGTCGGTCTGCTCCAGGCCGTAGCCGGTCTTCAGGTAGGTCGGCAGGTAGACGGAGAAGGCGACGTAGCCGCCGAAGGCCACGGCGTACAGCGCGGAGGCCTCCCAGGTGACGGCGAGCTTCAGGGTGGCGCCCAGACGCCGGGCGAGCGGCTCGGTCGGCACGGGCCGGCCGGGGGCGTCGCGCAGCACCAGCCAGGAGGCCACGGCGTACACGGCCAGGACACCGGCGGTGATCAGGAACGGCGTCTGCATGCTGTTGGCCTTGACCAGCTTCACCGTGGTCAGCGCGCTGATCGCGGTGCCGCCCATGCCGATGCCGAAGACACCGATGGCGAAGCCGCGCCGCTCCGGCGGGAACCAGGCGTTCACGAACGGCACACCGACGGCGAACGCGGTACCGCCGACACCCAGGAAGAAGCCGCCGACCAGCAGGGCGCCCAGCGAGTCGTGCCCGGCCAGGCCGAGGAAGAGCACCGGCAGGATGGTGACGGCGGAGACGATCGGGAACATGACACGTCCGCCGAACCGGTCCGTCAGCGCGCCGACCGGGATACGTCCCAGGGATCCGACCACGACGGGCACCGCGACCAGCAGCGACTGCTGGAACGACGTCAGGTGGAGGGTGTCCTTGAACCGGGGCCCGAGCGGGCTGAGGAGTGCCCACGCCCAGAAGTTCAGCGCGAAGCCGAGCGTGGCCATGGCCAGCATCAGCCAGGCGCGGCCGGGCACCGTACTGTCGGACGGCGCTGCGCCGTCCTGCGGCTTCAAAGGCTGGACCATGTCCTGCCCCTTTCATGGTTCTTCGTGGCGGTGCGGCGCCACCGGGAACGCGTCCGCCTCACAGGTCCCTTGCCTGCGGTACGGCGATCCCGGGTACCCACTGTCCGGTTCCGTGCGCACCGGCGGCATGGGCCGACCGGCCCTCCGGACGGTCAGAGGGTCCCTCCACCAGGGCCCGCCCGTCCTGCGCAACGGCCCCGGCCGGGGTACGGCTCGGGACCCGGCAGGCCCCCGGTCCGGGTCCTCACACGGTACCGAGGTCCCGGACTGCGGCCCCTGCGGTGGCCCGGGGGTCCCGGAGCGGAGTAGGGCCGGTCGGCCCTGTTCCGGCGGAGTGCGCGTGAGGACGATGGGCCGAATGTTCCCCGACGACTGCTTCCGCGCACTCGACCGGGAGGAGTGCCTGCGGCTGCTGGCGAAGGTGCCGGTCGGCCGCGTGGTGTACACCCGCCAGGCCCTGCCCGCGGTCCTCCCGGTCAATTTCTGCCTCGACGCCTCCGAGGCAGCCCGTGCCCCCGGGCCGCCGCACGCCCCGGACACCTGCGTGGTGCTGTGCACCTCGCCGGGTTCCGGTCTGGTGCGCGCCATCGACGGTGTCGTCGTGGCCTTCGAGGCGGACGACTTCGACGGGGCGGCCCGGTCCGGCTGGAGCGTCGTCGTCACCGGCCGCGCCGGCGTGGTGACCGACCCCGCCGAGCACGAACGGCTGCTCCAGGACGGGCCGAAGACCTGGATGCCGCTGGAGGAGATCCGGTTCCTGCGCATCGAGGCGACGCTGGTCACCGGGCGGGAGATCCGGGGCATGCCCGGCCGGGGGTGATACGGCCGGTCCGGCGTGCCCTCCGGTCCGGAAGGGCCGCCGGGCCGGAGGGCACGCCGGGCGGCGGGTCGGCGTGGCCCCGGATCTCGGGCGGGGCCACGCGGGCGCCAGGGCGGCACACCGTGCGGGCCGGGGCCGGGGCCGGATGCCGGTGCGGTTCAGGTCGCGGGCAGGGCGGTGGCGAGGACGACGATGCCGAGCGAGCCGACCAGCGAGACGACCGCCAGGGCGCGGGCCAGCTCGCCGCGGCCCTTGGCCTGGGCGAGGCCGTGGCCGCCCGCGGCCGCCATCACCACCACGAACAGGCCGAGTTTCGTCGCCAGGGTGCGCCCGTAGCCGGGCTCGGCGAGCGAGGCCCAGGTGACGCCCTTGTGCCAGGCCATGGCCCAGCCCGTGCCCAGCTGGACCGGCAGGAACACCGCGCCGGTCAGCATCCCGAACCGGCGCCCCGCCGCCGCCGTGAACCTGTCCTTGGCCCCGGCGTCGAGCAGATGCCGGGCGAGCGGCAGGACCACCAGGGTCAGGGCGAGCTGCCCGCCGACCCACAGGGCGGCCCCCGCCACATGGGCGAACCGCACCAGGGACCACAGACCCACGGACCCCATCAGCGGGTCACCTCCACCGTTCCGCGCGCCCCGGCCTCGGCGTGGCGCATGTCGTGGTCGACGAACGAGTAGTGCCCGGCCGCGGGGAACACCGTCTCGGCGAACCCGCCCTGCGCGGCGGACAGGTCCAGCGCCTGCGAGCCTCCGGAGTCACCCGGCTTCAGCAGGTAGGCGCCCTCCTTGTAGACGGTGTCGAAGACCGTGCCGACGACGTGGAACGAGATGCCGTCGCTCGGCCCCGCCGCGACCACCCAGAAGCGGACCCGTTCGCCCGCCTTCACCTTCAGGGGCTGCCGGACGTATTGGTTCGCGGCCCCGTTGAACATCCAGGCGTCCGGGGTGTCCGCCCGCATCTTCGCCACCTGGGCCGCGCTGCCGGGCGTACCGAGATAGAGCTCGGAGGAGACCAGCGCGTACTCGTGGTCCGCCTTCGCCAGGCCGGGAGGATCGATGACGACGGCCCCGTACATGCCGTTGCCGATGTGCTGGAGCATCGGCATGGTGCTGCAGTGGTACAGCCAGGCACCGGCGCGCTCGGCACGGAAGCGGTAGACGAGGCGCTGCCCGGGCTGGATGGTGCGCATGGGCCGGTCGGGGGCGAGGGTGCCGGCGTGGAAGTCGATGCCGTGGCCCATGGACGGGTCGTCGTTGACGAGGGTCACCTCGAAGACGTCGCCGGTCCTGCCGTGCAGGGTGGGGCCGGGGGCGGTGCCGCCGAAGGTCCACATCTGCTGTCTCACCCCGGGGGCCACCTCGGCGGTGGTACGGACGGCGTGCAGTTCCACCTTGTGGACGGTGCCGCCGGGCACCGGTTCCAGGGTGGCGTCACGGGACTTCCAGCCCTGGGAGAAGGCCGCGGACAGGTCCGGGCCGGCGGTGCCGGCAGCGGGACCGGTGGAGCTGCCGCCGCTCATGTCCATGCCGCTCATGTCGCCGGAGGCGTCCGTGGTCCCGCTCGTTGCGGCGACGGTGATGTTCATGCTCATCCCGGCGGCCCGGTGTCCGGGCACGGTGCACCAGGCCTCGCGGCTCCCGGTGACCGTGCCCAGGTCGAGCACGTCGCTGTGGCCGTGGGAGAGCATGGGGGTGCTCGGGCCGCCCTGGACCTTGAGGTCGTGGCGCTGGGCGTCGGCGTTGGTGACCTTCAGCCGCAGCCGGGTCCCCGCGGCGACCTCGATCGTCGCGGGGCGGATCCGCATGCCGGCCAGGGTGACGGCGACGGTGCGGGTGGTGCCGTAGCCGCCGCCGACGGTGCGGGTGCCGCTCGCCAGGTCGCCGGTCCCGCCGCCGCTGTCGGCGAAGAGCACCGCCAGGACGACGATGACGACGCCGACGACGGTGCCCCACAGGGCGGGCCGGGAGACGCCCGAGGCGCCGGGAGCACCGGGCCTCGCTTCACCGGCCCCCGGATCACCTGTCGCCGCGTCACCTGTCGGCACGTCACCAATCGGCACGTCACCAATCGGCACGTCATCGGTGGTCAGCCCGCCCGCCGTCGGCTCACCGTCCGTCGGGTCACCGGCCGTCGGGTCATCCGTCGTGCCGGACACGCTGTTCCTCCGCGGGCGCCGGACGTGCCGCCGGGACCCGGGGGCCCGCCGACGCGCTCCGGGTCAGCAGCTCGGCCAGTTCCTGTTGGCGCGGGAAGGAACCGGGGACGTAGCCGCACCAGGGTTCCTCGGCGAAGGGGTCGCCGGTGACGCCGTAGGCCCGGGACCGCGAGCCGCCGCAGACCCGGCGGAACTCGCAGGTGCCGCACCGGCCGCCCAGCTTGTCGGGGTCGCGCAGGCCGGTGAACAGTTCCGAGGTGCGGTAGACCTCCGTGAGCGGGGTCTCGCGCACATTGCCCGCGGCGAGCGGCAGGAATCCGCTCGGGTGCACGGTGCCGTGGTGGGAGACGAACACGAAACCGCGCCCGGCGTTGACGTCGAGCGGCGGGCGCCGTACCCGGCGGGCGGCGGTGTTCAGGCCCAACTCGGCCGAGCGGGTGCGCAGTTCTTCGTAGAGGGGGCCGAGGCCGAGCACGGCGACATGGTCGTCGCCCGCGTCGGCGAGGATCTGCCGCTGGAGCACGACCCGGCGGAAGTGGTGGGCCTCGGTGGTCTTGGCGGGCACGGTCAGGCCGACGTCGTAGACGAAGTTGAGGACGTCCTCGACCTCGCCGGGCGTCAGCACGCCGAGCGCCTTGCCGCGGCCGGTGGGCACCAGGAAGAAGGCGCTCCACAGCATCGCGCCGTGGTCGGCGACGAGGCGGACGATCGCGGGGAGGTCGTGCAGGTTGTGCCGGGTGACGGTGGTGTTGATCTGCACCCTCATGCCGAGCGCACGGGCGGTGTCCCAGGCGGCCAGGGTCCAGCCGAACACGCCCTTGACGCCGCGGAAGGTGTCGTGGGTCTCGGCGGTGGAGCCGTCCAGGCTGAGCGAGAGCCCCGACACGCCGGCCCCGTGCAGCTCGCGCAGCCGCTGCTCGGTGACGGTCGGGGTGCCGGACGGCGACACCGCGACCTGGACGCCGACCTCATGACCGTAGGTGACGAGTTCGATCAGGTCCGGACGCTGGAACGGGTCACCGCCGGTGATCACGAACAGCGGGGCGGGCTGTCCGAACGCGGCGACCTGGCG
This sequence comes from Streptomyces sp. NPDC047000, assembly GCF_040644295.1. NCBI lineage: Bacteria > Bacillati > Actinomycetota > Actinomycetes > Kitasatosporales > Streptomycetaceae > Streptomyces > Streptomyces sp. NPDC047000. Next base: position 215,456 of record NZ_JBEYWE010000013.1, read on the forward strand.
CAGCAGGTCCTTGGCGGCCTCGGTGTCCAGTTCGAGCGGGTCCCTGTTGGGGACGGCCTCGGCGCGGCAGTGCAGGCAGGCCAGCGGACAGGCCCGGGTGGACTCCCAGATGACGATGAACGGCCGCTCGCCGGCGTCGTGCCGCTGACGGCGGATCAGCCGGGCGGCGTGGACCGGGGTGTGGAGCGGGCCGGAGGCCGGGGCGGGGATCTGCGTGGTCATCGCGCGGCCCCGCCCCGGGTGTTCGGGGTGCGTCCGGTCACCCGGGAGACAGGGCAGACACGCCGGGAGACCGGACGGTGACCGGGCCGGACGCCGCGACACTCCCACCGAAAGCGTGAGCGGTGGAAACGGTCGATCGGACGTTCGGAACGGTCGTACACGGGGCACCTCCGGGGTCGGGCGGCTGCCAGCATCCTCCCGCCGCGGCGGTCGGCGCGGCGGCCGATGGTCCCGCGCCGCAAGGGCCGGAGGTCCCGAGAGCCCCGTCGTCCATGGGTCCAAGGTCCTTTTTCCCGGACAGCCGGTCGGTATCCTGCGGGCTGACCAGGCGTCAGGGGCGTACCGGGCACGAGGGCGTCGTCGGCGGTGGCGGTGGCGGTGGCGGTGGCGGTGGCGGTGGCGGCGAGGATGACGCCGGCCCAGGCCGGCACGGCTCCGAGGCCCACGAGGACGGCGGGTCCGACAGGCGGCGGGTGCCGGGGAGACGTGGTCCTCCGGTGCGCCGGTCCGGCGCGGATCTCCTCACGTCCGGCCCTGCCGTGCAGCGGCATGACCGGCCCGGCGGGCGTCAGGGCGGTGCCGGCCGTTCCGAGGAGGGTCCGGGCCCGGCGGTTCGATCCGTCCATGACGCGTCTTCCTGTCGCGCGGAGGCCGCGCACATGCCGCCAGGTGCCGCAGAAATGCCGCGTCCGGCCGTGGTGTACGGCCGGACGCGCGATCGAACCGGGCGGCTCGCGCCATACGCACCATGTCCGCGGCGACCAGGGACGGGGAAATGGCCGCCGGCGGGCATGGGGTGCGGTCGTACAGACGATTGGGCATCTGCGACTCGATCAGTGATCAGGATGCGGCGCGGAGCGAGCCCGCACACGCCGACGACCGGCCTTCGTCACCGGGACCTTCGGCCCTCGTGCGGGTGCCCGGACCGGGACCGTGGGCCATCCCTGAAGGGACCGCCAGCCCAGGTGGATCTCGCCGGACTCCGCATAATGTCGCGCACCATGGAGAAGGATCTGGCGCTGCGCCGTGCCGCGCCGGGTGCCGGTGCCGGCGGCCCGCCGCCCTCGGCGGCCGGACGGTCACCGTCCCGGCGTGAGGTGCCGGCGGACGGGGGCGCGGTGAGCGCGGCTGTGGCCGTGACGACGGCCGCGGCCCGGACCGTCACCCTTCCGGTCCGTGCCCAGAGCCCTCCCGGCGGCCGTCCCGCTCTCCCCCGCACCGTCCAACGGCGACGTACCGCTCAGCCACCCCCCACCCGCCCGGCCGCGGTATGCGCGCGGCCGGCCGCCGACTTACGGAGGACCGCATGACCACCGGGCCCGCTCTAGCCCCGGATCCCACCACCGACCGCCCGGGCGGCACGGTGGGCGCGAGCCGCCGCACCGCCCTGGTGATCCTCGTCACCGGGATCATCGGCTGGCTCGCCTCGTTCGAACTGACCGTGGACGACTGGCGGATCCTGCGCGACCCGAGCTACCAGCCGGCGTGCAACATCAGTCCGATCGTGAACTGCGGCAGCGTGATGTCCAGCCCCGAGGGACGGCTCTTCGGCTTCCCCAACATGCTGCTCGGGCTCGGCGCCTACGCCGCCGTGATCACCCTGGCGGTGGCGGTGCTCTCCGGTTCCCGGCTGCACCGGCGGCTCTGGCTCGCGCTGGACGCCGGAGCGCTCGTGGGTGTCGTGTTCGTGCACTTCCTGATCGTGCAGTCGCTCTACCAGCTGAACAAGATCTGCCCCTACTGCGTCGTCATCTGGGTCATCACCATCGCGCTGTTCTGGTTCGTCACCCTGCACTGTCTGGAACAGGGCATCGTCAAGGCGCCGCGGGGCGTGCTGACGGTGCTGAGGGACACCCACTGGATGCTGCTCGGCGCCTGGTACGGGGTGATCGCGCTGCTCATCGGCACCCGGTTCTGGGACTACTGGAGCAGCCTGCTGTGAGTCCCGCGAGCGCCGCGGCCCACCGGAAGGACCTGGCCGGAGCCACCGGCACACCCGAGGAAGAGATCATGGACGACGTACTCGAGAAGTGGACGGCCGCCGTCCGGGCGGAGCTCGGCATCGACCTGGAGGTCGACACGGACCTGCTGCTCTCCCTCGCGGGTGCCGCAGCGCGCGGGGTGGCCCGGCCCGCCGCTCCGCTGACGGCCTTCCTCGTCGGCTATGCGGCGGGACGGGCGGCCGGCGGCCCCGCCGAGGTGGCGGCCGAGGCCGGGCGTGTCACGGAACTCGCCGCGCGCTGGGCCGAGGAGGAGGCGGCCGGGGCCGACGAACGGTCCGGTTCCGGGAACGCGTGACACCCGTCCGCGGCGGGGAGCGGCGTTCCGGGGCGTCCCGCCGTTCGGCCCCGGCAGGGGCGTCGCCGCACCGGAAGCGGTCACGCACGGGCCGGACGGCCCCCTCCCCGCGGACACAGGTCCCTTTCCGGGCGGCCCGATGGGGACCGTTCGGCCCACCGGCGGCAGGCACTTCGGGGGAGGCGCCACGGCCGGACGGGGCCGTAACGTTCGACTCACGGACAAGGGACGACGGACAAGGGACAAGGGACAAGGGACAACGGCACAGTGCCGGCATCTTCCCCACGAGGGACCGACGGCTCGCGGAGGTCTGCATCGACCAGAATGCAGGCGTGTGCGCGGCCTGCCACGGCGGTGACAGACCTCCGCGCTCTTCTCGTACGACTGCCGCTGCCCTGACTGCCCGGCGAGCACGGCGTGCCCCGCAGCGCGTCGCGACCGGCTCCACAGAAAGACTCGCATGCTCTTCGAAGATCTCCGGACCGCCTGCCGCAAGGACCCGGCGCTGCATGGTGTCCATGTGGCCGAAGTCCTGCTGTACCCCGGTCTGTGGGCCATCTGGACGCACCGGGCCGCGCACGGTCTGTACCGGCTCGGGGTGCCGCTGCTGCCCCGGCTGCTGTCGCAGCTGGCCCGCGCGTTCACCGGTATAGAGATCCACCCGGGCGCGGTCGTCGGGCGCCGCTTCTTCATCGACCACGGCATGGGTGTGGTCATCGGCGAGACCGCCGTGGTGGGCGACGACGTGATGATGTACCACCGGGTCACCCTGGGCGGCACCGGCTGGTGGACCGACCGGAAGTCGGCCAAGCGGCATCCCACGATCGGCGACCGGGTCGTCCTCGGGGTCGGCGCGACCGTGCTCGGTGACGTCGAGATCGGCCATGACACCATGATCGGCGCCCACGCCCTCGTCCTGCGCGACATACCCGCCCACTCCCGTGTCCACGCGGCGCAGGCCACCGCGGCCGCCCGATCCGGCGACACCGGATCCCCCGAACCCGGTCTTCAGGATTCCGACCCCGAAGGCCCCGAAGGCCCCGAAGGCCCCGAAGGCCCCGAAGACCTCGAAGACCCCGGCCAGGCGCCCCGCGCCGGGATTCTCACTCCTGCAGACGAAAGAGAAGTACGGCCATGACGCCACCGCACTCCGCCCCCGAGACCTCGCCGGACGCCCTGGACACCCCGGACACCGGGGGAACCCCTGCCATCGCGCCGTCCGTCACGGCTCTGATAGGCCGCACCCCGCTGGTGGAGCTGAGCCGCTTCGGCGCCGGTCTGCCCGCGCGGCTGGTCGCCAAGCTGGAGTCGGCCAACCCCGGTGGCAGCGTCAAGGACCGTATCGCCCTGGCGATGATCGAGGACGCCGAGGCCACCGGTGCGCTCGGCCCCGGTACCCGGATCATCGAGCCGACCAGCGGCAACACCGGCATCGGCCTCGCCATGGTGGCCGCCGCGAAGGGCTACGCGGTCACCTTCGTGATGCCCGAGACCATGACCAAGGAGCGGCGCGACCTGCTCACCGCGTACGGCGCCGAGCTGATCCTCACCCCGGGCCCCGAGGGCATGAAGGGGGCCGTCGCACGGGCCACCGAGCTGGCCGAGGCGAACGACTGGTTCATGCCGCAGCAGTTCCGCAACCCGGCCAACCCCGATGTGCACCGCCGCACCACGGCGCAGGAGATCTGGCAGGACACCGCGGGCCGGGTCGACGTCCTGGTCGCCGGTGTCGGCACCGGCGGCACGGTCACCGGGGTCGGCAAGGTCCTCAAGGAGAAGAAGCCCGGCGTCACCGTGGTCGCCGTGGAACCGGCCGAGTCGGCCGTGCTGTCCGGCGGCGCCCCGGGCCCGCACCGTATCCAGGGCCTCGGCGCCGGTTTCGTCCCCGACGTCCTCGACACCGGGATCTACGACTCCGTCCAGCGTGTCTCCGCCGAGCAGGCCCGTGCCACGGCCCGGGAACTGGCCCGGGCGGAGGGCATCCTGGTCGGTATCTCGGGCGGCGCCGCCGTGTACGCGGCGCGGACCCTCGCCGAGGACCCGCGGCACGAGGGAGCGATGATCGTCGTCATCCTGCCGGACACCGGGGAGCGCTACCTCAGCACGGACCTGTTCCAGGACGCCTGACGGCTTTGACGTGCCGCGGCCGGGTTTGTGCGGTCCCTCTCCCGGGACCGCCCGGACCCGGCCGCGGCACGTCGGGCCGTACATAGGGCCGCACAGCAGGCGGCAGCACGGGGTACCGGCCGCGGCCCGTCCCGTCTCCCGCCGCCCCGTTCCCCGTCCTCCTGCCGCCCGGTCCTCCCGCCGCGGCCCGCGCAGCCGCCCTGTCTCGTTGTCGTCCCTGCCGCAGGCCGTCGCGGGACGCTGTGCGAGTCTGGCTGCACCGGGCACCCGCGCGGGCGAGGACGTTGAGACACGTCGGGGGACACGAAAGGAAACCGATGCGCGACGCATATCACGAGGAACTGGACTCGGTCGGGGCCGATCTGGTGGAGATGGCCAGGCTGGCCGGTTCCGCGATGGGCCGGGCCACCGCGGCACTGCTCGACGCCGATCTCCAGCTCGCGCAGCGCGTCATCTCCGCCGACGCGCGGATCAACGAGCTGCACCACGCGCTGGAGGAGAAGGCGATCACGCTGCTCGCCCGGCAGCAGCCCGTCGCCGGCGACCTGCGCACCGTGGTGACCTCCCTGCGGATGAGCGCCGATCTGGAGCGGGCCGGGGACCTGGCCCGCAACGTCGCCACGATCGCCCGGCTGCGCCACCCCGTCCAGGCCGTGCCCGGCGATCTGCACCGCACCATCCTGGAGATGGGCCAGCTCGCCCAGCGGCTGATGGCGCAGGCCGGGGAGGTTCTGCTCACCCATGACACGGTGGCGGCGCTCCAGATGGAGAAGGACGACGACCGCATGGACGAACTGCACCGCACGATCTTCCAGCACCTGATGGACGAGCGGTGGAAGCACGGCGTCGAGACCGCGGTGGACGTCACCCTCGCGGCCCGCTACTACGAACGGTTCGCCGACCACGCCGTGTCCGTCGGCCACCGGGTGATCTACCTGGTCACCGGGGAGCACGCCGACGTCCAGCCCACCCCGCCGCCCATCTTCCCGACCGCCTGACGCCCGCCTCCCGGACCGCCTGACGCCCGCCTCCCCGACCGCCTGACGCCCGCCTCCCCGACCGCCGGGCACCGGTGGTCCCGGGGCTCCGGGCGTCTTTTCGCTGCTCCCTTCGGATGCTCACCTCGAACCGCCGTGCCAGGGAATCGATATCCTGCCGTCGGGTGGCTGATTTTCGCCGCCCAGAACAGGACACGCACCATGAAGACTCCCGGCACCCCCGCCACTCCCCCGCCCCCGATCGGCGACCCGGACCCCTCCGCCCTGGCCTGCGCCGGTGATCTGGTCGGCCCCTGCGCCGTGTGCCGCCGCAAGACCCAGCGCTACGGTCGCGGCGGCAACCCCCTGTGCCGGTGGTGCGCGGCACCGGTGATGGACCGGTGGGGCCCGAACGTCCGCCACGTCAGCACCCGCCCGCAAGGGACGCCGTAGCCCGGACAGGGTCAACCGGCCCTGTTCCTGGGACAGTTGGACCAGTTCGCCGTCCCGCGCGACGGGCGCATCATGGCGCGGCGCGGCAGGGTGCCGCACGTACGGCGGCAGTGGTGAGGGGGTCCGGGACATGGCGGACACGGTGGACCTGCTGGCCGGGGTGGTGGGCGCCCGGCATGTGCTGAGCGGGGACGCGGTTCCCGAGGAGTACGGTCACGACGAGTCGCTGACCGCTCCCGCGCGGCTGCCCGCCCATCTGGTGCGCCCCGCGTCGGCGGCCGAGGTGGCCGGGATCTTACGGGTGGCGGGTGCGCTGCGGCTCCCGGTGACGGCGCGGGGGGCGGGTACCGGGATGTCGGGGGCCTGTGTGCCCCGGGCGGACGGGATCGTGGTGTCGTTCGAGCGGATGAACCGGGTCCTGGAACTCGACCCGGCCGACCAGGTCGCCGTGGTGCAGCCCGGGGTCACCCTGGACGAGCTCGACGCGCGGGCCGCGGAGGCGGGCCTGTGCTATCCGGTGCGGCCGGGCGAGCAGAGCGCGTCGGTCGGCGGCACCATCGCCACCAACGCGGGCGGCATGTACGCCGTGCGGCACGGGGTGACCCGGCATCATGTGCTGGGCGTCGAGGCGGTGCTGGTGTCGGGCGAGATCGTGCGCAGCGGCGGCAGATACGTCAAGACCAGCACCGGCTACGACCTGACGCAGCTGCTCGTCGGCTCGGAGGGCACGCTCGCGCTGGTCACCGAGGCCGTACTGCGTCTGGCGCCGCGCGCCGGGCACACCGCGACGGTGCTGGCGCCGTTCGGCTCGGCCGAGGAGGTGTCGGCGGCGGTGCCCGGGCTGCTGGGGGCGGGCCTCGCGCCGCTCGCGCTGGAGTACGTCGACCTGCTGACCATGGCGGCGATCACCGCCGACCACGACTTCGGGCTCGGGGTCCCGGACGAGGTCCGCGACACGGCCCTCGGCTATCTGGCGGTGGTCCTGGAGGACCATTCGGCCGGCCGGCTGGAGGAGGACGTGGAGACGGCCGGCGAGCGGCTGCTGGAGCTGGGCGCGGCGGATGTCTACGTGCTGCCCCCGGCGGCGGCACGGCGGCTGACGGAGGCGCGTGAGCACGCGTTCTGGACGGCGAAGGCGGCCGGTGCCGACGACGTCGTGGACCTGGTCGTGCCGCGCTCCTCGCTGCCCGGGCTGCTCGCCGAGGCGGACGTCGTCGCCCGGGAGAGCGGGTCGGTGGTCACCGGCTGCGGGCACGCCGGCGACGGCAATGTGCATCTGGCGGTGTTCCAGCCCGATCCCGTCGCGCGGGACACCGTCCTGCGCCGGCTGTTCCGGGCCGGTACGGCGCTGGGCGGGGCGGTGTCCGGCGAGCACGGGGTCGGCATGGCGAAGAAGCGGTACTTCCTGGAGTTCACGGATCCCGCGAAGGTGGCGCTGATGCGCCGGATCAAACAGGCCTTCGATCCCGACGGGATCCTCAACCCGGACGTCCTGTTCGACTGACCGCCGCAGTCCCGTCCGACGGTCCCGGCCGTATCGGGCCGGCCGTCATGTCCGTACGACCGATGGTGTGTGAAAGGCGGAATCCGGCGTGAACGGTGCACGAGCGGTGGCCCGTACCCTTCTGGACTGCGGGGTCGAGGTGTGTTTCGCCAACCCCGGCACGTCCGAGCTGCACTTCGTCGCCGCCCTCGACGACGAGCCCGCGCTGCGGGCGGTGCCGTGCCTGTTCGAGGGCGTGGCCACCGGCGCGGCCGACGGCTGGGGCAGGATGACCGGCCGTCCGGCCGCCGCCCTGCTGCATCTCGGTCCCGGCCTCGCCAACGGCCTGGCCAATCTGCACAACGCGCGCCGTGCCGCCACCCCGGTGGTGAACCTCGTCGGCGACCACGCCACGTTCCACAAGCGCCTCGACGCGCCGCTCGAGTCGGACGTGGACGCGGCGGCCCGTACCGTCTCCGGGTGGATGCGCCGCTGCACCGACTCGGCCGGGGCACCCGGCGACGCGGCCGAGGCGGTGGCCGCGGCGAGCGGCGCGCCGGGCCGGGTGGCGACGCTGCTGCTGCCCGCCGACGTGTCCTGGTCCGACGGTGCCGAACCCGCCCCGCCTCTTGTGCCCCGGGCTCCCTCACCGGTGCCGGAGGAGACCGTGACCCGGGTGGCCGGGGCGCTGCGCGGCGGCGGGTCCGTGGCGCTGCTGCTGGGCGGACCGGCGGCGACCCGGGAGGCGGCGCTGCGGGCGGCGGGCCGGGTAGCGGCGGCCACCGGGGCCCGGCTGCTGTGCGAGACCTTCCCGGCCCGCCTGGAGCGCGGCGCGGGCCTGCCCGCGGTGGAGCGGCTCGGCTACCTCGCCGAGGGTGCGATGGCCCAGCTGGAGGGCGTACGGCATCTGGTGCTGGCCGGTGCCCGGGCGCCGGTGTCGTTCTTCGCGCACCCGGGGCTGCCGGGCCGGCTCGCCCCCGGGGACTGCCGGGTGCACACCCTCGCCACGCCCGCCGACGACGTGGCCGGGGCCCTCACCGCGCTCGCCGGGCTGCTCGACGCGCATGCCGGGCCGGTGCTCGCGCCCGCGTCCCGTCCCGACGCGCCGAGCGGGCCGCTGACCGCGGAGAACGCCGCGGCGGCGGTGGGGGCGGTGCTGCCGGAGGGCGCGGTCGTGGTGGACGAGTCGAACACCTCGGGCCTCTGGCTGCCGGGCGCGACGGCGGGTGCGCCGCCGCACGACTGGCTGACCCTCACCGGCGGCGCCATCGGCCAGGGTCTGCCGCTGGCCGCCGGTGCCGCGCTCGCCTGCCCGGACCGGCCGGTGCTGTGCCTGGAGGCCGACGGGAGCGCCATGTACACGATCTCCGCGCTGTGGACGCACGCCCGGGAGGGGCTCGACATCACGACCGTGGTGTTCGCCAACGGGGCGTACTCGATCCTGAACATGGAGCTGCAGCGGCTGGGCACCTCGGGCGGGGGACGCGCGCGACGCGATCTGCTGGACCTGTCGCGGCCCGGCCTGGACTTCGTGTCGCTGGCGCGCGGCATGGGCGTACCGGCGTCGCGTGCCGCCACCGCGGAGGATCTGACGGCGCAGCTGCGCGGGGCGTTCGCCGAGCCGGGGCCGCATCTGATCGAGGCGGTGGTGCCTCCGCTGTTCTGAGGGCCCCGGCCCTCACCCGGCGTCCGGAGCTGCCGCTGCGCCGGGGGCTGTCAGCCCTCTTTGGTGCCGCCGGGGCCGGTGTGGCGGACCTCGACGAGGTACGGGCAGCGGCGGCGCAGCAGGCGTTCCAGGCGCTGGTGGAGGGTGAACCAGGCGGCGGGGCAGCCGTGGCAGGCGCCGCCGAGCCGGACGGTGACGACGCCGTCGCTGACGCCGAGGAGGTCGATGCTGCCGCCGTGGGACCGGGCGTGCGGGCCGACCAGTTCGGTGATGACGTCCTGGGCGGCGTCGTGCAGCAGGGCGTCGTGGAGCCCGGCGTCGCCGCCTGGCTCGCCGCTCCCGGCGTGCCAGCCGTCCGGGTCCGCCAGGGCGGTGTGCAGGGCGGTGCGCACCCGGGGCCCGTCGCCGCGCCAGGTACGTCCGGCGCCCAGGCCGGTGACGACGGCCGCGGGCTCCACCATGATCTCGGCGAGGGTGCCGTCGTCGAGCAGGGCCGCGAGCGGCCGGGGAACGGCGGTGGGGGCACCGGTGCAGGTGAGGGTGGCGGCCGGGACGATCCAGCGCAGCTGGTCGGGCCGGTCGGGGACGGTCTGCGGGTGCAGGGGGATCATGGCGGGGCTCGCGGGTGCGGGGGTCATGGCGGGGTTCGCCCTCAGGTCAGCGCGGCGGTGACGGTGTGGACGAGGTAGGCCATCAGCCACGCGGTCGCGGTCAGATAGGTGAAGGCGATGGCCGGCCATTTCCAGGTGCCGGTCTCGCGGCGGATCACGGCGACCGTGGCCATGCACTGGAGGGCGAACGCGAAGTACACCAGCAGTGCGGCGACGGTGGGCGCGGTGAAGACGCGCTCGCCCGCGTGCGGGCCGTCCGGGTAGGTCATGGTGCGCAGCGCCTCGGTGGGGTTGCCGGGGTCCTGGGCGGCGGCGACCTGGCCGAGGGTGGCGACGAAGGTCTCGCGTGCCGACTGCGCGGACAGCACGCCGACGTTGACGCGCCAGTCGAAGCCGAGCGGCTCGAAGACCGGGGCGACGAAGCGGCCGAGGTCGGCGGCGTAGCTGTGGTCGATGGTGTACGCGGTCACGGCGGTGGGGTCGCCGGTGTCGACGTGGGCCTCGCGCAGTTCGGCGGCGGAGTGCAGCGGCAGGTTGAGCGCCAGCCACAGGCCGAGGGAGGTGACCACGATGACGGTGGAGCACTTGCGCAGGAAGGAACGGGCGGAGGTCCACATGGTGATCAGCACGGCGCGCGGCGCGGGCAGCCGGTAGGGCGGCATCTCCATGAAGAACGGCATGGACACGCCGCCCCGGTCGGTGATCTTCTTGATCACCCAGGCGGCCGTCATGGCGGAGACGGCGCCGAGCAGATACAGCCCGAACATGATCAGGCCCTGCGCGCCGAACGGGCCGACGTGGGCGCCCGGGTCGACCAGGATGCCGATGAGCAGCACGTAGACCGGCAGGCGGGCGGAGCAGGTGATCAGCGGGGCCGCCATCATGGTGGCCAGCCGGTCCTTGGCGGAGGGCAGGGTGCGGGTGGCCATGATGCCGGGGATCGCGCAGGCGAACGACGACAGCAGGGCGACGAAGGCCCGCCCCTCGAGTCCGGCGCGGGCCATGACGCGGTCCATCAGGAACGCCGCCCGCGACAGATAGCCGACGCCCTCGAGGAGGGCGAGCAGCAGGAACAGCAGCATGATCTGCGGGACGAAGGTGATCACTCCGCCCACGCCGCCGATGAGGGCGTCGCCGAGGACCCCGGCCACCCACCGGTTGCCGACGTGGTCGGCGACGAGGCGGGACAGCCAGGAGAAGCCGGACTCCACGGCGCCCTGGAGCGGGGCGGCGACGGTGAACACGGTCTCGAAGAACGTGATCATGACGGCGAAGAAGACGACGGTGCCCCAGAAGGGGTGCAGCAGCACCGCGTCCAGGCGCTGGGTGGCCCGGTGCCGTTCGGCGGGCCGGTAGTCGGCGTGGTGGAGGACGGACTCGGCCCAGGCGTCGAGCTCCGCGGGTTCGGTGGGCGGCGGGATGACGGGCACGGGCCAGTCCCGCCAGTCACCGATACGTTCCTTCAGCGCGGCGACGCCGTGCCTGCGGTGGCCGACGACGGGCAGCACGGGGACGCCGAGGGCCTCGGCGAGCGCGTCGGCGTCCACATGGCCCTGGCGCATGGAGAGTTCGTCGGTGAAGGTGAGGACCACGCAGGTCGGCAGGGCGTGGGCGAGTGCCTGGGCGACGAGGGCGAGGGAGCGGCGCAGGGTGGTGGCGTCGACGACCACGAGCAGCGCGTCCGGGCGGGGCGAGCCGTCCAGCCGTCCGTCGAGGACGTCGACGGCGATCTGCTCGTCGGGGCTGATCGGGTCGAGGCTGTAGGTGCCGGGCAGGTCCTCGACGACGTGGTCGCGGCCGTTCACCCGGCAGGTCCCGACGAACCGGGAGACCGTCACGCCGGGATAGTTGCCGGTCTTGGCGTTCATCCCGGTGAGGGCGTTGAAGACGCTGGTCTTGCCGGCGTTGGGGCTGCCGAGCAGGGCGATGCGGGCGTCGTCGGTGACGACCGCGGCCGGGCTCCCGCCGTCGTGGCAGCCGGCGCTCACCGTCCGGCCCTGTCGGTGCCGGAAGCACCGGAGGTGCCGACGGTGTGCACGCAGGCGGCCTGGGCGCGGCGCAGACAGATCTCGTAGTCCTTGACCCGGTAGACGACGGGGTCGCGCAGCGGTGCGCGGCGTACGACCTCCACGACGGCACCCGGGGTGAAGCCGAGGGCGGCGAGCCGGCGGGCGGTCTCGGGCGAGCCGGCGGTGACGACCTCGGCGACGGTGGCCCGCGCACCGGGCGCGAGATCGGACAGCGGGCGCCGCGCGCCGCCGTACCCGGCCACGGTCCCGCGGCGCTCCCGCCCCGCCAGCTCCTCGGCAACGCTCATCGACGCCTCCGCCTTCCGAATGCCGGACGAATCCTGTCCAGGCACACACTTTAGCTAAGGAGAGCCTAACCTCATACATCCGGGTCACGATCGGCCGCCGGTCCCCCGGGGTCAGGACGCCCGGCCCGGGGTCCGCGGCCGTCCGGCGCCTTGCGCCACGGGGCGGGGGTGTGCCGCGTACGCCGGGTGGAGGGGCGTCGGCACGGCGCACGTCCGGCACGGGGGCCCGCGGCGCCGCGGCACGTCCGGCGCGGGCGGGGCCGGCGGTGCCGCGGCACGTCCGGCGCGGGTGGTCTCCGGCACGGCGCGCGGTGCGCCGTGTGTCCGTGTCCCGCTCCCTGCCGGTTCCCGTGGCGTGCGAGGCGGTCCGGCGGGATGCTGAACGACGTGACGGGAGGCGAGGCGGGAGCGGACGGCCCGGCGGCGGTGATCGACGCCGGGGGGCTCGTGGCGGCCTGGGGCGAGGCGGCACGGCACGCCCTCGGCTACTCTCCCGGTGAGATCGTCGGCCGACCCGCCGTCACCCTGCTCGCCGAGGACGCGCCGCCGGAAGTGGTGCGCTGTGTCGCCGAGCGACGCGAGTGCGCCGGCGAACTGGTGCTGCGCCACCGTGACGGGGGGCGGGTCGTGGTGCGGCTGCGCGCCGTGCCGCTGGCCTCCGCCGGGGCGGCGCCCCTGTGGATCGTGACGGGTGCGGCTCCCGAGCCGCCCGGCGGGCGCGCCGCGCGGGGTGCGCCGGAGCTGTGGGAGCGTGCCCTCACCCAGCTGCCGATGCCGGTGGCGGTCTACGGCCCCGACGCACGGCTGGTGGGCGCCAACGAGAGCATGAGCCGACTGACCGGCCGTACCGAGGAGGAGATGCGCGGGCTGACGCTGTGGGAGATCGCGCCCTGGCGGCCGTTCGACGAGTTCGACCGGCTCCAGCGGCAGGTGCTGCGCACCGGTGAGACCCTGCGCCGCGAGACGCACACTCCGTCGGCCGGGGACACGTCCGAGCGGGCGCTGTCGACGTACTTCTCGGCCCTCAAGGACGAGAGCGGCAGGGTGACGGGCATGTGCGCGACCGTGTTCGACATCACCGAGCAGCACCGGGCGCGCCGCCGCCTCGCCGTGCTCAACGAGGCCGCGGTGCGCATCGGCAGCACCCTCGACGTGATCAGGACGACGGAGGAGCTGGCAGAGGTGGCCGTCGCGGGGTTCGCGGACTTCGTCACCGTGGACCTGCTGGACCACGTGGTCCGGGGTGACGAGCCGCGGCCGCCGTCGGACGGGACCCCGGTGCCCTTCCGACGCTGTGCCCAGCGGTCGGTCCTGCCGGACTGCCCCGAGGCCCTGTTCGCCCCCGGCGACACCGACGTCTACCCCGCCGGCTCCCCGCCCGCCCGGGCCCTGCGCACCGCCCGCTCCCTGCGGCACCGTTCGGGAGACGCCTTCTGGAGGGACTGGGTGCGGATGTCCCCGGCGCGTGACGAGGGGGCGGCGCGGCTCGGGATCCACTCCCTGATGATGGTGCCGCTGCGCGCCAGGGGCGTCACCCTGGGTCTGGTCCAGTTCGTCCGGCACCGTACCCCCGAGCCCTTCGGCGCGGACGACCAGCTGCTCGCGGAGGAGATCGCCGCGCGGGCCGCGGTGAGCGTCGACAACGCGCGCCGCTACACCCGCGAACGCCGTACCGCGCTGGCCCTGCAACGCAGCCTGCTGCCCGAGCGGCTGCCCCAGGCCCTGTCCCTGGAGGTCGCCCACCGCTATCTGCCGGCCGGCAGCGGCGACGGGGTCGGCGGCGACTGGTTCGACGCGATCCCGCTGTCCGGCGCCCGGGTCGCCCTGGTCGTCGGGGACGTCGTGGGCCACGGCATCCACGCCTCCGCGACCATGGGCCGGCTGCGCACCGCCGTACGCACCCTCGCCGACGTCGATCTCGCCCCGGACGAGCTGCTCACCCAGCTCGACGACCTCGTCCTCCGCCTCGACCGGGAAGAGGGACCGGAGGCACGCGAGCAGCCCCACGAGGGCGGCGGGGAGATCGGCGCGACCTGCCTCTACGCCGTGTACGACCCCGTGAACCGCCGCTGCACCCTGGCCCGCGCCGGACACCCGCCGCCCGCCCTGGTCGCCGCCGACGGCACCGCACGGTTCCTGGACCTGCCGCCCGGCCCTCCGCTGGGCCTGGGCGGGCTGCCGTTCGAGTCCGCCGAGATCGACCTCGCGGAGGGCAGCACCCTCGCCCTCTACACCGACGGACTGCTCGCCTCCGCCGACCAGGACGTCGACGTGGCCCTCGAACTGCTGCGCACCGCGCTCGGCCGGCCCGCCGCCACCCTGGACCAGACCTGCGAGGACGTCCTGCACACGGTGCTGCGCCACCGCTCGGCCGACGACGTCGTCCTGGTCCTGGCCCGCGCCCACGCCCTCGACGCCGGCCAGGTCCGCACCTGGCAGGTGCCGTCGGACCCGGCGGCGGTCGCCGCGACCCGGAAGTCGGCGTGCGAGCAGGTGTCCGCCTGGGGCCTGGAGGAGGCGGTGTTCGCGACCGAGCTGATCGTGAGCGAACTGGTCACCAACGCCATCCGCTACGGCGTACCGCCCGTCCAGCTGCGGCTGATCCGGCACGAGACGCTGATCTGCGAGGTCTCCGACGGCAGCGGCACGGCACCCCATATGCGCCGGGCCAGGATCTACGACGAGGGCGGCCGCGGCCTGCTCCTGGTGGCCCAGCTCGCCGAACGCTGGGGCAGCCGCCAGACCGCGGCGGGCAAGACGATCTGGGCGGAACAGCCCCTGCCACCGGAGGCGTGAGCGGGGCCGGGGCACGGACAGGGGCCGGGGCGTACCCGGACTCCCGTACGCCCCGGCCCCTTCACCGCGACCGTTTCACGCGCTCACGCGCTCACTCGATCACCTGAGCGCCGGATCACTCGATCCGTTCCAGCTCCTTCAGGGCGCGCGCGGCGATGTCGTCCACCGGTCCGGTGGCCTCGACGGTCAGCAGGATGCCGGCGTAGTGGTCGAGCAGCGGGGCCGTCTCGTGGCGGTAGACCTGCTGGCGGTGCCGGATGACGTCCTCGGTGTCGTCCGGGCGGCCGCGCTTGAGCAGCCGGTCCACCAGGATCTCCTCGGGCGCGGTGAACTCGACCACGGCGTCCAGCCGGGCCCCGGTGCGCTCCAGGACACCGGTGAGGTCCCGGGCCTGCGGGACGGTGCGCGGAAAGCCGTCGAGCATGAAGCCGCGCAGGGCGTCCGGCTCGGCCAGCCGCTCGTGGACCATGCCGACGGTGATGTGATCGGGAACGAGCTCACCCGTGTCCAGGTAGTGTCCCGCCTCCCTGCCGAGCGGGGTCCGGCGGGTGACATGGTCGCGGAAAAGATCCCCCGTGGAGATATGGGGGATCCCCAGCCGCTTGCCGAGAATCACCGCCTGGGTGCCTTTGCCCACTCCGGGTGGGCCGATGAGGACGAGTCGCATCTGCCGTCCGTGCCTTCCGGTCGTCGCGCCCGCCCGCGCGGGCGCCCTGTTGAGCCCGGACCTCGAGGATAGAACCGGGCTGTCATGTTCCGCTCGTCCGCGGGCCCCCGGAGGCAATCTTTCTCCGCGTCTCCCCGCTCCCGGCCGCCGCCTCACACGGAAACCTGTCCGAACGGGCGGGTGCAATCCGGACCGTGATGCGGACAATGTGGTGTCGTCCCCGCCCGCGGACGGGAAGGCAGAGGGAGGCACATGGCAGAGCGGCAGGACCTCCGGCGGCGCAGGGCCACGCTGGAGGGCGAATGGTCCCGTCTGGTCCCGCGGCTACGGGACGTCGGCGCGGCCGCCCGCACCGGCGGCGATCCCCTGCGCCACGAGGTCACCGAGTCCTGGGCGCGCTCCCTGAGCAGCGTGGACCCGGCCCGCGACAGCGCCCCGGTGAGCGACGGCGGCGCGGTGCACCGGCGCTGGTCGGGCTCCCCGCTGCGCCGCCCGGTGGACGGCCTCGCCGACGAACTGCGCAGCGTCGCCGACGACGCCGGGTTCGTCACGGCGGTCACCGACGAGTCCGGGACGATCCTGTGGACGTACGGCGGCCGGACCATGCGGCGGCGGGCCGAGCGGGTCAACTTCGCGCCCGGCGGACGGTGGGACGAGCAGGCCATGGGCACCAACGCGCTCTCCCTGGCCCTGCGCACCGGCCGTCCCAGCACCGTGTTCTCCGCCGAGCACCTGGTGACGGCGTTGCACGGCTGGGTCTGCTACTGCGCCCCGGTCCACGGTCCCGACGGCGGCGTCCTGGGCGTCCTGGACCTGTCCACCACCTGGGACCGCTCGCACCCGCTGGCCATGTCGACGGTGCGCGGCCTGGCCTCGGCCATGGAGGCGAGCCTGCGCGCCGCCGCCCGCCACTCCCCCCGCCCCGCCCCGGAGGGCACGCCGCTGCGGCTGCACACCCTGGGCGCCGAGGAGGCCGTACGCGACGGCGTCCCGCTCCCGCTGCGTCCACGCCAGCTGGAGATCCTCACCCTCCTGGCCCTCGACCCGGACGGCTGGTCCCCGGAGCGGCTGCGCGAGGCGCTGTACGGCGACCGCGCGGTCACCGCGTCCACGTTCAAGGCGGAGATCTCCCACCTCCGCCGGGCCCTGGGCGGCGGCATCAGCACCCGCCGCTACGCGCTCACCACCCCCGTGTCCTGCGACGCCACCGAGGTGCTCGCCGCCCTGGAGCGCGGCGACACGGAGAGCGCGCTGCGGCTGTACCGCGGCCCGCTGCTGCCGCGCTCCTCGGCGCCGGGCATCGACGAGTGGCGCACCCATCTGGAGGTGGCCGTACGGGAGGCGGTGCTGGCCAGCGTCCGCCCGGAGCACGCGCTGCGCTACGGCAGGCAGGCGCCGTACGACGCGGAGGTGCACGAGCACGCGCTGAGCCTGCTGGACCTGGACGACGCGCGCCGCGCGATCGCGGCGGGCCGCCTGACCACGGCCCTGCGCTGACCGGCCCCGGCCCGGTCCGCACACCAACCTGACGCCAACCTCGGGCGGCCACAGTGACCCACGCCACGACGACGTGGGCCGTCGCGGCGCGAACCGCAGAGTGATCCGTCCTGCCCCGCCCACTTCCTCCCCAGGAGAGCCGCCATGGTGTACGCCCAGCCGGGAACCGACGGCAGCGTCGTCAGCTTCGCCCGCCGCTACGACAACTTCATCGGCGGCGACTGGGTCGCCCCCGTCGAGGGCCGCTACTTCGACAACGTCTCACCGGTCGACGGCAAGGTGTTCTGCGAGGTCGCCCGCTCCTCCGCGGCCGACGTCGACCTCGCCCTGGACGCCGCGCACGCCGCCGCCGGCGCCTGGGGCCGCACCTCGACGACGGAGCGGGCGAACGTCCTCAACAAGATCGCCGACCGGATCGAGCAGCACCTGGAGAAGCTCGCCGTCGCCGAGACCTGGGAGAACGGCAAGCCGGTGCGCGAGACACTGGCCGCCGACCTGCCGCTGGCCGTGGACCACTTCCGGTACTTCGCCGGGGTGGTGCGCGCCCAGGAGGGCAGCATCTCGGAGATCGACCCGGAGACGGTCGCGTACCACTACCACGAGCCGCTGGGCGTGGTCGGGCAGATCATCCCGTGGAACTTCCCGATCCTGATGGCCGCGTGGAAGCTGGCGCCGGCGCTGGCCGCGGGCAACTGCGTGGTCATCAAGCCGGCCGAGCAGACCCCGGCGAGCCTGCTGCTGGTCATGGAACTGATCGCCGACCTGCTCCCGCCGGGCGTCCTGAACGTCGTCAACGGCTTCGGGATCGAGGCGGGCAAGCCGCTCGCGTCCAGCCCGCGCATCTCCAAGATCGCGTTCACCGGCGAGACCACCACCGGCCGGCTGATCATGCAGTACGCCAGTGAGAACATCATCCCGGTCACCCTGGAGCTGGGCGGCAAGAGCCCGAACCTCTTCCTGCCGGACGTGATGGCGGCCGACGACGAGTTCCTGGACAAGGCGGTGGAGGGCTTCGTGATGTTCGCCCTCAACCAGGGCGAGGTCTGCACCTGCCCGTCCCGTGCCCTGATCCACTCCTCGATCTACGACGACTTCATGGCACGCTGCGTCGAGCGCACCAAGGCCATCGTCAGCGGCGACCCGCTGGACCCGGCCACCATGATCGGGGCGCAGGCCAGCGTGGACCAGTACGAGAAGATCATGTCGTACATCGACATCGGCAAGAAGGAGGGCGCCGAGCTCCTCACCGGCGGCGGCTCCCGCACGGTGCCGGGGCTGGAGGAGGGCTACTACGTCGAGCCCACCATCTTCCGCGGCACCAACGACATGCGGATCTTCCAGGAGGAGATCTTCGGCCCGGTCGTCTCGGTCACCACGTACGACTCGGTCGACGAGGCCCTCAAGATCGCCAACGACTCCCTCTACGGCCTCGGCGCCGGCGTCTGGACCCGCGACGCCAACACCGCGTACCACGTGGGCCGCGAGATCAAGGCGGGCCGCGTCTGGACCAACTGCTACCACGCGTACCCGGCCCACGCCGCCTTCGGCGGCTACAAGGGCTCGGGCATCGGCCGCGAGACCCACAAGATGATGCTGGACCACTACCAGCAGACGAAGAATCTGCTGGTGTCATACTCGCCGAAGAAGCTCGGCTTCTTCTAGAGGCACGAGGAAAGGCGCCTGACCTGGGTTTTCACCCGTCAGGCGCCCTTCGTGCAACCCGCTCTCGACCGGGCCCGACTTGCGCGCTAACTCCCAATTCCTCCCACGACTGCACCCCTCCTGACCAGTGCTTCCGGACCAGTCACGGACCAAACCCCCGGTTCAGCCCTCGGGTACGTCACCTTGACTGACGCGCTGCCACTCGTTCATGGACTGCTCGATGAGACGGTTCGCCTGCTCTCGAAGGCCGTCAAGGAACTTGGCGTAGTGGCGAAAGAGAACCTCGATGCTCTGGCCGGCGCGGCGGGCGCACTCGGCCGGGTCCACTCCGGAGTAGAGCCAGAACGAGATCCCGGCATGACGGAGATCGTAAGGCCGCTTGGCCAGGCGAGAAGTGCGCTCAGTACGGGTCAGGGCGTATTCCCGGGCCCGCGCCCATGTGATGCCGTAGGCGGCAGCGTCCACGTAGTTGCCAGCCTGGTTCCGGAAAAGTCGACCGTCAGGTGCCACGTCGAACCGATTCACATGGGCACGCAGCATGCGTACGAACTGCGGCGGGATGGGAACAGGCCGCGTCGCGCTTACCGCGCGACGCTTGAGCGAGTGCACCTCGTGCACCTCACCGTCGTCGGTCCACTCCTTGCCAGACGTGACGACCCCGCCCGAGAGGTTCAGCATCCCCCATCCCGTCTTTGGCAAGTGGCATTGCTCGATCCGAAGGTGGATGACCTCAGCTGGCCGCATAGCCGCGAAGTACATGCAACCGAAGAATGCTTCAAGATGAGGACCCCGCCCCCGCTGGCGAGCAACGGCCTCGAGCAGCCGAAGCACCTGGGCCGGATTGGGAACGGCGGCCGGATCCACCTCCTCATTGACTGCTGGCGCCTGCCACCGGAGCCCCTTGAGGGGATTCTCTGCGAAGTACCCCTTCTCCACTGCAGTGTTGAGAGCTTCGTTGAACGCAGCCCTCTTGCGTCGGGCTGTTTTAGCCGCAGCCGCCTTGCCGTCCAGCTTGCGGCACATCGCATCGAGGGCCCGCCTCAGAACGTCGGCTTCCGCGAGGGCGCTGGGGCCTTCCCCCGAGAAAGTGGACACGCGTTCGGGTGATCATGCGGCCAGCGTGAGCTTATCGGACTCCTGCTGGTGCTGGTTTTCGTAGGCCATGGGGCTGAGGTGTCCGTTGGCGGAGTGCCTGCGGCGGGTGTTGTAGCGGGTGAGCCACCGGAAGACGATACGTCTACAGAGTTCCGCTCCCGGGTAGTGGTGGGCGCCGCGCAGGGTCTCGCGCTTGAGGGTGGCGTGGAAGCTCTCGCAGGCGGCGTTGTCGGCGGAGGTGCCGACCGCGCCCATGGACTGAGTGACACCCAATTCGCCGCACAGGTCGGCGAATTCACGCGATGTGTACTGGGCGCCGTGATCGGAGTGGAAGACCGCGCCGCTCAGGCCGCCGCGGGTGGCGGCTGCCATCCGCAGGGCATCGGCGACGAGTTCGGTGCGCATGTGGGCGGCGATGGACCAGCCCACCACCCGGCGGCTGAAGCAGTCCAGGACAGTGGCCAGATAGAGGAACTGGCCGTCCCCGGTGGGGAGGTAGGTGATGTCGCCCATGTACTTGACTCCGGGCGCGGGGGCGGTGAAGTCCCGCTGGAACAGGTCCGGGACCGGTGTCGCCGACGGCTCGGGGATCGTGGTGCGGACCCGTTTGCGCAGACGTATGCCCCGGATGGAGAACGTGTGCATCACGCGGGCCACCCGCTTCTCGTTGATCTTCCGGCCGTCGGCGCGGAGCTCTGCGGTGATCCGCGGGGAGCCGTAGGCGCCGTCGGAGTCGGCGTGGACGGCGCGGATCTGTTCGGCCAGGGCCCGGTCGGCGGCCTGCCGCGCGGACCGCACGTCGGCGCCGTCCCGCCACTTGTAGTAGCTGGAGCGGTTCACGCCCAGGACCTGGCACAACCGCTTCACGCCGAAGGCGTCCCGGTGGTCGTGGACGAACTGGAAGCGGTTCACCAGTTCGTCTCGCCGGCGAAATACTTGGCCGCCTTGCGCAGGATGTCCCGCTCGGTGGCCAGCTTCCGCTCGCTCGCCTCAAGCTCGGCCACCCGGGCCTCCAGCCGCCGGATCCGCTCGTCCGGGTCGGCGGACGGTGCCGGCTGTCCTGCTCGGGCTGGCGCTGCCCCACCCGACCGAGCCGCCGCGGGGGCGACGCCGCGACGCTCCCGGTCCCGCAGCACCCACTCGCGCAGCGTCGCCCTGTTACTCAGGTTGAACTCGCGGAGTCTGGTGGCCCGTGACGGTTCTTGATCGTTGCGGTACGACGTCGTCATGCGGTACGCGCATGGTGGCGGGCTGACGCCCAAGGAGCAGGAAAAGCGGG
>NZ_JBEYWE010000014.1:0-168950 GCF_040644295.1 Streptomyces sp. NPDC047000
GACGAGCGCCTGCGGATCGACGCGATCGGTGTCGTCCACGCCACCGCCGACGGCCTCCTGATCACCTACCCCCACCCCGTGCCCGGCACCCCCACCCGGCCGGTATCGGGCCCCACCCGCACCCTGCTCGCCCGCGACCCCGACGGCGACTACACCCTCACCGACCCCGACTCGGGCCTGACCTTCCGCTTCACCGCCCCGGCGGGCGCCGAGCCCGGCGGGGACGGCACCGCCTGGCTGGCCGGCATCAGTGAACGCAACGGCCACACGATCACCGTCGACCGCACCGACGACGGACTCCCCCTCGCCCTGGTCCACTCCGCGGGCCACCACATCCGCCTCACCACCGCCGACGGCCTCGTGACCGCCCTCACCCTCGCCGGAGCCGGTGAGGACGGCACGGACCTCCCCCTGATGGGCTACGGCTACGACGAGGGGACCGGCGACCTCACCACCGTCACCCGCCCCTCCGGCGCCGTCACCGTCTTCACCTACGACGACCGCCACCGCGTCACCGCCTGGACCGACTCCAACGACCGCCGCTACGACTACACCTACGACGACCACGACCGCGTGATCGCCGAGGGCGGCGAAGCCGGCCACGTCCAGATCACCCTCACCTACACCCACCCCGACCCCGCCACCGGCCACCGCACCACCACCCTCACCACCCCCGACGGCAGGGCCACCCGCCACCTCATCGGCCCCCACTGCCGCCTCCTCGCCACCACCGACCCCCTCGGCCACACCACCCGCTACACCCACAACGCCCACGGCAACCTCCTCACCCGCACCGACCCCCTCGGCCGCACCACCGCCTTCACCTACGACGACGCAGGCCACCTCCTCTCGGCCGTCCGTCCCGACGGATCCGAACTCCACATCGTCCGGGGCCCGTTCGGCCTGCCGGTGGAGATCGTGGGACCGGACGGCACCCGCACCGCCTACACCTACGACGAACGCGGCAACCGCACGACCGTCACCGACCCGGCCGGACACACCACCCGCACCGCCCACGACCACACCGGCCGCCTCACCTCGGTCACCGACGCCCTCGGCAACACCACCCGCGTGCACTGCGACGCCGCCGGCCGCACCGTGACCGTGACCGACCCGTCCGGCACCGTCACCCGCACCGAACGCGACGGCCTCGGCCGCCCGGTCCGCGTCACCGACCCGGCAGGCAGGGTCACCGTCCTCACCTGGCACCCGGACGGCCACCTCGCCCGCCGCACCGCGCCCGACGGCACCGCCGAGTCATGGACCTACGACGGCGAGGGCAACTGCCTCACCCACACCGACGCCACCGGTGCCGTCACCCGCCACGAATACACCCACTTCGACCTCCCACTCGCCACCACACGCCCCGACGGCGCCCGTTACACCTTCGACCACGACACCGACCTGCGCCTCACCCAGGTCACCGGCCCGTCCGGCCTCACCTGGACCTACACCTACGACGCGGTCGGCAACATCGTCTCCGAGACCGACTTCGACGGCCGCACCCTCACCTACCGTTTCGACGCCGCCGACCGGCTCACCCGGCGCACCGACGCCCTCGGCACAACGGTCTCCTTCGAGCGCGACGCCCTCGGCCAGGTGATCCGCAAGGACGCCGGGGGACGGGTGACGGCCTACTCCTACGACCGCGCGGGCCGCCTCCTGGAAGCGGTCGGCCCGGACAGCGAGCTGCGCTACCGCTACGACCGCCGCGGCCTGGTCACGACGGAACTGGTCGACGGCCGCCCGATGCTCTACGCCTACGACGCCCTCGGCCGCCGCACCCGCCGCACCACACCCACCGGCCACACCACCACCTACGCCTACGACACCGACGGCCTCCCCGCCCGGCTGACCACCGGCGGACGGCACATCGCCTTCACCCACGACGCCACCGGCCGCGAACTCACCCGCACCTACGGCGACACGCTCACCATGACGTCGGCGTGGGACGAAACCGGCCGGCTCACCGAACAGCACCTCACCACCCCCGCCGGTCCCCTCACCGGCCGCGCATACACCTACCGCGCCGACGGCCACCTCCTCACCCTCACCGACCGCCTCTCCGGCACCCGCACCTTCGACCTCGACCCCCTCGGCCGCGTCACCGCCGTCCACGCACCCGGCTGGAGCGAGCGGTACGCCTACGACGACACCGGCAACCAGACCTCCGCCACCTGGCCCGACCGCCACCCCGGCAGCGAGGCCACCGGCCCCCGCACGTACGACGGCACCCGCGTCACCCGCGCCGGAGACGTCCGCTTCGAGTACGACGCCCTCGGCCGCGTCACCCTGCGTCAGAAGACCCGCCTGTCCCGCAAGCCCGACACCTGGCGCTACACCTGGGACACCGACAACCGCCTCACCTCCGTCACCACCCCCGACGGCACCCGCTGGCGCTACCGCTACGACCCCCTCGGCCGCCGCACCGCAAAGCAGCGCCTCGCCGCCGACGGCGAACACATCACCGAGGAGACCCTCTTCACCTGGGACGGCCTCACCCTCTGCGAACAGACCACCCACCACCCCGGCACCCCGCACACCGTCGCCCTCACCTGGGACCACCGCGACGTCGTCCCCCTCACCCAGACCGAACGCATCCTGACCGCCGACGACCGCCAGGAGGAGATCGACCGCCGCTTCTTCGCCATCGCCACCGACCTGATCGGCACACCGACCGAACTCGTCGACGACAACGGCGACATCGCCTGGCGCAGCCGCACCACCCTCTGGGGCACCACCGCCTGGACCCGCGACAGCAGCACCTACACCCCACTCCGCTTCCCCGGCCAGTACTACGACCCCGAAACCGGCCTCCACTACAACTACTTCCGCCACTACGACCCCGAGACCGCCCGCTACACCTCCCCGGACCCCCTGGGTCTCGCCCCGTCGCCCAACCCCGTCAGCTACGTCGACAACCCGCACGCGGGCTGCGACCCGCTGGGGCTGATGCCGAAGTACACGAAGGAGGAGAAGGCCCTCAAGGCCAGGCAGGACGCCCTCAAGGCCGCGGATGACGTCATCGAGAGGGCGCGGGACGGCAAGATGAAGAAGGCCGGTAACTATCACGCGCATGACCATGGTTTCACCGAGGACATGGTGCTGGAGATCCTCAAGGAGCCGGACGCGATATACCACTCGACGGCAGGCAGCGGAAACCTGATCTTCCGCAAGGGGGAGGACATCGTGGTGGTCCGGGCCGACCGTACCGGGGCAGGCAATGTCATCACGGCATACGGTTCGTCCGGTATCAAGGGTCCTTCCGGTGTCAGTGCGCTGGGCGGCGGCCTGCCCACCGATCCCGGCAACCCGATCACGCACTCAGACGTGGTGAACGGCAGGATCCCGGCCAAGAACGGCTACATGGCTCCCGCGGAGCAGGTCAGATGAGGCGGCATTCACCATGAGAATCACCATCGGCGAGGACTGGACCGCGACGGTGACGGGCGCTCCGCTGGACATCACCCCGCGTTTCGATTTCTGGGACCTGCGCGTGCGTATCGCGAGGTACGCGGATGTCGAGGAGCGCGGGCGCTTCCTCCTGGAGACCTTCGGCAGCGGCCCCTGGCTGTGGGACACGCCCGACGAGCTCCGGTTCGACCCCGTCAGCCGGGAACTGGCCGGCGCGGAACTCCAGATGCCCGGCGTCGAGGCCGCTGACGCCGAGGACTCCGCCCGAGTCCCCGCCACGCCCCCCGCACACCCGGGCGGACTCCAGGCGGACGAGGCCCGCGACTGCCACCTGGAGGTGACCACGGAGCTCTGCCGGGCCCCCGGGGACACCGCGCTGACCTGCCTGCGCGACCTCGACGTCCTGGAGGAGCCGCTTCAGGCCCGCGTCGGCATCGCCCCCGACGTGGCGCTCCTCGTCCAGCACGGCACCGTCGTCGGCTGGAGCCTCACCGACCCCGTGCGGTATCTGACCATCGCCTTCGCCTCCCCCGACCCGGCTCCTCCGGCCCCGGCCACCCGCCGCCTGTTCACCGAGTGCCTGGACCTGATCACCACCCCGCTGCTCGACGGCGTCAAGGACCGGGACCCGGCGGCCCTGGTCCGGCTCCGCGAGCTGGAACGGGCCCTGCGGGCCCGGTCCGATGACCGCCACCGCGTCGACGCCCTGCTCTCCCTCATCAGCGGCCTGGCCGAGGACTACGGGAACTGGTGAGAGCTCCCTTGCGACCCACTCCGACCACCACTGGACCATGAAACTGACCTTCGGCAACGACTGGCGCGCCACGGTGACCGACGAGCCGCTCCGGATCAAGCCCCGCTTCCTGGGCACCACCGTGGACATCGCGCAGTACGCGAGCGCGGCACAACGGGTGCGGTTCCTCGCGGACACCTTCGGCAGCGAGGACTGGCTGTGGGACTTCCCCGACGTCCTCCGGTTCGCCCCGTACAGCCGGAAGCTGGTCGGGGTCCAGCTCCGAATCCCCTTCGAGTCGCACTCCGTCGAGGACGCCACCCATGTGCGCAGCCTGCCCGAGGCGCGCCCCGGCGGCCTCCGAGCAGACGAGGCCCGGGACTTCCGGCATGAGATGTGCACGGTCGCGTACCGCGCCCCCGGTGACACCGCGTTCACCTGTCTGCGTGACCTCGCCGTTCTCGACGAGCCGCTTCAGGCCCGCATCGGCATCGCCCCCGACCTGGCGCTCCTCGTCCAGCAGGGCACCGTCGTCGGCTGGAGCCTGACCGACCCGATCCGCTACGTGACCAGCGCCTTCGCCGACCCGGACCCCACCCCGCCCTCACCCGCCGTCCGCCGCCTGTTCACCGACTGCCTGGACCTGATCAGCCTGCCGCTGTTCTACGACGTGGCGGACGGCGAACCGCCTGCCCTGGCCCGCCTCCGCGCCACCGACGAGGCCCTGCGCGCCCAGCACGAGGATCACCACCGCGCGGCCGCGTTGCGCGAGTGGATCGCCACCATGGTGGAGTACTACGGCATGGTGGAGGACGACGGCAGCTGACGCCGGCGCAACGCACAGCCGCCGCTGTCCCCGGTCAGACGCGCTGCTCAGCGTGTTCGAGGGACACCCTGGGCAGTGTCCGGGCCAGCCGTGCGGGGAGCCACCAGGCCCGCCTGCCGAGCAGCTGTAGGACGGCCGGGACGATGAGGCAGCGGATGACCACGGCGTCGAGGAGGACGGCGACGGCCAGGCCGAGCCCGAACTGCTGGAGCATGCGGTCGGAGCTGAGGACGAACGCCCCGAAGACGAACATCATGATGGCCGCGGCGGCGGTGATGACCTTGCCGGTGGAGGCCAGCCCTTCCCGTACGGAGCGCGACGGGTCCTGGGTGCGCGTCCATTCCTCGTGGATGCGGGAGACGAGGAAGACCTCGTAGTCCATGGAGAGCCCGAAGACGATCGCGAAGATCAGCGCCGGGATGAACGCCTCGACGGGGCCCGGCTGCGCCCCGAGCCAGCCGTGCTGGAAGACCAGGGTGATCACGCCGAGCGCGGCGGAGATGGACAGCAGGTTCAGGACGGCCGCCTTGACGGGGATCCAGACGGACCGGAAGACCAGCAGGAGCAGGACCGAGGAGACGCCGACGACGACGGCGACGAACAGCGGCAGCCGGTCGGCGAGGGTCTCGGAGACGTCCAGGGAGGCGGCCGTGGCACCGCCGACCAGCACCTCGGCACCGGTGGTGTGTTCCAGGGGCGGAAGGACGTCGTCGCGCAGCCGGTGCACGAGTCGTACGGTGCCCTCGTCCTGGGGCGAGGTCGCCGGGTAGACGAAGACGGTGGACAGGGCACCGTCCGCGGAGCGCATCGCGGGGCCGGCCGCGGCCACCCCGTCGGTGGAGGCGAGCGTCGCCCGGACGGTCCGGCCGGCCTCCTGATCGCCCTTCACCAGGACGACGAGCGGACCGTTGAAGCCGGGACCGAAGCCCTCGGCGAGCAGGTCGTAGGCGTGGCGCGAGGTGGTCTCGGCGGGGTCGTTGCCGGAGTCGGCGAAGCCCAGGCGCATGCCCAGCGCCGGCGCGGACAGCGCCAGGAGCGCGATCACACCGGCCAGCAGGGTCGTGACCGGGCGGCGCTGCACGGCACGGGCCATGGCGCGCCAGCCGTCGCCCTCCCGGCCGCCCTTCGCCGCGGCCCTGGCCTGCCGCTTCCGTACCTGCCGCTGGATGCGCCCGCCGAACAGGGCGAGCAGCGCGGGCAGCAGCACCAGGGAGGCGGCCATGGTGATCAGGACGGTGACGGCCACCGCGAGGGCGATGCCCTGCAGCGAACCGAGCCCGAGGGCGACCAGGCCCAGCAGGGCGACGATGACCGTGCAGCCCGCGAAGAAGACCGTACGGCCCGCCGAGTCGAGGGCCTTGCGGCCGGCCGCCGCGTGAGGGCTGCCGGCCAGGAGTTCGTGGCGGTAGCGGTAGAAGATCAGCAGGGCGTAGTCGACACCGACCCCGAGCCCGACGAGCATCAGGATGGGCGGGGTGAAGTCTGCGACGGTGAAGACGTGGGAGGCCAGGGCGATCAGCCCGATGGCGCCGCCCACCGCGAACAGCGCGGTGATCAGCGGCAGGGACGCCGCCAGCAGCGAGCCGAACAGCAGCACCAGGATGACCGCCGCGGCGACGATGCCGGCGAGTTCGGCGGTCGGGCCCGCCTTGTCCTCCGCGTTGCGCGCGGCCTCGCCGCCCACCTCGACCTGAAGATGCCCGCCGGCGATGCGCTGCGCGGTGTCGATGATCGCGGCGACGTCCTCCGTGGGGACCTCCTCCGTCTTGCCGTCCAGCGTGACGGACGCGTAGGCGATCGTGCCGTCCTCGGACACCGCCGAGGCGTCCGCGAAGGGACTGCTCACGTCGGCGACCCCCGCCATCCGCCGCACCTCGGCCAGCATCGGCTCGACGCTGCCCTTCGCGCTCCTGATGCCGTCGGTGTCCTTGAAGACGATCTCGACGCTGTCGCCCGCCTGGTCACTGCCGTGCTTCTTGAACAGGTCCGTGGCCGCCTGCGAATCGGTGCCCGGCAGCGAGAAGTCGTTGCGGTACGCGGAGCCGGCCGCGGTGGAGCCCAGCGTGATGGCGGCCACGACGGCCACCCAGAGCACGAGCGCGGCCCAGCGATGGCGCTGCGCCCAGCCGGCCAGGGCACCGAACCGCCCGAGGGGCGCGGACGGGCGGTCCTGCGCCGCGGGCGGGACGAGGGGCGCGGCAGAGCCGCGGGGGGAAGACACGATGGCGTACCTCGGATTCGAGCGAAGAGTCGTCCGGAGCCGCGGAGTGCGGGAGTGGGGGACGACGACGTGCCCCGATCGTGCCCGTACGCCCCCGGCGCGGTCGTCGGCCCACGGCTGACAGCCGGCCTGCACCAGCGGCAGGAGGTGACGGCCGCGCCGTACACCGGCGGAGGTACGCCCCGCGCCGCCGCGTACTCCTCCGGCACGCACTCCCGGCGCATCTGCGGACACAACCCCCAGGTCCGCTCGCCCCGCGGGCAGAATGAGGCAATGCCCCGCATCGATGTCACCCGCCTCCGCCTGCCCACCGGTCCACGGGCCGACCTGGCGCTCGCCGGGGTCGTACTGGTGCTGACCGGGGTGGCCGAGGGGCAGCGGCTGGGCTCGGACTGGGACGCCCCCGCGACGGTGGCCGGCTCCTGGTTCCTGGCGGTGGCGGTGTGCGCGGCATGGCCGCTGCGCCGCCGCCGTCCGGTGGCGGTGGGCTGGTTCACGGTGCTCGGCACGGGCGCCTACCACCTGCTGAGCACGGTCGACGGCCCGCTCGTCGTGATCCCGGTCGCCGCGCTGTACGCCCTGGCGGCCCGGGGACGGCTCCGGGCGTCGGCCGCGATGGCCGCGGTGATGGTCGTCGGGGTGGGCGCGGGAGCACTGGCCGGGACCGGTGACGTGACCGGCACGGCGGTGTTCATGCTGACCGGCTGGCTGGTCGCGGTGGTGGCGCTGGGCGCGATGCGCCACGGCCGGATCGCCTACGCCGAGGAGCAGGCCAGGCTGCGCGCCACGCGGGAACGGCTGCGCATCGCGCGCGAACTGCACGACGCGGTCGGCCACACCATGTCGATGATCCACGTACAGGCGTCCTCCGCCCTGCACCGGCTCCCGAAGGACCCCGGCCAGGCGCGGGAAGCGCTCACCGCCATCAAGCAGGGCAGCAAGGAGGGCCTGCGGGAACTGCGCGCCACCCTGGGGGTGCTGCGTCAGGCCGACGAGGCCGCTCCGACCGCTCCCGCACCGGGTCTGTCCCGGATCGACGAGCTGGTCTCCTCGGCGGCCCATGCGGGCCTGGACGTACGCGTCGAGCGGAGCGGGGCGGACTCGCCGCTGCCGACGGCGGTGGACCTCGCCGCCTACCGGATCGTCCAGGAATCGCTGACCAACGCGGTCCGGCACAGCGGTGCCCGGCACGTCGTCGTCCGGATCCGCCGCGAGGACGGGGAACTGGCGCTCAGTGTCCGGGACGACGGGCGGGGCGCCGCGGCCCGGACCGGCTCAGGGGGCGGCAGCGGGATCGCGGGCATGACGGAACGGGTGCGCGCCCTGGGCGGAACGCTGAGCGCCGGACCCGGCGGCGCGGGCGGATTCGCCATCCGGGCCCGGCTACCGTTCCTGGACCACCACGAGCCGATCGGCGGAGCGACTGATGATCAGGATCCTGCTGGCGGATGACCAGCGCCTGGTGCGCGCGGGCATCCGCGGCATCCTCGACGACGAGGACGACCTGCGGGTGGCCGCCGAGGCCGGCGACGGGCACGAGGCCCTCGCCACCTGCCGCGAACTGCGGCCCGACGTGGTGCTGATGGACATCCGGATGCCCGGCATGGACGGGCTCGAGGCCGCGCGCCGTATCGCGGGCGACGCGCGGCTGGCGGCGGTGAAAGTGGTCATGCTGACGACGTTCGACCTCGACGAGTACGTGTACGGAGCGCTGCGGGCCGGCGCCACGGGCTTCCTCCTCAAGGACACCGAGCCGGCCGAGCTCCTGCACGCGGTGCGCGTCGCCGCGCGGGGCGACGCGCTCATCAGCCCCTCCGTCACCCGTCGGCTGATCGCCGAGTTCGCCGGCCGCCCGGACCACATCCGGAAGCCCGATCACCGCCTCGACGCCCTGACCGCCCGTGAACGCGAGG
Source organism: Streptomyces sp. NPDC047000 (assembly GCF_040644295.1). Lineage (NCBI taxonomy): Bacteria > Bacillati > Actinomycetota > Actinomycetes > Kitasatosporales > Streptomycetaceae > Streptomyces > Streptomyces sp. NPDC047000. Next base: position 9,108 of record NZ_JBEYWE010000014.1, read on the forward strand.
TCATGCGGCTGATCGCGGCCGGACGCACCAACCACGAGATCGCCCGGCAGCTGGTGGTCTCACCGCTGACCGCGAAGACCCATGTCAGCCGCATCATGGCCAAACTCGGTGCCCGGGACCGGTCCCAGGTCGTGGTCATGGCCTACGAGTACGGCATGGTCACGCCGGGTCACCGCACGGACTGAGTCCCCGCCCCCGGGGACCCGAACGCGGGCCCGCCCTCGCGGTGACGCTCACTGCAGGGGCCGTGGAAGTTCCGTGTCAGCCGCCCAGGCGACCGCCCTTGACGGCCGCGACGAAGGACGACCACTCGCCTGCCGGGAACATGAGCACCGGGCTGTGAGAGACCTTGCTGTCCCGCACGGGTACCGCCGTGGCGAAGTCGTCAGAGACCTCGATGCACGCTCCACCGTCCTGATTGCTGTAGCTGCTCTTACGCCAGGACGCGGCACTCAGGTCGCTGGATCGCACGTCGCTTCCTCCAACATCCGCAGGATGAACTTGCGAGACTCCGCCGGGGTGAGCGCCAGGTCGCGCACCGCATCGTACGTCTTCTGCAAACGCACAACGGGACTGGCTTCTTCAATGAGTTGGCCCCAATACCCGTTCTCGGTATACGCCACGGTCCGCCCTTGCGGAAGAAGCAGGTACCAGACGTCCACCCCCAGCAGGCCATGCAACCCAGCCCTCTGCGGCAGCACTTGGATCGTGACGTTCGGACGCTCCGCAACTTCCCGCAGGCACTCCAACTGCTCCCGCCAGTCGTCGGCATCCTGCAAGGGCGTCCGCAGCACCGCCTCCGAGAGGATCGTCCGGAACGGCGGTGCCTCCTCCCCCTCCAGCAACTCCCGTCGCCCCAGCCGAGCCTCGACCTGCTGCTCCAGTTCCTTTCCCTTCAATCCACCGGCCACCAGCACCGCCCGGGCGTATCCCGGCGTCTGCAACAGGCCCGGCAGAACACTCACCGCGAAGTGCCACAGGCTCACCGCTTCCGCCTCCAGGGCCATGTAGCGGCGGTACCGCTCACGGAACTGCGTATGGTCCCCCGCCGCCAACTCCCAGAGCGCCAGGAGCAGTCCGGGCGTCCCGTAGTGCGTGTCGAGGGCCTGGACGACCTCCGGGCTGCCGAGCGTCTCGCCCTTCTCCATCTTGCCGAACAGGGACCAGTCCCAGCCCAGACGTTCCCCGAGCTGCCGCAGGCTCAACCCGCTAACCGCCCGCAGACGGCGCAGTTCCTCGGCGAAACGCTGACGTGGTTCCTGGCTGCGGCCGGTGACGACGCGTCGTTGCGGCATACGGCTGACTCCCCTCCGGGCGATATACGTGGACGGTGTGGAACGGCCTCCGGGACACGGGGAAGCACGATCCCGTCCACGCCCCGGCCGTCCGAACCCAGGCGCATCCTCGGTAACGCCAGGACTACGCAACGTAATACACGCAGCGCAGCCCGGTACCAGAATCCGCAGGAATGCACCGACAAGGATGACGATGCCCCCCACACCACACCACCCGGCTGACCACCCCACGGCGACCGGGCGCACGCACGCCCCGGACGGCCCGCCCCGCAGCGGCCCGAAGATCCAGGAGGCCGCCGACGCCCGCGATGTCCTCGCCCACGCCCTCACCCGGGCCGGTATCCAGCTCCCCGCGATGGACATCCGTACGCCGTGGGCGGACGACGCCGAGGGCGAGGCCCGGTACGCGCTCGTCCACCTCGGGGTGTGCTCCGCACCCGTGGCACTCATGCTCGCGGACGTGATCCTGAAGGGGATCACCACGTGACGGACGAGGACGGCAGGGACTCCGACCCGGGCGACACCCCCGCAGTCGGAGACGCCGTACGCGACACCGCCCGCGACCGGGTCGGCCGGGTCATGGGCCACGAAGGCCCCTGCCTCCAGATCCGGCCGCTCGGCGGCGGCCGCGCATGGGACGCCGACCCGCACCACGTCCACCCCCTGAGCCAGGACGAACTGCTGAGCGCCCTGCTCGCCGAGGCCAACGCCCGCAGCAGACGGGACGGCGGATTGCGGGGCCACCCGTCACCGGACCGGGCGATGCCGATCAGCGGGACCGCGAATTCCATGGCTTTGGCGAAATTGCGCACGCGGCCGATGCGCCCCATGGCGGCCAACAGCGCCTCCGCTGTCTGTTCCGCGGCCCCCGCCCAGCAGGCAGGACGAAGGAGCGCGTCACCTCGCCGGAGCAGGGTGCCTCACTGCGGTCCACACCCTCCACGCCGCCCATTGCCACCTCGTCCTCAGCGCCATCGGCCGCTCACCACGTGGCAGCTCAGACAGTTCGGAGAGACATGCAACCAGCCGGTCCCACGGCCTGTCTTGCCCGACATGAACCCACGTCTGACCCGACGCCAGACTGAACGGCGTGGCCTGCGTCTCTGGCCCGTCGGTATCGCCCTGGCCTTGGCCTTCGCCACTGCCATCCTGGCCGCCTCTGCCGTGTTCTACGCCGGATGGGACCTGCTCGGCGCACACGGGATACAGCGCCAACGACGCATCGACTCCAAAACATTGTTCGACCTGATCAAACTCGCTTTCGGCGTGGTGGCTGGTGCAGGTGCCCTGGTCGCCCTGATCGTGGCCTACCGCCGCCAGCGTGTCGACGAGGACGGCGCCCTGCGCGACAACACCCGCCTGCACACCGAACGTTTCACCACCGCTGTCTCCCAACTCGGCAGCGAATCCGCAGCGGTTCGCCTCGGCGGCGTACATGCCCTGGCCGAACTCGCCGACGACGCCCCCACCCGTGAGCTGCGCCAGACTTGCATCGACGTCCTGTGCGCCTATCTCCGACTGCCGTACACCCCCGAAAGTGACTTGCCAGCGAACAACGCAGAAGCCCGCCACACCTATCTGGCACTACGGGAAGTGCGGCATACCGTCATCCGGCTCATCCGCAACCACCTCCGCCTGCCCCTCCAACATCACCACTCCTGGCAAGGCCACGACTTCGACTTCACGGGCGTCGCATTCGATGGCGGAGACTTCGACGAGGCCGTGTTCTCCGGCGGCACGGTCGACTTCAGTAGAGCGGTGTTCTCCCGCAGCGCGGTCTTCTTCCGCAGGGCAGTGTTCTCCGGCGGCACTATCCACTTCAACGAGGTGGTGTTCTCCAGCGGCCGGGTCCACTTCGGCGAGGCGGTGTTCTCCGGCAGCACCGTCGACTTCAACGAGGCGGTGTTCTCCGGCAGCACGGTCCTCTTCCGCAGGGCAGTGTTCTCCGGCGGCACTATCCACTTCAGGTGGGCGCAGTTCTCCGGCAGCACGGTCCACTTCAACGAGGCGGTGTTCTCCGGCAGCACGGTCCACTTCAACGAGGCGATGGTCTCCAGCGGCCGGATCTACTTCAACGGGGGCGTGTTCTCCGGCGGCACGGTTCGCTTCGGCAGGGCTAGGTTCTCCGGCGGCGTGGTCCACTTCGGCAGGGCGGAGTTCTCCGGCAGCACGGTCCACTTCAACGAGGCGGAATTCACCGACGGCCCGGTCAGCTTCACCAGGGCAAGGTTCTCTGGCAGCACGGTGGACTTCAGCGGGGCGGAGTTCACCGGTGGCGAGGTCGACTTCACCCTGGCGGCGTTCACCGGCGGTAAAGTCCATTTTGGCAGCACAGTGTTCTCCCACGGCGTGGTCAACTTCACGAGGGCGATCTTCTTCGACAGCGCAGCCGACTTCAGCGAAGCGTTGTTCTCCGGCAGCACAGTCAACTTCATTGAAGCGAACGGGGTTGCCCCACTCGGTCTGATTCCAGCAGCAGGCGCCTCACCGCCGCAAGGGCTCACCCTGTCAGCAGCCTGGACCGGTCCCTGACCTCGATCTTGCTGCCGATATAGGCGAGGCGGATCTTCCGCCACCGACCGCCGGTCCCGGGTGCGCCCCTGGCTCTCTTCCAACGCCGCCATGTCCTCTGGTCGCCCTCCCCCTTATACCGTGCGGGACCACCGTGCCCGCACTGCAATCGCCCCACACACTGCGGTCCGTGAACCCGCGATGACGGCTGATCAGTCGGGGCGTCGGGGGCGACGGGTGAAGAGGACGACGGTGCAGGCTGCTTGAAGAGCGGGTTGGCAAGTCCGAACCGGGGATCTTCGCGTCGTCCCCCTCCGTCCGTCTCCGGGACATGAGGCGATCCGGCGCCGGACAAGATGCGTTCACCGCGGCTCATACGGCCCGCAGCCCTACCCCGGCACCGTGACGATCCGCCAAGGGGAGGCCACCGAGCCCGAGCGTGCGACCGCGTCCGGGGACGTATCGCTATGCCGGCACGGGTGATCGCGTTCGATCTCGGGCGTGCCGCCGGACACCGGCGCGATCAAGTCGGGTGTCCCGTGGGCCGGGTGGCCGGTCGTCCGGTCCGTGTCGGGTGTCCGGCGACGGCGCGCAAGAGTGCGCGAGCAGCGAAGTCGTTGTCCGACAGGGCGCCGTGGAGGGCCTGTTGCAGCTCACCGAGCGTCACCGCGCCGGAGCGCGGGGTGGCGTGAAGGCACCGTAGACGGTCACCGATCGGTCGATCTAGTCTCACACCTTGAGCACAAATTACATACATCCCCCTCTTCATACTGGCCCCGATGGTCTAGATTGACCGTGCTTCAGACGTTCGGCACAAACGACCAGCAGTGATCCACCGGTCCGGCGCTACGCAAAGCCAGCAGTCACGCCCCGGCGTCAGACGTGGGGGCTGATCAATTTCTCGGAGCCCGGCAAGGGGCCCCGGGTGCGGGGAGCATCCGAGATTCCGGCAGGTTCCGGCGCACCTCGAGAGTCAGGCAGGGCATCAAGTCCACTGCCGCCGGAGCGAGTCGTTCACAGTGCTTTGAACCAGCCATGACGTCGTGCGCGGAGGCGGGGGCCTCCTGGGGGAAGGGAGGGACAGCACGACGGGGGGCCGAGGCCTCCCGAGGGGGAGCAACAGTGCGAGGCGAACACGTCGAACCACTGGGAACCTGGGGGGTTCTGTGCGGCAAGGGGGACTTGTCAGACCGTTCGCGCCGGCGCGCGAGCGTCTGGCGAACGGGGCGATCGGCCGGCCCGCGATCGACTGGGAACAGCGCTACCGCCGTACCGTGATCATCAGCGATACCGCGGCCACCGCCTTCGTGGTGACGGCGATCGGCAACTTCTTCGGGGCCCGGGACGCGGCCAACTGGCACGAGAAATGGGGGATTCTCGCGTTCGGCACCGAGCTGCTGGTGCTGGGGGCGCTGGCGGTGAGCAGGTCGTGGGCTCCGGCCGTGCTCGGCCAGGGCGCCGAGGAGTTCCACCGGCTCGGACGCTCGCTGTTCGCGGCGACCGTCGTCCTGGCGCTCGGCGGGATCGCCCTCACCTCGCGCAACATCAAGCTCTGGATCTTCGTCGCGATCCCCGCGATCGCGCTCACCACCATGACGGCGCGGTATCTGCTGCGCCTGTGGCTGCACAAGCAGCGGAAAGCGGGACGGTGCCTGCGACCGGTGCTCGCCGCCGGAAGCCGGGCCACCGTGCACGACCTGATCGCCCGGACCCGCAAGTTCCCGCACCTCGGCTGGCGGGTGGCCGCGGTGTGTACGACGGACGGTCTCGGACCCGACGGTGACCACCTGGACGGAGTGCCGGTCGTCGGCCGGCTGACGGACGTCGCGAGCCACGTCCACCGCGACGGCTACCGTGTCGTCGCGGTCACCCCGGACCCGCACTGGTCACCGGGCCGGCTGCAACGGCTGGCCTGGAACCTCGAGGGCAGCGACGCCGAGATGGTCGTGGCCCCCGTGCTGATGGAGGTGGCCGGCCCGCGGCTGCACATCGACGCGGTGCTCGGGATCCCGCTGCTGCGGGTCAGCATGCCGGCCTTCACCGGGGGCCGCCGGGCGGTCAAGGAGGTCGTCGACCGGCTGGGCGCGGCCGTCCTGCTGCTGCTGTTCGCGCCGCTGATGGTGTGCGTCGGGCTGCTCGTCCTGGCGGACAGCCGGGGCGGGGTGTTCTACCGCCAGCGCAGGGTCGGCAAGGACGGCCGCGAGTTCACCATTCTCAAGTTCCGCACCATGGTCGCCGGGGCCGACGGGGCGCGTGCCGGGCTCGCCGACCGCAACGAGGGCGCCGGTCTGCTGTTCAAGCTCCGCCGGGATCCGCGGGTGACCCGGGTGGGAGGAGTGCTGCGCCGGTACTCGATCGACGAACTCCCGCAGCTCTTCAACGTCCTCACCGGATCGATGTCGCTCGTCGGCCCGCGGCCTCCGTTACCGGAGGAGTCCGCCGCGTACGGCCCGGACATCCGGCGGCGGCTGCTGGTCAAGCCCGGTCTCACCGGCCTGTGGCAGATCAGCGGACGCAGCGACCTGTCGTGGGAGGAGGCGGTCCGGCTGGACCTGCGGTACGTGGAGGACTGGTCGCTCGCCCTGGACACCGTGATCTTGTGGAAGACGCTGCGTGCGGTGCTCTACGGACAGGGGGCCTACTGATGCGCGGGGGACGGCGAGGACTTCGTACCGCCGGCGCGCGGACCGCGGGCCCGGCGGGCCCGCCCGGGGGGAGGAACGGGTCATGAGGATCAGCGTTTTCGGGCTCGGCTACGTGGGCTGTGTGTCGGCCGCGTGCCTGGCGAGCCTGGGGCACGAGGTCATCGGGGTGGACGTCAACCAGGTGAAGGTCGACCTGGTCAACGACGGCAGGGCACCGGTGGTCGAGGAGCGGATCGGCGAACTCGTCGCCGAGGCCGTGCGGACCGGGGCGTTACGCGCCACCGGCGACGTCCGCGAGGCGATCGCGGACAGCGAGGTGTCGCTGGTCTGCGTGGGCACACCGTCGGAGCCCAACGGCAGCCTGTGCACCACGTATCTGGAGCGGGTCACCGCGGAGATCGGCGCCGCGCTGGCCGAGAAGGCCAGGGAGGCCGAGAGCACCGAGAAGGCCGAGGGAGCCGGGCAGGGGGGCCGGCACACCGTCGTGTTCCGCAGCACCATGCTCCCGGGCACCTGCCTGAACCTGCTGGTGCCGATCCTGGAGAAGTCCGTCGGCGGCACGGCCGGGGTGGATGTCGGGGTCGCGGTCAACCCGGAGTTCCTGCGCGAGGGCACCAGCGTGCGGGACTTCTTCGACCCGCCCAAGACCGTCGTCGGCGAGCTCGACCCGGCGAGCGGCGACGTGGTGACGGAGCTGTACGACGGCCTGCCCGGCGAGGTGTTCCGGGTGCCGGTCCCGACGGCCGAGGCGATCAAGTACGCGGACAACGCGTTCCACGGCCTCAAGATCGGCTTCGCGAACGAGCTGGGGGCGGTGTGCCAGGCGCTCGGGGTGGACTCGCACCAGGTGATGGACGTGTTCCTGGCCGACCGCAAGCTGAACATCAGCCCCGCCTATCTGCGGCCCGGCTTCGCCTTCGGCGGCTCCTGCCTGCCCAAGGACCTGCGCAGCCTGGTCCACGCGGCGCAGCGGGCCGATGTCTCGGTGCCCATCCTGTCCCATGTGCTGCCCTCCAACTCCGACCATCTGCAGCGCGCGGTGGAGCTGGTCGAGCGCACCGGCAGGCGCCGGGTGGGCCTGTTCGGGCTGTCCTTCAAACCCGGCACCGACGATCTCCGTGAGAGCCCGCTCGTCGAGCTGGCGGAGCGGCTCTTCGGCAAGGGGTACGACCTGCGGATCTACGACGCCAACGTGAGTCTCTCCCGGCTGCTCGGCGCGAACCGCGAGTACATCGAGACCCGGCTGCCGCACCTCGGGCAGCTGCTCGCGGACTCCGTCGACCAGGTGCTCGAACACGCCGAGGTGTGCCTGGTCGGGACCAGGGACCCGGCGGTGCTGTCGGCCCTGCCCCACGGTGACGGCCCGGTGATCGTCGATCTCGTCCGCCTTCCCGACGCCGAGGCGCGCCGGGCCGAACCGGGGTACATGGGCCTTGCTTGGTGACTCGTCGTCCAATGGCACGTCGTTCAACACGTCGTTCAACACGTCGTTCAACGGCGCATCGTCCGGTGATGCGCCCATCGGTGACATTTCGTCAGATGCCGCGGCCGGCGCTGGCCGGCCGGCCCGGCGCGCGCTGATCCTGGTGGAGAACCTGTCGGTGCCGTTCGACCGGCGGGTGTGGCAGGAGTGCACCACGCTGCGCGACGCGGGCTGGGAGGTGCACGTCGTCTGTCCCCGGGGGACCAAGCGGGACACGGAGCCGGAGACGGTGATCGACGGGGTGCGGATCCACCGCTACCCGCTGCGCGCCGCCACCGGAGGGCCGGCCGGCTATCTGCGGGAGTACGGGGCGGCGTTGTGGCACACGGTCCGGCTGGCCCGGAAGGTCGGCCCGGTCGACGTGGTCCACGCCTGCAACCCGCCCGATCTGCTGTTCCTGCCGGCGCTGTGGCTGAAGCGGCGCGGCGCGCGGTTCGTCTTCGACCAGCACGACCTGGTGCCCGAGCTGTACCTCTCCCGGTTCGGCCGCGGCGAGGACCTGCTGTACCGCGCCGTGTGCGCGCTGGAACGGCGGACCTACCGGGCCGCCGACATCGTGCTCGCCACGAACGAGAGCTACCGGGACGTCGCGGTGCGCCGCGGCGGCCGGCGGCCGGCGGACGTCTTCGTGGTGCGCAGCGCGCCCGACACCGACCGGTTCCACCCCGTACCGCCCGAGCCGGAGCTGAAGCGCGGCAAGCCTCATCTGCTGTGCTACCTCGGCGTCATGGGCCCGCAGGACGGGGTCGACTACGCCTTACGGGCCCTCGCGAAGCTGCGCGACGAGTTCGGGCGGACCGACTGGCACGCGGTGTTCGTCGGCGCCGGCGACACCTTCGACGCGATGACGGAGCTGTCCCGCCGGCTCGGGCTCTCGCAGCAGGTGCAGTTCACCGGGCGCGTCCCGGACGCCGACCTGGTGCGCTACCTGTCCACCGCGGACGTGTGTCTCTCCCCCGACCCGCACAATCCGCTCAACGACGTGTCGACCATGAACAAGGTCCTGGAGTACATGGTGATGGGCCGGCCGGTCGTCTCGTTCGAGCTGCGGGAGGCGCGGGTCTCCGCCGGTGACGCCGCCCTCTACGCACCCGCGAACGACGAGGCCGAGTTCGCGAGGCTCATCGCGCTGCTGCTGGACGATCCGGAGCAGCGGGCCCGGATGGGCGAGATCGGCCAGGAGCGGATCGGCGGGCCGCTCTCCTGGCGGAACTCCCAGCGAGCGCTGCTCGCGGCCTACGCCGCTGCCTGCGGTGACCGCGCTCCGGCGGGGGCGGGCGGCCGGGGCCGGGCAAGGAGGCGGCGCCGTTGAACGAGGACACGATACGCCTGGCCGTGATCGGGCGGCTGCTCCGGCGGCGCTGGCGGCTGCTCACCGTCCTCGCCGTGCTGGGCGCGCTGGTCGGCTACGGCGCCTCCGTGCTGTTCCCGCCGCGGTACACGACGTCGGCGTCGGTGCTGCTGCCGGGGCAGTGGGACGAGCGCGCGCTGCTGACCCAGGCGGAGGTCGCCACCAGTTCGGCGGTGACCGACCGTGCGGCTGCCGCGCTGGGCTGGAGGGGGGTCGGCGGGAGCGAGCTGCGGGACCGGGTGAGCGCCACGGCCGCCGACGGGAACATCATCAAGATCTCGGGTACGGCCGACACCCCGGAGCGCGCGCAGCGGCTCTCTGACCAGATGGCCCAGCAGTTCGTCACCTTCGCCGCGCGGATCCTGGGCGACGGCACCGATCCCGACGCGGCGGCGGGACTCGAGGCCCTGCGGCAGCAGGTGGTGCAGACCAACCGCCGTATCACCGACCTGGCCGACGCGGCCGATCCCGGGCAGACCGTGGAGGGCGTGCAGGCCCGCACCGAGCTCGAGAAGCTGCGCACCACGCTGGCGGAGGCCATGAAGAAGCTGGACCAGGCCGACCCGGCGACGAACAGGACCACCATGGTCGTCATGGGGTCGGCGGCCCGGCCGACCGGCGAGGCGCCGCCGACGAGGACGCAGCTGATCGCCGGCGGGGCACTGCTGTTCTTCCTGTTCGCGGTCGTCGGCCATCTCGCCGCCGCGCGGATGAGCCGTCGGCCGCGCACCGACGCGGAGATCGCCGCGGCGCTCGGCTCGGTGCCGCTGGGAACCGTCGACGTACCCGGTGAACGGCGGGCGCCCCGGTCGGGAGGGCGTCGCCCGCGGGCCGTGATCGGCCGGCTGCTGGGCGTCGACACCCGGTGGGACGTGCCGGCCCCGCGGGCGTCGGGCGACGAGGCCGGCAGGCGGATCCGCTACCGGCGGGTGTGCGCCCGGCTCCGGGACCGGCTGCCGGCCGCGCGGCGGCTGCTGGTCGTCGTCCCGGACGGCGACGAGGTCGCCCGCCGGGCCGCCGGACGGCTCGCCGCCGAGGCCGGGAGCGGTCCCTCTCCGGGCTCTCCGGGCTCTCCGGGCTCTCCGGGCTCTCCGGGCGGGGGGTCTCCCCTGCTGCGGGTGGTGGAGGTCTCGGTGTCCCGGCCGATGGTGCCGGACCGCGAGGCCGAGTCCGGTGCCCTGGTCGTGCTCAGTCCGGGCAGCTGGACCACGGGGGAACTCGGCGGCATCGCCGAGGCGTGTGCGGACGCCGGGCACGAGGTCGTCGGCTTCGTCGTCGCCGGCCCCGTCCGGGCCCGTCCGGCACGGTCCGCCGAGCGTGTCGCGGAGGACCCCGCGCCGGCGTTCGCGGTGCACGGCGACGCGCGGGGAGGTGCGCTGTGACGACCGGTACAAGCTCGCCGGAGCCGGCCGCCGCTCCGCTGCTGGACCTTCAGGCACTGGTGGTGGCGGTCCGCAGGCGGCGCCGTCTGTGGGGCTCCATGGCGGTGCTGGGGCTGCTCGCCGGCGCGGCGCTGGCGGTCCTGATGCCGCCGCCGCCGACCGCGGTGACCAAGGTGCTGGTCGCCCATGAGGCGGACCAGCCGAACGACCCCGGAACGCTGATCCGCACCGACGTCGCGCTGCTGCGGACCACGCGGATCGCCGACGCGGCGCTGCGGTCCCTCCGCTCCTCGGAGAGACCGGAGGACTTCATGCAGGAGTACGGGGGCCTCGGCCTGACCAACAACCTGTTGCAGATCACCGTGACCGGGGACAGCGACGCGGACGCCGAGGCCCGCGCCAAGGCGCTGGCGGACGCGTTCGTCGCGGACCATGTGCGGCGGATACGGGACAGCGCGGACGCCGAGGCCAAGGCGCTGCTCGCCCAGCGTGACCGGCTGCGGGAGGAACTCGCCCAGGTCGACAGGACGATCGGGGACGGCTCGTCGCAGAGCGGGCCGAAGGCGTCGGCGAACCTGGAGTCCCTCTTCGCCCGCCGGGCCGATCTCACCTCCCGGATCACCGATTTCGGCCAGCGCGCCGCGGAGGCGGGCGTCGGCACACCCCAGCTCATCGCGGGCACCCAGGTCGTGGACGCGCCGCGCGCGCTGCGGCACTCCCTGACCAAGGCCGCGGCGACCGACGCCGTGATCGGGCTGGTCCTCGGGCTCGTCCTCGGGCTCGCGGTGGCCGCGGTCGGCACGGTGGTGGCGGACCGCCCCGTGCTGCGCCGGGAGATCGCGGCGAACCTCGGCGCGTCGGTCATCGCCGAACTGCCCCGCCGGGCGCCCCGGCTGTGGCGGCGCCGGCGGATCCGGGCGGCACGCGAACGGCTCACCACGTCCCTGGCCCGCACCGTGCTCGCCTCCGCGGAACCGGTGTCGCTGCTGGAACTGGGGTGTGCGCGCACCGCGAACACGATCGCCCTGGACCTCGCGCGGGCCCTGGCGGCGGACGGGCCGGTGGTCGTCGTCGACGGCCTGGCGGGCCCGCGGCTCACCGGCCGCCGCCCGAAACCGGGGGACCCGACCGTGGTCGGCGGCGAGCGCGCCGAGTCCGTGCCGCGTCAGGAGCGCCGGCTCGGCGTCGGCTCGGTGGCGCCCGGCACGGCGTGGACCGACCTCCGGTACCTCGGCACGCAGACCGTGCTCGTCGTGCGGGCCGGGCACGGCAGTGCCGCCTGGCTGCACACCGTGGCGCGGCAGCTCACGGACCAGCACATCGCGGTGATCGGTGTGGTGCTGATCGACCCCGATCCGCGGGACCGGACCGACGGCACGCTGTGGGACGGGCCGCGCACCGCGCCGCGCGGTCGGCACGAGCGGCCCGTCCGGCAGCACGGCGGGGGCACCTCCCCCGCCGTCGAGGCAGTGGGGGAAGGCCGTCGGGAGCCGGAGCGGCTGCCGAGGTGGGCGGCACGGGTGCCGGACAGCGACCAGGAGGCACGGTAGGACATGTGTGGCATCGCAGGCACCTACCGGTGGCCGGACGGGAAGGCGGTGGCCGACCGGCTCACCGATGTCCTCGCCCACCGCGGTCCGGACGGGGCGGGCCGGTACAGTCACCCGGCCGGTGACGGCGAGGTGCACCTCGGGCACCGCCGGCTGGCCGTCATCGACCTGTCGGAGACCGGCGCCCAGCCGATGGTCTCGGGCGGCCTCGCGCTGACGTACAACGGCGAGCTGTACAACGCGCCCGAGCTGCGGGCCGAGCTGGCGGCCGCCGGGGTGCGCTTCCGCGGTACCTCCGACACCGAGGTCCTGCTGGAGGCCTGGCGGCGCTGGGGCACGGACTGCCTGCCCCGGCTGCGCGGCATGTTCGCGTTCGGGATCTTCGACGAGCGGACCGGTGAGCTGGTGCTCGCCCGCGACCAGCTCGGCGTCAAGCCGCTGTTCCTGCTCCGGCGCGGCCCGGGTCTGCTGTTCGCCTCCGAGCTGAAGGCGCTCGCCGCCGTGAGCGGCGGGTCGCTGGAGGTGGACCATGCGGCGCTGGTGGCCTCGCTGCTGTACTACTGGGTGCCCGACTCGCGGTGCGCGTTCCGCGAGGCGGAGAAGCTGCCGCCGGGGAGCTGGCTGAGGTGCCGGCCCGACGGCCGGGTGGAGCGCGGCCGGTTCTGGAATCTGCGGGACGTCGCCGCCGAGGCCCAGGAACGGGCCCGAAGCGGCGAGCGGCCGGATGTCGCCGCCGTCGTCGAGGAGTCGACCCGGCGCCATCTGCTCTCCGACGTCCCCGTGGCGACGTTCCTCTCCGGCGGGCTGGACTCCAGCTATCTGACCGCGCTGGCGGCCCGCGAGCGGCCCGGGATCTCGGCTTACACGATCGGGTTCCGCGCCGAGGACGCCAGGTTCGAGGCGATGCCGGACGATCTGCGCCATGCCCGGCGGGTGGCCGAGCGGTTCGGCGTCGACCTGCGGGAGATCGAGATCGCCCCGGACGTGCTCGACCTGCTGCCGCGGATGACGTACCACCTGGACGAGCCGATCGGCGACCCCGCCGCGATCAACACGTTCCTGATCTGCTCGGCCGCCCGGGAGGCCGGGGTCAAGGTGCTGCTCTCGGGGATGGGTGCCGACGAGTTGTTCGCCGGGTACCGCAAGCACCTGGCCAACCTGCTCGCGCTGCGCTACCAGCGCGTCCCGCGGCCCGTGCGGCGCGGCCTGGCCGGGGCCGTGAACCGGCTGCCGGTCGCCACGGCCCGCCGGGGCTACCGTTCGGTGCGGTTCGCGAAGCGGTTTCTCTCCTTCGCCGAGCTGCCGGAGGAGACCGCGTTCCGGCGCAGCTACACGATGTACGACCGGGCCGAACTGCTCGCCCTGGTCGATCCGGACCTGGCCGGGTCGGTCGACGACGTGCTGACCGAGCACGCGGACGTCTACCGGGACAACGACCTCGACGACTTCGTCAACCGCATGTGCCTGGGCGACGCCCGGATGTTCCTGCCGGGCCTGAACCTCGCGTACACGGACCGCTCCAGCATGGCCGCGTCGACGGAGGTGCGGGTGCCGTACGTGGACGTCGAGGTGGTCAAGGCGGCGTTCACCGTGCCCGGTGACCGCAAGATCGTCGGACGGCAGGGCAAGGCCGTCCTCAAGGAGGCGGCCGTCTCGATCCTGCCCCGGGAGATCGTGTACCGGCCCAAGGGCCTGTTCAGCGCCCCGCTGCGCGCCTGGATGAGCCGGGACCTGGCGCCGCTGGTGCGGGAGGTGGTGCACGACGGCGTGCTCGTCGGTTCGGGGCTCCTGCGCCGCGACGCGCTGGCCCGCATGGTCGCGGAGGACGCCGCCGGGCAGCGGGACTTCTCCAAGCATCTGTGGCATGTGCTGACCCTCGAGTACTGGTACCGCGACGCGATCTCCGGATCCCGGTCCGGGACCGGGACCGGGTCCGGGGCCGACCACAACTCTCCCTCGACGGCGTGAAGACAAGGGACTTCGGGTGAAACAGGTCGTACAGAACTACAAGAGCGGCGAGCTGGCGGTGCTCGACGTGCCGGTGCCGGGATGCAAACCGGGCGGTGTGCTGGTCCGCAGCGCCTACTCGCTGATCTCCACCGGGACCGAGCTCATGAAGGTCTCCGAGGCCGGCATGTCGATGCTGGGCAAGGCCCGTTCCCGGCCGGACCAGGTCGCCAAGGTCGTGCAGAGCGTGGCCGTCAACGGGGTGCCCGCCACCTATCGCAAGGTGATGGGCAAGCTGGACTCCTGGACGCCGCTGGGCTATTCGCTGTGCGGGGTGGTCGAGCAGGTCGGCGCCGGGATCGACGATGTGAAGGTCGGCGACCTGGTGGCCTGCGCCGGCAACGAGCACGCGCTGCACGCCGAACTGAACTGGGTGCCGAGGAACCTCTACGCCCCGGTCCCGGACGGTCTCGCGCCGCGGCACGCGGCCTTCGGCACCGTCGGGTCGATCGCGTTGCAGGGCGTCCGCCGCGGCGAGCCGCAGCTCGGCGAGGTGGCGCTGGTCATCGGCCTCGGGCTGATCGGCCAGCTGGTGGTGCAACTGCTGACCGCCTCGGGAGTGCGCGTCGTCGGGGCCGATCCCGACCCGGCGCGCTGCGAACTCGCCGCGCGCCTGGGCGCGGCGGCCTGCGGCGACCCCGCGTCCGCGGCCGTGGAGAACGCCGTCGCCGAACTCACCGGCGGTCACGGCGTGGACCAGGTGTACCTGGCCGCCGGCGGCGGCAGCAACCAGCCCGTCGAACTGGCCGCCCGGCTGAGCCGGGACCGCGGCCGGGTCGTCGACATCGGCAAGTGCCGCCTGGACCTGCCGTGGAACGCGTACTACGAGAAGGAGCTCGACGTCCGCTTCTCCCGCAGTTACGGCCCCGGGCGCTACGACCCGGAGTACGAGCTCGAGGGGCGCGACTACCCGATCGGCTACGTGCGCTGGACCGAGCGCCGCAACCTGGCGTGCTTCCTCGATCTCCTCGCCCGCGGCCGCGTCGACGTGGAGCCCCTGGTCTCCCGTACGGCCGACTTCGAGGACGCCGTCGAGACGTACCGGCGTCTGGAGGACGGCGAACTGAAGGCCGTGGCCGTGCTGTTCCGCTATCCGGGGCACGAGGCCGATGCCCCGGCCCAGGCCGAGGCCCCGACGGTGGCCGTGCCCGCGGTGCGGCGGCGCGGCGGCACCGGGTCCGCCCCGGGCCGGGCCGCCGGGACGCCGGTGCGGCTGGCGTTCGTCGGAGCGGGGAACTACGCGACGTCGATGCTGCTGCCGCACCTGGCGCGGCGCGACGGGGTCGAGCTGTCGGCCGTCGTCACCACGACGGCGCTGTCCGCGGCCAACGCGCAGCGGAAGTTCGGCTTCGCCGAGGCGACCACCGATCTCGACGCCGTGCTCGGCGACAAGTCCGTCGACGCGGTGTTCGTGGTCACCCGGCACAGCTCGCACGCCGAACTGACCCGCAAGGCGCTGCTCGCGGGCAAGGCGGTGTTCGTGGAGAAGCCGCTGGCCCTCACCGAGGACGAACTGGCCGGTGTGCTCGCGGCGGTGGAGGAGTCCGGCAACGACCGGCTGCACGTGGGCTTCAACCGGCGGTTCGCCCCGCTGCTCCAGGAGGCCGCCGAGCGGTTCGGCGCCCGGACCGGTCCGGCGAGCCTGCGCTACCTGGTCAACGCGGGCCGGCTGGCGCACGGCAGCTGGTACCTCCGGCAGGGCACCGAGGGGACCCGGTTCACCGGCGAGGGCGGGCACTTCATCGACACCGCGAGCCGGCTGATCGGGGCCGACCCGGTCTCGGTGTACGCCCTCGCCACGCCCGGCGCCGAGGATCTCCAGGTCGTGCTGCGCTACCCGGACGGGTCCACGGCCACCCTCAGCTACGTCACCACCGGCGCGCCCGGCTTCCCCAAGGAGACGCTGGACCTGGCCGCGGACGGCAAGGTGCTGCGGCTCGACGACTTCGTCCGGGCCGCCGTGTACGACGGCCGCAGCAAGCGGTGGGTCGGTTCGCGGCTGCCCAGGGCCCGGGACAAGGGCCAGGCCGCCCAACTGGCCGCCTTCGTCAAGGCCGTACGGACCGGCGGGCCGATGCCGGTGCCGCTGGAGTCGCTGGCCGCCACCACGGCGGCCACCCTCGCCGTGCAGGCCGGCCTGGCCGGCGGCGCGCCGGTGACCCTGGCGACGGCACGATGACGGTGAGCGCGGGGAGCGCGGGCTGGTACCTGCGGCGGCTGTCCCGGATGGGACCGCGGGAGATCGGCGGCCGGACGGCCGACGCCGTGCGCAGGCGGCGGTGGCGGTCGGCGCCGCCGGACTGCCCGAGTGCGACCGGCGCCCGGTTCACCGCCGTACTGCCCGCGGGGACGATCGCCGCGGTGCCGCCGGACGCCGCGAAACGCCTGGTCGCCGAGGCGGACCGGCTGATGGCCGGGCACGCCGAGTTCTTCGGGGTGGGCCGCGACGACCTGGCCGACCCGGACTGGTGGTACGACCCGAAGACCGGGCGCCGGGCTCCGGAGGGCCACGCCTTCGACGTGCCGTACCGGAACGAGGACGTGGCCGGGGACATCAAGCAGATCTGGGAGCTGTCGCGGCATCAGTACCTCACCGTGCTCGCCGCCGCCTACGCGCTCACCGGGGACGAGCGGTACGCCGAGCGCGTCGCCGGGCACCTGCGGTCGTGGTGGGAGGCCAACGCGCCGCTGCGCGGGGTGCACTGGACCAGCGGCATCGAGCTGGGGATCCGGCTGCTGTCCTGGGTGTGGATCCGCCGGCTGCTCGACGGCTGGCCGGGCGCGGCCGGGCTGTTCGAGGACAACCCGGTGGCGCTGCACCAGATCTGGCACCACCAGCGCTGGCTGGCCGCCTTCCCGAGCCGGGGGTCCTCGGCGAACAACCACGTCGTCGCCGAGGCCGCCGGGCAGTTCGCCGCGGCCTGCGCGTTCGGGTGGTTCCCCGCGTCGGCGCGCTGGCGGGCGGAGGCGCTGCGGTCGCTCGAGCGGCAGCTGCGGAGCAACACCTTCGGCTCCGGTCTCAACCGGGAGCTGGCCACCGAGTACCACGGGCTGGTGCTGGAGCTCGGTCTGGCCGCGCTGGCCGAGGCGGACACCGCGGGCGTGCCGGTGCCCGCGCCGGTCCGGCTGGTGCTGCTGCGGATGACCGACGCCCTCGCGGCCGTCGTGGACGGCCGGCTGCGGCCGCCGCGCCAGGGGGACGCGGACGACGGGCACGGGCTGGTCGTGGACGGCGCGGGCACCGACCGCTGGGCCTCGCTGCTGGCCACCGGGGACGCCGTGTTCGGCCGGCTCGCCTGGTGGCCCGCGGTGACCGGCACCGATGTGCGCACCCCGCTGCTGGCCGCGCTCATCGAACCCGCGCTCACCGAACCCGCTGAACCGTCCGTGACCCGCCCGGCGAGCCGGCCGGCCCACTTCGCCGACGCGGGCATGACCATCCTGCGCGCTCCGGAAGAGACGGGAGGGACGGGAGGGACGGGCGAGATCTGGTGCCGCTGCGACGGCGGTCCGCACGGGTTCCTGTCCATCGCCGCCCACGCCCACGCGGACGCGCTGTCCGTGGAGGTCCGGCACGACGGGGTCGACGTGCTCGCCGACCCGGGGACGTTCTGCTACCACGGGCAGCCCGAGTGGCGGCGGTACTTCCGCTCGACCCTCGGCCACAACACCCTGGAGCTGGACGGCGCCGACCAGTCCGTCTCCGGCGGGCCGTTCCTGTGGACCCGGCACGCCCGCAGCCGCGTCCTGGTCGCGGACGCCTCCGGCGCCCCGGGCGCGGCGACGGCCCGCTGGTGCGCCGAGCACGACGGCTACCGGGGCTCCGTGCACCGCCGCCGGGTGGAGCTGACGGCCGCGAGCCGGGAGCTGAGGGTGGTCGACGAGGTACGCGGCCCGCGCCGGGCCGTACGGCTCGCGTTCCACCTCGGCCCGGCGATCGCCGCCGACCTGACGGGCGACCGGGCGGTGCTCGCCTGGACCCGGGACGGCGAGGACCGCTCCGCGGCGCTCGACCTGCCCGGGCAGCTGTCCTGGCGGGCGCACCGCGGCGAGAGCGACCCGCCGCTGGGCTGGTACTCCGCCGGCTTCGGACGCAAGGAACCCGCCACGACGCTGGTCGGCACCGGCTTCACCGACGGCGCGGCGGGGTTCACCACCGTGCTCAGGTTCTTCGACTAGGAGAGACGCTTGGGGATCAAGTGGCGGCACCGGGTGCCGCCGGCGGCGGCGCTGGTGCTGGCCCTGCTGGCGGCGACCGGCTGCGAGAGCACGCCGGCCGCGACGCCGAAGCCGGTCGCCGCGCCGTCCGCGTCCGTGGCCCGGGTGTGCGCCCGGCCCGCGGCCGGGCCGGCGAAGGCGCCGGCGGGCGCCGTGCCGGTCGACCCCGCGGTGACCGGTGACCTGGCCGCGAAGACCAGGAACAGTCCCCCGCACACCACGTTCTGGCTCCGGCCGGGCAGGCACCGGCTCGCACCGGACCGCTACGCCCAGGTCGTCCCCAAGGAGGGGGACACCTACCTCGGCGCGCCGGGCGCGGTCCTCGACGGCCGCAGGACCAACCAGTACGCGTTCGGCGGCACCGCCCGCGACGTCACCCTCCGCTATCTGACCGTGCAGGGTTTCGTCGCGCCGCGCGACGAGGGCGTGGTCAACCACGACTCGGCCGACGGATGGGTGATCGAGCACGCCACCATCCAGAACAACTCCGGCGCCGGGCTGATGGCCGGTGCCCATCAGCGGGTCAGCGCCAGCTGCCTGCGCGGCAACGGCCAGTACGGCATGAACGCGTACAAGGGAAACGGCCGGATCAGCGGCCTGGTCGTCGAGGGCAACGAGATCACGGGCAACAACAAGGACGACTGGGAGCGGCGGCGGCCGGGCTGCGGCTGCACCGGAGGCGTCAAGTTCTGGGCCGTCGACGGCGCCGACGTACGCGGCAACTGGGTGCACGACAACCGCGGAGCCGGTCTGTGGGCGGACACCGACAACAACGACTTCCGCATCGAGGGCAATGTGCTCGAGGCCAACGACGGTGCCGCGCTGATCTACGAGACCAGCTACAACGCGGTCATCCGCAACAACACGATCCGGCGCAACAACTGGGTCGTGGGCCGCAGTTACGCCGACCGCGGGGACACCTTCCCGTTCGCGACCGTGTATCTGTCCGAGTCCGGCGGCGAACCACGGGTCCGGGCCCGCACGGACAAGATCGAGATCTACCGGAACGTGCTGGAGGACAACTGGTCCGGGATCACCCTGTGGGAGAACGCGGACCGGTTCTGCAACAGCCCGGCCAACACCTCGTCCGGTGACTGCACGCTGCTGGTGAAGGACGGCAAGCGCTGCGCGCAGCCGGCGATCGCCCGCGCGCCGCTCTACTCCGACTGCCGGTGGAAGACCCAGCGGGTGGACATCCACGACAACCGGTTCGTGCTGGACAAGTCCGTCGTCGGCTGCACGGTGAAGTGCGACCGCATGGCGGTGCTGGCCAACTACGGCACCTATCCGGACTGGTCGCCGTACCAGGGCGAGCGGGTCGCCGAGGCGATCACCGGCAGGCAGCACAACCGCTGGCACGACAACGTCTACGTCGGGTCCTGGACGTTCGTCGTCCACGACCCGAGCCGGGTGCTCGACTCCGTGCAGTGGCAGGGCGCGCCGTACCGGCAGGACGCGGGGAGCACCTTCCGCGCCGAGGACGGGGGTTGAGATGGGCACGGACGAGACGGGCACGGGCCACCCGTCGAGGATCGTCGGGGCGGTGTGGGGGCTGCTGGTCCTCAACACGCTGGGCTCCGCCGGGGCGAAGACCATCGTCCCGCTGCCCCGCTCCCTCATCCAGATGGTCACCATGGGGGCGCTGGTCGCCGCGTTCGCGCTGGCGCTCCTGGTCAATCTCCGGCTGCGCATCCGGCCCGGCGCCTTCGTGTTCCTGCTGACCCTGCTGCTGGTGGAGAGCGTGATCTCCAGCGCGCATCTGGAGTCCGGGTTCGGCGCGCTGTTCCGCTGCGCCCGGCTGGCTCTCTTCGTCGGCACGCTGTGGCTGCTCAGCCGGTGGTGGGACGGCGGCCTGGAGTTCGTCCGGCACCACATCCGGATGTACTTCGCGGTGCTCGGGTCGGTGGCAGCGGGCGCGGTGGTCTCGCCGGGCGCGGCCATGCCCGACCTGTACGGCGGGCGGCTGGTCGGCGCGTTGTGGCCGCTCACCCCGCCGCAGATCGGGCAGTACGCCGCGGTCATCATCGGGCTCACCGTGCTGCTCCTGGTGGGCCGCCGGACCGACCGGACCAGCGCGGCGCTGGTCATCGTGCCGTCCCTCGTGCTGCTGGTGCTGACCCATACCCGCACGGCCACGCTCGGTCTGCTCCTCGGGCTGGCGCTGGCGATCGGTTCGCTCGTCCTGACCAGCGCCGCCGCCCGCCGGTTCTTCGCCTGGGCGGTGCTGTGCGCGGCGGTGGCCGCGGTGGGGTTCGCCTCCGCGTTGCAGGCGTGGTTCCTGCGCGGGCAGAGCCAGGAGAACTTCAGCAGCCTCACCGGGCGGGCCAAGGTCTGGCACGCCCTGCTGACGGCGCCCCGGACGACCTCGGAGTACCTGTTCGGCGTGGGCCTGGGCGACAAGTCGTTCGGCGGGCTGCCCATCGACAACAGCTGGCTGGCCGTCTTCAACGAGCAGGGCGTGATCGGTGTCGCCCTGGTGGCGGCGTTCGTCGTCGTGCTGGGCGGCGTCGCGCTGCTGCGTCCGCCGTCGCTGTCGCGGGCCTGCGCGATCTTCCTGATCGGCTACTGCGCGCTCGCGTCGTACACCGAGGCCGGTCTCGGCGACGCCTCGCCCTATCTGCTGCATCTGGCCCTGGCCGCCTCGCTGCTGGCGGCGCCCGGCGCGGCCTCTGCGCTCCCGGCGCCCGACGTCCCTGGCCGACGCGTCCCGCGACGGGCGCCGGAACCGGAGGTGAGCTGATCATGCACGTTCTCGTGGTGCACAACCGCTACGCCTCGGCGCAGCCGAGCGGGGAGAACAAGGTCGTCGACCAGGAGGTGGCGCTGCTGCGCGAGGCCGGCCACCGGGTCGGGCTGTTCGAGCGGCGCAGCGACGACATCGCCGGCCGGTCCCTGCCGGGCAAGGCCGCGGTGGCGCTGCTGGTGCCGTGGAACCCGGCGGTCCGCGCGGAGCTCGCCGCCCGGCTCCGCGCCGAGCGGCCGGACGTGGTGCATGTCCACAACGTCTTCCCGCTCCTGTCGCCGGCGGTGCTGGCCGCCTGTGCCGACGCCGGCGTACCCGCCGTGGCCACGCTGCACAACTACACCCAGGTCTGCCCGCCCGGCACGTTGCAGCGGGACGGCCGGCCGTGCACCGAGTGCGTCGGGGCCGTGCCGCTGCCCGCCGTCCGGCACGGCTGCTATCGCGGCTCCCGGCCGGCGACGGTGCCGCTCGCGGTCTCCCTGGCGGTCAACCGGCGGCGGTGGTGGTCGGGCGTGGAGCGGTTCTTCTGCATCTCCGCGGCCCAGCGCGACGTCCTGGTGCGGGCCGGCATGCCGGCCGGGCGGCTGGCGGTGAAGCACAACTTCGTGCCCGACCCGGACGTCCGCCGGTCCGGGGACGGCGAGCAGTTGCTCTTCCTGGGGCGGCTCGCGGAGGCCAAGGGCGTGCGGCTGCTGATGGCCGCGTGGGACGAGCTCGCCGCCGGCGGCGGGGTGGGCGTGCCGCTCGTCATCGCCGGCGCGGGGCCGCTGGAGGGCGAGGTGACCGCCTGGGCGGCGGGCCGGGACGACGTGCGCTACGTCGGCCTGTACAACGCGGCGGAGTGCCGCAGGGCCGTCGCACGGTCGGTCGCCGTGGTGGCTCCCTCGACGTGGCTGGAGGCGTTCGGCCTGGTGGTCGTGGAGGCGATGGCGGCCGGGGTCCCGGCCGTCGCCGCCGGTCACGGCGCCTTCGCCGAGCTCGTCGAGGACGGGGTGACCGGGCTGCTGCACCGGCCGGGCGAGGCCGCCTCGCTCGCGTCCTGCCTGCGCCGGATCACGGCCGACCCGGCCCTGGGCCGGGAGCTGGGCCGGGCGGCCAGGCGCCGCTACGAGCAGGGTTTCAGCCCGGCCGTCGGGCTGGAGCGCCTGGTGGACGGGTACCGCACCGCGATCGCGGGTCGGTCGGCACAGGCCCGCGGCGGGGAGTCCCGCGTGGGCAGGGGGGATGGGGACAGCAGATGACACGATGCCGACTCTGCGGCTCGGAAGCGATGGCGAGCGTCGTCGATCTCGGGGCGACGCCGCCGTGTGAGAGCTTTCTCGCCGCGGACCAACTGGACCTGCCGGAGCTGGCGTACCCGCTGCACCTGCGGGTCTGCACCGAGTGCTGGCTCGCGCAGCTCCCTCCGCTGATCACACCGGAGGAGACGTTCAGCGAGTACGCGTACTTCTCCTCCTACTCGACGTCCTGGGTGGAGCACGCACGCACGTTCGTCGAGGACGCCGCACAGCGGCTTACGCTCGGCACCGACGCCTTCGTGGTCGAGGTGGCGAGCAACGACGGGTACCTGCTGCGGCACGTGGTGGACCGCGGGATCCGCTGCCTCGGCATCGAGCCCTCGGTGAACGTCGGAGCGGCGGCGCGGGACGCGGGCGTTCCGACGCTCACCGCGTTCCTGGACCCGGCCACCGGTGCCGGCGTCCGCGCGGAGCACGGCCCGGCGGACCTGGTCGTGGCCAACAACGTGTACGCGCACATCCCCGACGTGGTCGGCTTCACCCGGGGGCTGCGCGCCCTGGTCGCCGACGACGGCTGGGTCTCGATCGAGGTGCAGCACCTGCTGACCCTGATCGAGGAGAACCAGTACGACACGATCTACCACGAGCACTTCCAGTACTACACGGTCGCGTCCGCGGCCCGCGCGCTGGCGAGCGGCGGACTCACCCTCGTGGACGTCGAGCTGCTGCCCACGCACGGCGGCTCCGTCCGGCTGTGGGCCCGGCCGGCCGAGGCGGCCGGCGAGCCCGGCCGCCGGGTGGCCGAGGTGCTGGACCGGGAGAAGGCCGCCGGGCTGCGGGAGCTGTCCGGGTACACCGAGTTCTCCGCCCGGGTGGCCAAGGTGCGCCGCGATCTGCTGCGGTTCCTCATCGAGGCGGCCGAGCGCGGTGAGACGGTCGTCGGCTACGGCGCCCCGGGCAAGGGCAACACCCTGCTCAACCACTGCGGCATCCGGCCCGACCTGCTCCCGTACACGGTCGACCGCAACCCCTACAAGCACGGCAGGTTCACCCCGGGCACCCGTATCCCGATCCTGCCGCCCGAGCGGATAGCCGCCGACCGGCCGGACTACGTCCTCGTCCTGCCGTGGAACCTGCGGGCCGAGCTGACCGAGCAGTTGTCCTTCGTGCACGACTGGGGCGGCCGGCTGGTCTTTCCCGTACCGGAACTGAGCATCGTCGAGGCCGCGTCGCGAGAGGTCACAGCATGAAGGTCGTACTGTTCTGCGGCGGCTACGGGCTGCGGATGCGCAACGGAACCTCCGACGACGTGCCCAAGCCGATGGCGATGGTCGGCCCGCGGCCGCTGATCTGGCACGTGATGCGCTATTACGCGTACTTCGGGCACACGGAGTTCATCCTGTGCCTCGGGTACGGGGCCCACCACATCAAGGACTTCTTCCTCAACTACGAGGAGACGACGTCCAACGACTTCGTGCTGCGCGGCGGGCGGACCGAGCTGCTGTCCACCGACATCGCCTCCTGGACGATCACGTTCGTGCAGACCGGCGTCGAGTCACCGATCGGGGAGCGGCTGCGCCGGGTGCGCCACCACCTGGACGGCGACGAGATGTTCCTCGCCAACTACGCCGACGTCCTCACCGATGCCCCGCTGCCGGAGATGATCGACCGGTTCGAGCGGCGGGACGTCGGCGCGTCGATGATGGTGGTGCCGCCGCAGTCCTCGTTCCACTGCGTGGACCTGGGCGACGACGGCCTGGTGGGCGGCATCACCCCGGTGAGCGAACTGCCGCTGTGGGAGAACGGCGGCTACTTCGTGCTCCGCCAGGAGGTCTTCGACCACATCCCGGAGAACGGGGACCTAGTCGCCGACGGATGCGCCCAACTGGCCAAGCGGGGGAGGCTGGTGGCGCACCAGCACCGCGGCTTCTGGAAGCCGACCGACACCGTGAAGGAGCGGGCCGCGCTCGACGAGGCCTACGCCCGGGGCGACCGGCCGTGGGCCGTGTGGGAGCGGGACAGTGCCGGGGCCAGAGCGTGATCCGGCTCGGGGCCGGCCCCCTGGACCGGATCGCCGCGGTGGGCGCGCACTGCGACGACATCGCCATCGGCGCCGGCGGCACCCTGCTGACGCTGTGCCTGGCGCGGCCGGGGATCCGCGTCGACGCGCTGGTGCTCTCCGGCGGCGGCAGTGAGCGGGAGCAGGAGGAGCGGGCCGCGCTGGCCGCCTTCTGTCCGGGCGCGGACCTGCGGCTGGCCGTGCACAAGCTGCCGGACGGCCGGCTGCCCGCGCACTGGGAGGAGGCCAAGGCCGCGGTCGAGGAACTGCGCGCGGGGACCGAGCCGGAACTGGTCCTCGCGCCGCGCACCGATGACGCGCACCAGGACCACCGCGGCCTGGCGCGGCTGATGACCACCGCGTTCCGCGACCACCTCGTGCTCGGCTACGAGATCGTCAAGTGGGACGGCGATCTCGGCCGTCCGGCGGCCTACCAGCCGCTGTCGCCGGAGACCGCCGAACACAAGGTGCGGCTGTTGCAGGAGCACTACCCCTCGCAGCGGCACCGGCCCTGGTACGACCGCGAGGCGTTCCTCGGCCTGGCACGGATCCGCGGCATCGAATGCCACGCCCGGTACGCCGAGGCGTTCTCCGTCACCAAACTCACGCTCAACCTGGGGGGTTGAACCTTGCGCGTACTGCTCACCGGACACCAGGGCTACCTGGGCACCGTGATGGCCCCGGTCCTCGCGGCAGCCGGACACGAGGTCACCGGTCTCGACGCCGGACTGTTCGCCGACTGCGTCCTCGGCCCGCCGCCCGCGGACCCGCCGGGCTTCCAGGTCGACCTGCGCGACATCACGGCCGACCACGTGGCCGGCGTGGACGCCGTGATCCACCTGGCCGCCCTGTCCAACGACCCGCTCGGCTCACTGGCGCCCGACCTCACCTACGACATCAACCACCACGCGTCCGTGCGGCTCGCCCGGCTGGCCCGCGACGCCGGGGTGCGGCGCTTCCTGTACGCGTCGACCTGCTCGGTCTACGGCGCCGCCGGCGACGCCGGTCTGGTGGCCGAGGACGCCCCGCTGCGCCCGGTGACGCCGTACGCGGAGTCCAAGGTGCGGGTGGAGGACGACCTGCACGCGCTCGCCGACGGCGACTTCAGCCCGGTGTTCCTGCGCAACGCCACCGCCTTCGGCTTCTCGCCCCGGCTGCGCGCCGACATCGTGCTGAACAACCTGGTCGGCCACGCGCTCCTGTCCGGCGAGGTGCTGGTGCTCTCCGACGGCACCCCCTGGCGCCCGCTGGTGCACGCCGCCGACATCGCCCGCGCCTTCACGGCCGCGCTGACCGCGCCGCGCGAGGCGGTGCACGACCGGGCGTTCAACATCGGCAGCGAGACGAACAACGTCACGGTCGCCGAGATCGCCGATCAGGTCGCCGAGGCGGTGGCGGGCGCGAAGGTGGTGATCACCGGGGAGACCGGCGCCGACCCGCGCTCGTACCAGGTGGACTTCTCCCGGTTCCGCGCCGCGGTGCCCGGTTTCGCGTGTGAATGGACGGTGCAGCGGGGTGCGCTCGAACTCGCCGACGCGTACCAGAAGTTCGGGCTGACCCGGGAGGACTTCGAGCAGCGCTTCACCCGGCTCGCCGTGCTGCGCGCGGCCTCCGGCGCCGGCACCGTCGACGACACCCTGCGGTGGCGCCGGTGACCGACGTGAGCGAGGCGAGCGCGGCGAGCAAGGTGACCGACGTGAGCGGGGAGATGTACGCGCTGGTGGAGCGGCTGTACCCGCTGTGCCGCAGCATCACCGGCGACGGGGTGCGCGCCACCCTGGACATCGTCGGGGAGTACGTCCCGCTGCGGGTGCACGAGGTGCCGACCGGGACGCAGGTGCTCGACTGGACGGTGCCGCAGGAGTGGAACATCAGGGACGCGTACATCGCCGACGCCGCCGGCCGGCGGGTCGTCGACTTCGCCGCGTCCAGCCTGCACGTGCTCGGCTACAGCGTGCCGGTGTCGCGGACCATGCCCCTGTCCGAACTGCGCGAGCACCTGCACACCCTGCCGGACCACCCGTCCTGGGTGCCGTACCGCACCAGCTACTACCAGCCGGAATGGGGGTTCTGCCTGGCGCAGGAGACCCTGGACGCGCTGCCGGACGGCGAGTACGAGGTGCGTATCGACTCCACCCTCGCCGACGGCCACCTCACCTACGCCGAGCACGTGGTCCCCGGCCGGGTCCCCGACGAGGTGATCGTCTCCTGCCACGTCTGCCACCCGTCGCTGGCCAACGACAACCTGGCCGGCATCGCGGTGGCGACGTTCCTGGCCCGCGCGCTGGCGGAGCAGACGCCCTACTACACCTACCGGTTCATCTACGCGCCCGGCACCATCGGGGCGATCACCTGGCTGGCCCGCAACGCGGAGCGGGTGGACCTGGTCAGGCACGGCCTGGTGCTGGCCTGCGCCGGGGACCCGGGTCCGCTGACGTACAAGCGGAGCAGGCGCGGCGACGCGGAGATCGACCGGGTGCTGCGGCATGTGCTGACCGCCTCCGAACGCCCGCACCGCGTCGTCGAGTTCACCCCGTACGGCTATGACGAGCGGCAGTACTGCTCGCCCGGGTTCGACCTGGGCGTGGGCTCGCTCACCCGGACCCCGTACGCCGGTTACCCCGAGTACCACACCTCGGCGGACGATCTGGACCTCGTCTCCCCGGCGGCGATGGCGGACACCCTCGCCGTCTGCCGCGAGGCGTTCGCCGTGCTCGACCGCAACCGGCGCTACGTCAACCTCAGCCCCTACGGCGAACCGCAGCTGGGCAGGCGCGGGCTGTACGACGCGCTCGGCGGGCGCAGCGACACCAAGCAGGCCCAGCTGGCCATGCTCTGGGTGCTCAGCCTCTCCGACGGCGAGCACGGTCTGCTGGACGTCGCCGAGCGGTCCGGGCTGCCGTTCGACGCCGTCGCCGCCGCGGCCGACGCCCTGCACGACGCCGGGCTGATCAAGGCATGAGGCCGATGACCACCGAGGGGGAGAAACCGCCCAGGGCGGCACCGCCGGCCCGGTCCGCCCGGCGGGCCCTGGTCGGCCGGCTGTCCTGGGGACTGGCCGACCAGGCGGCGTCCAGCATCAGCAACTTCGCGGTGGGCGTCTATGTGGCCCGCTCGCTGGGGGTCACCGCGTTCGGCGTGTTCAGCCTGGCCTGGGTGACCTACGGCGTGGTGCTCAACGTCTCCCGGGGCCTGGCCACAGACCCGCTCGTGGTGCGCTTCAGCGGCGTGCCGGACGCGTCCTGGCGCGGGGCGGTGACCCGCTCGACGGGTACCGCGCTCGGGGTCGGCGCGGCCGTCGGCGCGGTGTGCCTGGTGGCCGGCCTGGGTCTCGGCGGCCGGGTGGGGCCCGCGTTCACCGCCCTCGCCCTGATGCTGCCGGGGCTGCTGCTCCAGGACGCCTGGCGGTTCGCGTTCTTCGCCGCGGGCGCCGGGCGGAAGGCGTTCGTCAACGACGTCGTGTGGGGCATCGCGCTGGTCCCGGCCCTGGTGGTGGCCGCCCGGGTGGACACCGTGGCCGCCTTCGTGCTCGCCTGGGGCGCGTCCGCCACGGTGGCGGCCGGGTACGGCTGCCTCCAGTCCGGCATCCGGCCCCGGCCGGCCCAGGCACGCGGCTGGCTCCGCGAGCAGCGTGATCTCGGCTACCGCTACCTGGTCGAGAACGTCAGCCTCAGCGGGGCGAGCCAGCTGCGGGCGTACGGGCTCGGCGCGATCGCCGGGGTCGGCGCGGTCGGCGCGGTGCGGGGCGCCGAGCTCCTGATGGGCCCGTTCCTCGCCGTGCTGATGGGGCTTTCGCTGGTCACCGTCCCGGAGGCGGCCCGGGTGCTGCGGCGGGCCCCGCACCGGCTGCGCGGGTTCTGTCTCCTCCTCGGCGGCGGGCAGGCCGCCGGGGCGCTGCTGTGGGGGTCGGCGCTGCTGCTGATGCCGGGCCGGCTCGGCGAACTGGCGCTCGGCGGCGTCTGGCACTCCTCCTCGCAGCTCATCGTGCAGATCACCCTCGGCGTCGCGGGCGCGGGCCTCGGCACCGGCGCGGCGGCCGGGCTGCGCGCCCTCGGCGCGGCCCGGCGCAGCCTGCGCTGCCAGCTGTTCGCGTCCGCCTGCTACGTCGGCGGCGGGCTCGGCGGCGCGGCCCTCGCCGGTACGGCTGGCTCGGCCTGGGGCGTCGCCGCCGCGACCGTCAGCGGGTCGGCCGTGTGGTGGCTGCACCTGCGGTCCGCCCTGCGCGACCACCACCACACCACCGTCCCCGAAGTGAGGACCTCATGACCGCCCGACCCAGGCTGAGCATCGGCCTGCCCGTGTACAACGGCGAGGAGTACCTGGCCGAGTCGTTCGACGCCCTGCTCGGCCAGACCTACGAGGACTTCGAGCTGATCGTCTCCGACAACGCCTCGACCGACGGCACCCAGGAGATCTGCCGCAGGTACGCCGCGCGGGACGCACGCATCCGGTACCACCGGCTGCCCCGGAACATCGGCGCCACCCCGAACCACAACCTGGTGTTCGCCGAGTCCCGCGGCGAGCTGTTCAAGTGGGCCTCGCACGACGACCTCTACGGCCGCGACCTGCTGCGGCGCTGTGTGGAGGCACTGGACGAGCGGCCGGACGTCGTCCTCGCGCACACCGGCCAGGCGGTCATCGACGCCGACGGCCGGGTGAAGGTGCCCTACGCGTACACGCTCACCACCGACTCGCCGCACGCGCCGGAGCGCTTCCGCAGTCTGCTGTTCGAGCCGGGCGGCGACGACTTCTACGGCGTGATGCGGGCCGACATGCTGCGCCGGGTGAAGCCGCTCGACAGCTACCACCACGCGGACCGCACGTTCGTCGCCGAGATCACCCTGCACGGGCCCTTCCACCAGGTGCCGGAGCTGCTGTACTTCCGCCGCGACCACCCCACCCGCGCCGAGCGGGCGAACCCGTCCAAGCGCGCCCGGTGCGTCAACCTGGACCCGCGCCGGGCGGGCCCGCTGCACCCGACACCCCGGCTGCTCGCCGAGTACGTCTGGGGCTTCGCCTCGGCGATCCGGCGGGCACCGCTGTCCCCCGCCGACCGCCGCGCCTGCCACCGCCACCTGGCCGCGTGGCTGACCAGCCGGGTCCGGCCGGGCGCCGGCGAGCGGGTCGAGGACCGCGCCCCGGTCGACCCGGCCCGGCTCACGGTCTCCGTCGACGCCCTCGTCGCCGGCCGCGAGGGGCGGCGGACATGACGCCGACGGACGGGACTTCCGTGCGCGTAGGGGTGTTCGGCCTGCTCGGCTCCGGCAACCTCGGCAACGACGGATCGCTCGAAGCCGTCCTCGGCTACCTCCGCACCGCGCACCCGGAGGCGGTGGTGGACGCGCTGTGCGGCGGACCCGAGGCCGTGACGGCCCGGTTCGGGATCCCGGCAACCCGGCTGCACTGGAACCGCGCGGAGTACCGGACCGCGTCACGCGCGGGCGCGATCGCGTCGAAGGGGCTCGGCAAGCTCGTCGACGTCTTCCGCACCGCCGCCTGGGTGCGCCGCCACGACGTGGTGATCGTCCCCGGCATGGGCGTCCTGGAGGCCACCCTGCCGCTGCGGCCCTGGGGCTTCCCGTACGCGCTGTTCCTGCTCTGCGCGAGCGGCCGGCTGCTCGGCACCCGGGTCGCGCTGGTCAGCGTCGGCGCCGCCGGGATCGGCAACCGGCCCACCCGGGCCCTGGTGCGCTGGTCGGCGCGGCTGGCCGCCTACCGGTCCTACCGGGACGCCCCGTCACGGGACGCGATGCGGGCGATGGGCGTGGACACCACGCGCGACGAGGTCTACCCGGACCTCGCGTTCTCGCTGCCGACCCCGCCGGCGAGCGCGCACTCGGGCTCGCCCGGGACGGTCTGTGTCGGCGTCATGGACTTCCACGGCGGCAACGACGACCGGGCCCGCGCCGAGGAGATCCACCGGCGCTACCTCGACGGGACGATCAGGTTCGTCCGCGCGCTGGTCGAGGAGGACAGGCCCGTCCGGCTGCTCACCGGCGACCGGTGCGACGCGTCGGTGGTCGCCGCGATCCTCGACGCGGTGGACTCACCGCTGGTCACCGCCGCCGAGCCGACCTCACTGGCCGACCTGATGACGGAGATGGCCGCCGCCGACACCGTGGTGGCGGTCCGCTACCACAACCTGATCTGCGCGCTGAAGACCGGCACGCCCGTGCTGGCCCTCAGCTATGCGGCGAAGAGCGACGCGCTCATGGCCCGGATGGGCCTCGGCGCGTACTGCCACCCGGCGCGCGAGGTCGACGCCGACCGGCTGCTGGAGCAGTTCCGGGAGCTGGAGAAGCGATCGCCCCGGCTGCGCGAGACCCTCGCCGAACGGAACCGGGCCGCCGCCCGCGACCTGGACGAGCAATTCACCGCCCTCACCGCGGCGTTGTTCCCGGCGACCGGCCGTACCCCCGTCCCCGCCCGGCAGGAGTCCCCATGAGAGCGACCGCAGTCCCGGAGATCTCCGGCGCGTACCTGTTCGAGCCGACGCCGTACGCCGACGAACGCGGCTTCTTCTGCCGCACCTTCGACGCCGACGTGGTCCGCTCGGTGGGCCTCGACCCGGACGCCTTCGTCCAGGACAGCCTCTCCCGCTCGGTCCGCGGCGTGCTGCGCGGCATGCACCTGCGCTCCGGCGCGGGCGAGGCGAAGCTGGTGCGGTGCTCGTACGGGAGGATCTTCGACGTCGTCGTGGACCTGCGGCCCGACTCGCCGACCTATCTGGGCCGGGCCTTCTTCGAGCTGTCCGGCGAGACACAGGTGACCCTGTACATCCCGGCGGGGTGCGCGCACGGCTTCCAGTCCCTGACCGAGACCGCCGACACCTCGTACCGGATCGACCGTCCGCACGATCCGGCCGAGGACGTGACGATCGCCTTCGACGACCCGGAACTCGCCATCCCGTGGCCGCTGCCGGCCGCGTCGATGTCCCGGCGGGACCGGGAGGCACCGAGCCTCGCCGAGGTCCTGAAGCACAGAGAAAGCTGAGGTCCCCGTGGACACCGAAGACACCGGAGGGTTCTCCCTGCCCCTGTCGCGCACGGCCAACGAGCGGCTGCACGCCCTGATCCCCGGGGGCGCGCACACCTACGCCAAGGGCGACGACCAGTACCCCGTCGGCCTGGCCCCCGTCATCAGCCACGGCCGCGGTGCCCACGTCTGGGACATCGACGGCAACCGCTACATCGAGTACGGCTCCGGCCTGCGGTCGGTCAGCCTCGGCCACTCCCACCCCCGCGTGATCGAGGCGGTACGGTGGGAACTCGGCCGCGGCAGCAACTTCGTCCGGCCGTCCGTCGTCGAACTCGAGGCCGCGGAACGCTTCCTGGCCACGGTGCCGACCGCCGAGATGGTGAAGTTCGCGAAGAACGGCTCCGACGCCACCACCGCCGCGGTACGCCTCGCCCGCGCCGCCACCGGACGCCCCCGGGTGGCCGTCTGCGCCGACCATCCGTTCTTCTCCGTCGACGACTGGTTCATCGGCACCACCCCGATGTCCGCCGGCATCCCGGCGGCGACCACCGAACTCACCGTCTCCTTCCCCTACGGCGACCTGGCCGCCACGGAGGAACTGCTCACCCGGTACCAGGACGAGGTCGCCTGCCTGATCCTCGAACCCGCCGCCCTCGCCGAGCCTCCCCCCGGATACCTCGCCGGACTGCGCGAACTGGCCGACCGGCACGGCTGCGTCCTGGTCTTCGACGAGATGATCACCGGCTTCCGCTGGTCCGAGGCGGGCGCCCAGGGCCTGTACGGCGTCGTCCCCGACCTCTCCACGTTCGGCAAGGCGCTGGGCAACGGGTTCGCCGTCGCCGCGCTGGCCGGGCGCCGCGCCCTGATGGAGCTGGGCGGGCTGCGGCACTCCGGCGACCGGGTGTTCCTGCTGTCCACCACACACGGCGCGGAGACCCACTCCCTGGCGGCCGCGATGGCCGTGCTCACCACCTACACCGAGGAAGGCGTCACCGCACGCCTGCACACCCTCGGTGAACGGCTGGCCGCCGGTGTCCGCGACGCCGCCGCCGAGGCGGGCGTCGGCGACCACGTCGTCGTCCGGGGCCGGGCCAGCAACCTGGTGTTCGCCACCCTCGACGAGAACCGGCAGCCGTCCCAGCAGTACCGCACCCTGTTCCTGCGCCGGCTCCTCGCGGGCGGGGTCCTGGCCCCGTCGTTCGTGGTGAGCAGCGCCCTCAGCGACGCCGACATCGATCACACCGTCGACGTGGTGGCCCAGGCCTGTGCCGTGTACCGGAAGGCACTGGACGCCGCCGACCCCACCCCCTGGCTGGGCGGCCGACCGGTGCGGCCGGTGTTCCGCCGCCAGGCGTGACGTTCCCTGTATGACGCGCCGTCAGCGAGGCTCCTGCCGACCGGCGTCGGCCACCCGATCGACGAGCCACGCGGCCGCCGGTGTCACCGCCAGCGCGGTGCACCAGCCGCCGAGGACGTCGGTCGGGTAGTGCGCGCCCAGGGCGACCTGCGCCCACCCCATGGCGGCCCCGGCGACCAGCGCCGCACCGAGCACGAGTGACGTACCGCCCACCCTGCCGAGACCGAGCCGACCCGCCACGAGCAGCGCCGCCACCAGGGCGAGCGCGGTGAGGAAGGCGGTGTGCCCGCTCGGGTAGGACAGGTTGCCGTCGCCGTGGATGGTGCGCCCCACCAGGTGCTTGAGCAGCGTCGCCGTCCCCACGGCCAGACCGACGCCGGCCACGGTGAGCACCGCCGCACGAGGACGCCGCAGCAGCAGGCAGCCCGTCACAGCGACCACCATCACCACCGCCGATCCCACGGGCTCCCCCAGGAAGTCCAGGGCCAGCGCGACATCCCGCCACGGCGGCCGCAGCCCGCCGAGCGCCGACTGGATCCCCGCGTCCACCCTCCCGGGCCCGCTGTGCCCGGAGTACACCACCCCGAGCGCGACGACCACCACCGCGGCAAGCCCCGCGACCACCCCGAGCCACACGCGCAGCACCGGAGGCAGCACCGCGGACACCGACCGCCCGGTCACCCGCCCACCGCGGCGCACATGCACCACCCGCCGCGCACCACGCGCTCCTGCCGACACCGACTCCCCACCGACGACCCCCCATCGCCTCCGACCCGACCCACCACCCTAAACACCATCGAGTCACGGCTGCGGTGAGGGCCGGCCGTTGGGTTCGGTGGGCATCACCGCGACCGGCGGCGGAATGCTGACGAGCGGAACCGGACACCGGCGGAACAGTGGTCACTCCGCTGCGGGGGCCGGTTCCTCCAGCACGATCACGACCATCACCGGCAGGTCCGTGTCCTGCTGGACCACGCCGGCGGTCAGGGTACGTCCGCCGAGCGTCCAGGTGCGGGCCGTGATGTATTCGTCCTCGTCCGCGGACGTCGGCTCGGCTTCGGCGAAGTGGCCGGCGAGCGGGGAGTCGAGGATCTCGGGGAGCCACGTGGCCAGCGCCTGCTCTCCCTGCTCGTAGACGGCGTCCAAGTCGTCGAAGTAACCGGACTCGTCGACATCGCGGGTCCAGACGGCGAACGAGACACGGACGGCACCGCTGCGGAACTCCTGGATCCACCCCCGGATGCCGTCCTTGCGCCAGGACGTCTCCACGCCGTCGCGGGACTTGCCACCGGGCGTCCACTCCTGAGCGGCAAACCTTCCCGCCGCACCCTCGGCGGTCAACGGGACCAGGTCCCGGAGCTCTTCCAGCATCGCGGTCACTGCAGCCATGAACTCATTCCACTCATGCCGTTGCCGGGCACGTAATAAGCCTTCAGCTGCCCCTTGGCGTAGGCCTCGGGGAATGCCTTGGACAGCACCTCGTTCAGGTGCGCGGCGCCCCATTCGTTGGACACCATGTAGCGGACCCCCTTGCCCTGAAGGTCCTCGTTGAGAGCGAGCAGCTTATCGGTCTGCGCGGTGATCCGGTTCTCGTCATAGAACTCGGAAGCGGGATTGTACGGGGATTTCTCCCACTCGCCGTAGTTGTCGCCTCCGGTCCATTTGGCTTCGGTGATCCAGCCGTCCCGTGGACCGCCGTCGATATGAACCTCCCGGCCGTCCCGCAGGATCCATTGCTCCTCGTATTTCTGACCGGTGACGAGTCGCTGGTATCGGAACGACGGACGTGCGAGCTGTTTGTCGGTCAGCCAGCCCAGTCCTTTGAACCGTGAGTAGGGTGACAGGCCGAGCGGGTCACAGACGGTGAACGGGTTGTGCACATAGGCGACCGGGTTCGGCGCGGGTCCGAGACCGAGAGGGTCCGGGGAGAGGTAGCGGGCGGTCTCGGGGTCGTAGTGGCGGAAGCAGTTGTGGTGGAGGCCGGTCTCGGGGTCGTAGTACTGGCCGGGAAAGCGCAGGGGGGTGTAGGCGGCACTGGAGCGGGTCCAGGCGGTGGCCCCCCAGAGGGTGCTCCTGGCACGCCAGGCGATGTCGCCCGATTCGCCGATCAGCTCGGTGGGCGTGCCCATCAGGTCGGTGGCGATGGCGAAGAACCGCCGGTCGATCTCCTCCTGGCGGTCGTCCGGGGTGAGGAGGCGTTCCGTCTGGGACAGCGGAGCCAGGCCGCGGTGGTCCCAGGTGAGGGCGACGACATGCGGCAGGTCCGGTTCGTGGACCGTCTGTTCGCACAAGGTACTGCCGTCCCAGGTGAAACGGATCTCCTCAGCCACGCTCTCGCCGTCGGCGGCGAGGCGCTGCTTGGCGGTGCGGCGGCCCAGGGGGTCGTAGCGGTAGCGCCAGCGGGTGCCGTCCGGGGTGGTGACGGAGATCAGCCGGTTCTCGGCGTCCCAGGTGTAACGCCAGGTGTCGGGCTTGCGCGACAGGCGGGTCTTCTGGCGGAGGACGACCCGGCCGAGGGCGTCGTGTTCGAAGCGGACGCCCCCTGCGCGGGTGACGCGGGTGCCGGTGTAGGTGCGCGGGCCGGTGGCCTCGTGCCCGGGGTGGGAGGCGGGCCAGGACGCCTCGGTCTGATTGCCGGCGGCGTCGTAGGCGTAGCGCTCGGTCCAGCCCTCGGCGTGGACGGCGGTGACCCGGCCGACCGCGTCCAGAGCGAAGGTGCGGGAGCCTGACAGATCGTCGGACAGGGAGGTGAGATGGCCGTCGGCCCGATAGGAGTAGCGTCGGTGGTTGAGGGAGCGCTCACCGATCGTCAGGTGTTGGACGGAGAGCCTTCCGGCCTCGTCCCATGCGGAGGCCAGGGTGAGTGCGCCGCCGAAGACGCGCTCGAGTTCCCGGCCGGCCGCGTCGTGGGTGAAGGCGACCTCGCGGCCGCCGACGGTCATCCGGGCGGGGTGGCCGACGGCGTCGTAGTCGTATTCGGTGACCGCGCCGGTGGGCGTGACGCGGCGGATCCGACGGCTCAGGGCGTCGTAGGCGTAGTTCATGGGGCGGCCGTCGACGAGTTCGGTTCTGATCCTCCCCCGCCGGTCGTACACGTAGGCGACCTCGGAGTCCGGTCCGACTGCCTGCAGCAGGCGTCCGGCCCGGTCGTACGTGTAGATGGTCACCTTGCCCGCGGCGTCCTTGCGGACCACCTGTCCGAGCCGGTCGCGCTCGAAGGAGACCGTCCCGCCGAGCGTGTCGACGCGGGCGGCGAGCTGCCCGGCGGCGTCGTAACGGTAGGTGAGGGTGCGGCCGTCGAAGTCGGTCTCGGAGACGAGCCGGCCGGCCCGGTCGTACGTGTACGACCAGGCAAGCCCCTGAGGGGCGGTGACCCGGGTGAGCCGCAGGTCGGTGTCGTACTCGAACTCGTGGCGGACGCCGTCGGGGTGGGTGCGGGCGGCCAAGAGGTCGAAATGGGTGTACGCGAAGCTGGAGACGCCACCGGTGGCGTCAGTGTGGGTGAGGCGGTTCCCCTCACCGTCGTAGGTCCACGACTCGGTGGAACCGTCCGGGGCGACACGGCGAGCCAGATTGCCGTCCGCGTCCCATTCGAGTCGGGTGACGCCGCCCACCGGATCAGTGGTGCGCACCGTCCGGCCCAGCGCGTCGCGTTCCAGTCGGCTGGTGCCGCCGACCGCGTCGGTCACCGCCACCGGCAGACCGGCGGCGTCGCAGTGCACGGTGGTGGTGGCGCCGAGGGCGTCGGTGACCGCGGTGAGCCTGCCCCGGTCGTCATAGGCATATCGGGTGACGGATCCTGCCGAGTCGGTGACAGCGGTGCGGTTGCCGCATGCGTCGAACTCCTGGACCCAACTGGCCCCGTCCGGCCCGCGGAACTCCGTGGGCAGTCCGAACAGGCCCCGCACGGCACGCAGTTCGCTTCCGTCGGGACGGGTGACCATGACGAGTCGGCCCTCGTCGTCGTAGGTGAAGGCGGTGGTGGCGCCGAGCGGGTCGGTGCGCGTCAGGACGTTGCCGTGGGTGTTGTAGGTGAAGCGGGTGGTGTGGCCCAGGGGGTCGGTGGTGGCGAGGAGGCGGCAGTGGGGGCCGATGAGGTGACGGGTGACGGCCCCGTCGGGGGTGGTAAGGGTGGTGGTGCGGTGGCCCGTGTCGGGGTCGGGGTCGCTGTAGGCGAGGGCGATCTGGACGTGGCCCGCCTCGCCGCCCTCGGCGACGACGCGGTCGTGGTCGTCGTAGACGTAGTCGTAGCGGCGGTCGTTGGAGTCGGTCCAGGCGGTGACGCGGTGGCGGTCGTCGTAGGTGAAGACGGTGACGGCGCCGGAGGGGCGGGTGACGGCGGTCAGGTCGCCGGTCCCCTCGTCGTAGCCGTAGCCGATCAGCCCCAGGTCCGCGCCGTCCTCCCCGGCGCCCGGCAGGGAGAGCGCCGTGATCCGCCCGTCGGCGGTGGTCAGCCTCACCTGGTGGCCCGCGGAGTGGACCAGGGCCAGCGGCAGTCCGTCGTCGGTGCGGTCGACGGTGATCGTGTGGCCGTTGCGCTCGCTGACGTCGGACAGCCAGGCGGTGCCGTCGCCGCCGGGTCCGGTGGCCGCCGGGGCGGTGAAGCGACGGACCAGGCCCGAGTCGGGGTCGGTGAGTTCGTAGTCGCCGTCGGCGTGACGTGCCAGCAGGGTGCGGGTGCTGCCCGAGGGGGATTGCGGGCGGGTGGGGTCGCCGGGGACCGGGTGCGGGTAGGTGATCAGGAGGCCGTCGGCGGTGACGTGGACGACACCGATCGCGTCGATCTCCAGCCGTTCGTCGACCGTCGAGGTCCAGGCAGGGCCCAGGAAGCGGCCGGACGCGAGACCGGACTCGGTGCGGCGGGTGAAGACCAGCGGGAGGACGCCGGGGATCTCCACATCGGTCTGGGGCAGGAACATCCGGCCCGTCGCGAGGTCCACCGGATCGGTACCGGCCACGGTCCGTATGCCGTCGGGACGGGTGTGGGTGCCCTCCGGGACGTCGTCGACGAGCTTGCGCAGCTTCGACGCGTCGGACGCGTCCTCCGCGACGCGTGCGCCCTTGGCCGCGGCGCCGCCGCCGTCGGTGGCCACGGTCAGCACGATGTCCGGGATCAGCCGGCCGAAACCCTCGGCCGGGTCCTTCATGAAGTCCTTCACCATCTGCATGCCGGTGCCGACCGGATCGTTGGCGGCCACCACCAGACCCGCGGCCAGACTGTTCAGCGAGGTCAGGTACTCCGCCGGGTGCGTGAGGTTGTACGGGTCCATGGGATCGACACTGCGGACGAAGTTCACCATCCCGGCCGTGCCCTTGATCAGACCACCGGCCACGTGGTCCTGCATGACCTGGAGTTCGTCGTAGCCGTCCCGCAGCTGCTCCGCGTACGACGGCTTCTTCGGCGCCGTGTCACGGGCCGCACGGATCACCGAACGCGCGCTCTCCGCCGCCGTGTTCCGCTGCTTGCGGGCCGCGGCGAGGATGTCCTGCGCGTCCTGCATCAGCGTCCTGCCCGGATCCTCGAACGTCGCCGCGGGTTTCGGCGGCAGGGAGGCGGGGTCACGCCGGTCGGCCGGCCGGGCGTTGTAGAGGTCGACGGCCTTGTTGTAGTCGTCGATCTTCTTGCGGTGGGCGTCGGCGGCATCCTCGGACGCCTTCACCCCCGCCTTCCACAGGTCGATCGCCGTCTGCGCCTGGGCCTGCGCCCAGGTGACCGTGCCCGAGAACGCCCCCAGCGCACCGACCGCGCTGGTGCAGGCGTCGGCGGCGGTGAACCACTTCGGCGGCTGGGTGCTCACCGCGGTGCGCAGCGCCTCGGCCGTCCCGCCCTTGAGACGGGAGGAGTCCAGACCCTTCAGCCCGCCCCCGGTGGTGTCGAACGCCACCTGGAAAGCCTGGAGTTGCCTGGCGGTCGCGTCGATCTTGGCGGGGCTGCCGTAGATCAGCTTGGTCTTGTCCTCGGTCTGCCCCAGGTCCAGCTCGTCGACCTCCGCGCCCAGCCGGTTCGCGACCGAACGGGACTGCTCACGCACCCAGTCGGCGCCGGACTTCCAGCCCACGTCCTGAAGCCGGTCGGCGGTCCAGTCACCCGCGTCCTCGACCTTGCCGCCCACCCACTCGACACCGTCCTCGACCGCGTCCTCGACCGCATCCGGCGTGACGTCACTGATGAAGTCACCGATACCCACGCCCAGTTCCCTCCGCCGCCCGCGCCGTCACCCTTAAGAATGACGCGTGCGGGGGCGCGCGTGGTTCTCAGGACCCCGCAGCATCGGGGCAACAGAAACAGCGGGCGGAGTCGGACGGATCACCCATGACGCCCGCGCCGCACACCCTGCGCGCAGGAAACAGCAGATCAGGAGCTCTTCATCACGCCGCGGGCGTCGCCGCCCCGGGTGGCCGCAGCCATGTGGAACGACGCCACCACCAGCTCGGTATCGTGCCGGGCGCCCGTCGCGCAGCCGAGCAGTCGGCGGGAGGACAGATCGATCACCGTCGCCAGGTACAGCTTGCCCTCGCCGGTGTCGATCTCGGTCATGTCCCCTGCCCGGACGAGGTCGGGTTCCTCGGCGAGAAGTCGAGGCCGTCGGGCGCCCCATCGCGGGCTGGCACGTGATGTCCGCCCCGGTCCGCCGACCGACCCGGGGCGGCACCCGCGGTGTCCCGCGCCCGGACGGGCACGTGCGGGTCAGTGGAGGACCTTCTCCTTGGCCCGGCGGTACTCCTCGTCGGTGATGTCGCCCCTGGCGCGGATCTCGGAGAGCTTGGCGAGTTGGTCCGCCTCGCTGGGGCCCGCGCTGCCCGCGGTCTCGCGGATGTACCGCTCCGTCTGCTCCTGCCGGGCTCTGGCGTGGCGCTGTTCGCGCTTGCCCATGTCCTTGCCCCGGGCGATGACGTAGACGAAGACGCCCAGGAAGGGGAGGACGACGGTGAAGACGAGCCATCCGGTCTTGGCCCATCCGCTCAGGTCGTCGTCGCGGAAGATGTCGACGATGACACGGAAGAGCAGGACGAACCACATGATCCACAGAAAGAACCACATGATCGCCCAGAAAGCTCCCAGAACGGGAAAGTCGTAGGCCAGGTTCACACTGCTGCTCATTGCTTCTCCTCTGGGTGTCGTCCGCCAGGACCTCGGCGGGACCCGGCGGACCTGCTCGTGCGTCCCGCCCGAAGGTCGAGGAGACAGGAGGGTGCGGAGGCGTCCATGGCCACCAGTGCGGCGATACATGCCGGCAGGTACGTCTCCTGGTCCGGCCCGGAACGTTCGAACGTGTCGAGGGTCGTCCGGACGAGCGTCTCCCCTACGGGACGTCCGCTTCGGCGAGGGCGGCGACACCTGCGGCGCCTGTCTCTTTCCGGGCCGTGGTTCACGATTCCTTCCCGGGCGTGGCGTGGTGCACTCCCATGAGAGGTGGGTCTGCCGCGTACCACCTCACCCGGAGGGGGTGATCGCCGGTCGCCCTGCTCACCGTGTGGATGCACGACATCGCTCTGGACACCGACCGGAACGTGGAAACGGTCCCGCCGTCGGCCGCGGAACCGGCGATCGAGGACGCGGCGGTCCAACGCATCACCCTTGCCGCCGACGTACAGGTGGACGGCGGCCGGGCCGCCTCGGACATCGCCGCACGGCTGCAGTCCCAGGGGCTGCCGGAACGTGCCGCACAGGCCATGAGGGGACTGGGCCCGCAGCTCCACTCCGCGGTCGACGCCACGGCCGGGAAGCCGGCTGCCGGCCCTCACCCGTCCCGAGGGATACGGAACCGCACTCGGCGGACCCACCGTGGAGATCACCCTGGCGGAGCAGCAGTCGCCACGCCTCCGTCCGCAGGGACGACGCCCCTGCGGCGTGGTTTTCGAACACCAGGAAGGTGGTATCCGATGTGCCGGTGGCCGGCCTGCACAGGAACGCCCGTAGGTCCCGCGCTCCGGATGTGCCGTCCGGCCGGGATCGGAGGCCGTGCCAGTCGTGCACCGCGTGCGCGCACCGTGCACCGCGACGGCCGCACCGGCTCCGGGTGGGCGCATGGCTCCGGCGCGGCGCGGGGACCACCCGGCCCGCGACGCCGACCCTTCCGGGCGCTCCATGTCACGCCCTGGTCCCGTCGGGGCGGTGAAACGGAGACGGCTCGGGCTCAGCCGTCCGGCTGCTCCGGCTTCGTCGAACCGGGCTGGGTCTTCGGGATCCGTGCGGTGAAGAACATCGCGAGGAGCGCGATGAAGGCGAGGATGGCGACTGCGGCGCGCAGCCCGTCGATCCTGGCGTCTTTGTTCGCGTCGAGTGCCGCCTGAGTCACCTTCTCGCTGGTGCCCGCTTCGTCGAGCGCGGACTCGAGGTCGGCGTCCGACAGGAACGGTACGCCGCTTTCGAGTTGGAGGGTCGCCTGGCTCTTGACCTCGGCCGGGACGGCCGGATTCTGTTCCACGCCGGTGAGGAAGGAGGTCGCCATCGAGGCGATCAGGATCGACCCGGCGAGCGCCGTACCGATCGAGGCGCCCAGGTTGGTGACGGAGTTCTGGACGCCGCCGACTTCCGCGCTCTCCGATTCCGGCACCGCGGACACGGTGACCGACCCGAGCTGGGACGCCAGCGCACCCATGCCCAGCCCGATCAACAGCAGGGGGATGGTGACGATCTCCGCGCCGGCGTCCACGTCGAGCGCGGCCATCAGGACCACCGCCCCCGCGAACAACGCGGAAACGCCGAGCCGCACCACCCTCCGGGGCGAGACGTCCGGGAGGTAGCGGGGGATCAGGACCGCGGCCGCCAGCAGGGTCACGGAGAGCGGCAGGAGCCAGGCACCGGTCTTGAGCGCGGACAGGCCCAGGGCGACCGACAGATAGAGCGGTACGACGAAGAAGACACCCATCTGGACGAGGTACTGGAAGAAGAACATCGTCAGTCCGCCGGTGAGCTGCTTGTTCTGCAACAGGGCCGGGTCGACGAGCGGCTCCCTGCGCCGCTTCACCGTGCGGGCCTCCCAGCGGAGAAAAAGCCAGATCAGCAGAAGACCGGCCAGCATCAGCCACACGACCAGCGAGACCCCGAGCCACGAGGGCGCGTCGGGCTTCGGCTGGAACCAGCCCCACTCGTCGGAGCGCAGCACGCCGTAGACGAAGACCCCGAGCCCGAGCGCGGACAGCACGGCACCGACGACATCGATGCGAGCGCCTTCGCCGACCGGCGCGTCGGCGATACGGCGGGCGAGCACCAGGATGCCGAGCACCACCAGGACCTCACCGGCGAAGACCCACCGCCAGGAAAAGTACGTCGTCGCGACACCCCCGATGAGCGGCCCGACAGCGATCGCCACGGCCCCCGCGGCCGCGACGAGACCGTAGGCGGCGGGACGGCGTTCGGTGGCGAAGTTGCCGGCCACGAGCGCCACGATCGCGGGCATGATGAGCGCCGCCCCGATCCCCTCAAGGAACGACCAGCCGATCAGCAGCACCGTCAGGTTCGGCGCGAGCGCCGTGGTGAAGGAGCCGCAGCCGTAGATGACGCAGCCGATCATGAACACGCGTCTGCGGCCGATCAGTGCCCCCACCTTGCCGCCGGGGATCATGAACATCGCCATCACGAGGGTGTAGGCCGTGATGGCGCCCTGGACACCCGTCACCGTCGTGCCCACGTCCTCGGCCACCGTCGCGATCGAGACGTTCATGACCGAGCTGTCGAGCGCCATCAGGAACTGACCGGCCGCGAGTGTCAGCAGAACGGTCCGCGCCGTTACAGGGTTTTCGGCGGTGTTTGTCCCGGGTGCCATGCGCGCATCGTCCCAGCCCCCCGTGGGGCGGAAACCGACCCACACCGGAGGTCGACCGATTGGCGGAGCCACTCGCAGACGGGCCGTGAGCCGCCCGCCGGGCACTGCCGGCCGGACGCCACCCGATCATGGGCGTGGCCATCACAGCAGCCGGTGCGGCTCTGTTCCGATGTGCCGCCTGAGCCGGGATCGTCGGCGTGTCGGTGGCCCGCCTGGCCACGCTCGCGACCTTTCCGTGGATTCCCAGCGCGCCGTTCCGGGCCATCCTGCCGATCGCGTCAATGGCTTCGTGGTCCGGGCCCCGCGCACTGCTCCCAGTCCGTCGGATCGATGAAGCTGAGGACTGCAGCGAGGCGCGGTCCGGCGTCCAGGGCCGCACCCTGAAGGTCCTGCCCTTCCTTGCGAAACCGGCCGCCTGACCTGGAAACAGCACGGACGCCGGGCCCGCAAGGGCGACGCGATCTACACCGTCCGCAAACTCCTGCGCCGCAACAAGGAAGACCTCGGCGAAGAACAACTCACCGTCCTCAAAGCGGAGTTGGAGCAGACGGGAACCTACGGCAAGCAGATCCACGCCGGCCGGCAGGCCAAGGAACTCCTGCGCGACGTGCTCCACCTCGCCGTCACCCGCGCCCACACCGTCCCCGACCGCTCCGCGATCTCCGCCGCCCGCTACCGCTTCCACGCCCACATCGCTGACCATGCCCACCCGCCCGAACTCCTCGTCCTGGCCGAGACCGTCGAGCACTGGTGGGACGGCATCGAGACCTACCTGGCCACCGGCATCACCAACGCTGCGTCCGAAGGCAACAACCGCCTCATCGAGCTCGAAGCACGCAACGCCTTCGGCTTCCGCAACCGCACGAACCAGCGCCTGCGCTCACGCTGTGCAACTACCCGCCGGAACCGACTGGAGGCGCACCCCAATTAAATTCGAAGACCCGCTATACACTAGGTA
This sequence comes from Streptomyces sp. NPDC047000, assembly GCF_040644295.1. Classification (NCBI taxonomy): domain Bacteria; kingdom Bacillati; phylum Actinomycetota; class Actinomycetes; order Kitasatosporales; family Streptomycetaceae; genus Streptomyces; species Streptomyces sp. NPDC047000. The sequence continues at coordinate 52,653 of NZ_JBEYWE010000014.1, forward strand.
CATGCATGATGACTGGTTCGACGATGAGGACGTTGACAGCCAGCAGAAGGCTTTCCTGGACGTCGTGCGAGAGTCCGCGCGCTCATGGCCCGAATGCTCTCCCGATGAAACTGCCGTGCTTCTGTTTCCAGACCCGGATGACGAAGATCAAGAGTTCGTCGCACCCCACCCGTCCGGGTACGCGGAGTATGACGCCGCACTGGAGCAGGCTTTCGTCAACAAGGAACCCGTGCTCGAGGCGATCGTATATCTTATCGACTTCGAAGGGAATCTTCGCCTCAAAGTTTTGGGCGCTACCCTGGTCGACACCAAGCTCATCTGCATGGAACGCAACGATAACTTCTGGCCAGAGCCCAGCAAGGACGTGAAGACGCTGGAGGCCACCGGATCACCGGAGGAATTGGGGAGGATCGCTGCCGACTGGTTCGAGGAGATCGTCCGCCGCTCCGTCATCTCTACACAGCGCCGTCCGCACAGGTGGTATTTCGCTGCCCCCGGCACGCCTCTGCCGACCGCACACCGCTGGGCCCGCAACGGGCCCAGAACTGAGTAACAGCAACCCTACCCCCCCGCGAAGTCGCAGACAGCCAGCCGCCCGTTTCCATCCGGACGCCTGGCGTTGACCGCTACTAGTCCTCGAGTGCTTGCGCGAGTCCTTGGGCCAGTACCTCCGCCTCTTCCTCGGCTGCTGTCATCGCTTCCTCCTGCGCCTCTGCACCGGACTCGGCCTGTTGCTGCAGCCAGAGGCGACCACTCTCACGCAGATCGGCCCCTGATGCCTCGAACTGCTCGAGTTCGCGACTCTCCTGACACCGGGTACAGATGGAGATCTCCCGATCATTGCGGGCACCGTGAGTCTCTGCATACTGAAGGTCTTCCTTTGCCGAGCCGTTGCTCACGGTCTCCTCGTCACAGTGGTCCTCGGAGCAGACCCCAGCGTCTCCGTTTGTGGCCGCTTTGAGCGCCGCCCAGCACATTTTTCTCTTCTTCTCGTCCCACGCGACGGTGATGGTGACGAAGCGCCGCAGGTCGGTCTTGCTGATCTCTCCGTCGGCGTTGAGTTCCTGCAGGCGGGCGACGACCGCGGCGCGTATGCGTCGGGACGCGTCCAGGTACTGCCGCGTTTCCCATTTCTCGTCTGCTGCGGCGACGGCACCGGAAACCGAGTTCTTACCGGAGATGGCCTTGATGTGCTCATCTTCGTGGTATTTGGCCCGCCGTGGGTGCTCCCGACCCGACAGCCAGGAACACCACGGCGGCGAACCACATGAGTCACAAACCCCACGTAGGCCCCTACCTGTTCTGACCGGCCTGGAGGCATCAGGCGGCGGGGTCCACATTCGGCCGGCCCTTCACGTGAGGCGCCATCACCCTCATATCGGCGTTAGATTCAGGCACTCCGCCGCACTCCGCACGGTGTACCCGCCCGAGGCCCCAAAAGAGGTGGAGCGGTCCTACCGGATTCAAGAACGCGCAGGTCAGCGCCTCTTCCCGGCAGGTTCCAGGATCACAACGCACTCCACGTGCGAGGTCATCGGGAACAGGTCGAACGCCCGCAGGGTCCGCACCCGGTAGCCGCCGTCGCGGAAGTAGGCGATGTCGCGGGACAGGGCTGCCGGGTCGCAGGCGACGTAGGCGATGCGGCGGGCGCCGAGGGAGGTCAGGTGGGAGACCGTGGTGCGGCCGGCGCCGGCGCGGGGCGGGTCGAGGACGATGAGGTCGACCTCGGTGATGCCGGTGCGGGGCAGGGCCGATTCCACCTTGCCCTGCTCGATGCGGACGCGGTCGAAGCCGGCGAGGTTGTGGCGGGCGTCCTCGACGGCGCGCTTGGAGGACTCGATCCCGAGGACCGCGCCCTTCTCGCCGAGGCGGTCGGCGAGGGCTCCGGCGAAGAGGCCGACGCCGCAGTAGAGGTCGAGGGCCATCTCGCCCTTGCGCGGCATCAGGCCCTGCATCACCGCCGTGACGAGGGTGTCGGCGGCCTTCGGGTGGACCTGCCAGAAGCCGCCGTTGCCGACGCGGTAGGTGCGGCCGTCGGCGCGTTCGCGGACGAAGGGGCGGCCGTGGACGCGGTGGACGCCGCCGTCCTTCTCGCCGATGCGGAGGACGGACACCGGGCGGTCCAGTTCCACGAGCGGGAGGCGGGCGCCCGGGCGCGGCTCGATGATCACCTGGCGGTCCTGGGAGCCGGTCGCCGCGATGGCCTCGACCGACGCCATGCCGGTCCAGTCCCGCTTCTCCACGCCCAGTTCGCTGACGCCCTCGGCGGCGATCAGGCAGTGGTCGATCCGCTCCACCTCGTGGGAGCGGTGGCGGCGCAGGCCCGCGCGGCCCTCGTCGTCGATCGCGTACTGGACGCGGGTGCGCCATTGCGGCACCTGGCCGGACGGCAGTTTGTCGCCCTCGGCCGGCATCACCGTGCCGTCCCAGCCGGCCTCCTCCGGGGTGAGGCCCGCCAGGTGCTGGAGCTGCTCGGCGATCACCTCGCCCTTCATCCGGCGCTGGGCGCCCGGCTTGGCGTGCTGCCAGTCGCAGCCGCCGCAGCGGCCGGGGCCGGCGTAGGGGCAGGGGGCCTCGACGCGGTCCTTGGACGCCTCCAGCACCCGTACCGCGTCCGCGCGCAGGAACCGGGCGTCCTCCTCGCCCTCCGTCACCCGGGCCACGACCCGCTCACCGGGCAGGGTGTGCCGGACGAAGAGCACCTGACCGGCCTCGGTGCGGGCGATGCAGTGGCCGCCGTGGGCCACGGGGCCGACCTCGACCTCGTACTCCTGCCCCACCAGCGAGTTCTTCGGTTCTGCCTGCATGGCGGGGTGACTCCACATCGAGAGGTACGGGACAAGGGGGACGGGACGAGAGGGCCCGGTACGCGACCGGTGGGCGTCGCCGGTCGGTCACCGCGCGCACGGCGCGACGGTGCCCGGTCGGCAACAGCCCACCAGTCTACGTGGTCCCCGAAGGGCCGCTTCCCCGAAGGGGTGGGTGCCCGACGGGCCGGTTCCCCGCGCTCCCGTCAGCCGCGTGTCCCCGTCTCCTTGGCGCGCTTTTCCTCCTCGGCGGGGCCGCGGCGCACCGCACCCGGGGCGTTCCACTCCTGGCGCCTGCGGGCCCGGTCGCGGGCCAGCTCGGAGGATTGGAGCTGGTACGGCACCGACGTGACCATCACGCCCGGGGTGAACAGCAGCCGCCCCTTCAGGCGCAGCGCGCTCTGGTTGTGCAGCAGGTGCTCGTACCAGTGGCCGACCACGTACTCCGGGATGATCACCGAGACGGCGTCGCGCGGGGACTCGCGGCGCAGCCGCTTGACGTACTCGATGATCGGCCGGGTGATCTCCCGGTACGGCGAGTCGAGCACCTTCAGCGGTACCTCGATGTTGCGCCGTTCCCATTCCAGCCGCAGTTCGCTCGTCTCGGCCGGGTCCACGCCGACGGTGAGGGCCTCCAGGGTGTCGGTGCGCATCAGCTTGGCGTAGGCGAGGGCCCGCAGGGCGGGGCGGTGGATCTTGGAGACGAGGACGACGGCATGGACCCGCGAGGGGCGCACGCTGTCGTCGCTCGGGCCCTCGGGGGCGGCGAGTTCGGCGGAGACGCGTTCGTAGTGGCGGTGGATCGCGGTCATCGTCGCGTAGAAGAAGCACATGCCCAGCAGCGCCACCCAGGCGCCGTGGGTGAACTTGGTGCCGAGGACGACGACCAGGACCAGGCCGGTGAAGAACGCGCCGAAGGTGTTGATGGCGCGGGAGCGGAGCATGCGGCTGCGCACCGCGGGGTCGGTCTCGGTCGCCAGATGGCGGTTCCAGTGCCGGACCATGCCGGTCTGGCTGAGCGTGAAGGACACGAACACGCCGACGATGTAGAGCTGGATCAGCCGGGTCGAGTCGGCGCCGTAGATCACGACCAGGAGCATCGCCGCGCCCGCGAGCAGCACGATGCCGTTGGAGAAGGCGAGCCGGTCGCCGCGGGTGTGCAGCTGGCGGGGCAGATAGCGGTCCTGGGCGAGGATGGAGCCGAGCACCGGGAAGCCGTTGTAGGCCGTGTTGGCGGCGAGGAACAGCACCAGCGCGGTGGCCGCCGCCAGGAGGACGAACAGGAAGCTGCCCTTGCCGAACACCGCCTCGGCGACCTGGGTGATCACCGGGTCCTGTACGTAGCCGGGGCCGACCCCGACGCCGTTGTGCAGCAGGTCGGTGGCCGGGTTCTCGGCCATCCGGACCTTGGTGACCAGGGCGAGGACGATGATGCCGCAGAACATGGTGACGGCCAGCAGGCCCATCATCGCGAGCGTGGTCGCCGCGTTCTTCGACTTGGGCTTGCGGAAGGCGGGCACGCCGTTGGAGATGGCCTCGACGCCGGTGAGCGCGGCGCAGCCGGAGGAGAAGGCGCGCAGCAGCAGGAAGACCAGGGCGAAGCCGGCCAGGCCCTGGTGCTCGGCCTTGATGGTGTACGCGGCGGTCGGCGCCCGCATGGTGTCGCCCAGGGCGAGGCCCCGGAAGGCACCCCACGCGATCATGATGAAGACGCCGCTGACGAACACGTAGGTCGGGATCGCGAAGAGCTTGCCGGACTCCCTGACACCGCGCAGGTTCATCAGGGTCAGCAGCACGATCACGGCGACGGCGCAGAGCACCTTGTGCTCGACGACGAAGGGGACGGCCGAGCCGAGGTTCTCGATGCCGGAGGCGATCGACACGGCGACGGTGAGGACGTAGTCGACGAGGAGGGCGCTGGCCACCGTGAGGCCGGCCCGGGGGCCGAGGTTGGTGGTGGCGACCTCGTAGTCGCCGCCGCCACTGGGGTAGGCGTGCACGTTCTGCCGGTACGAGGCGACCACGGTGAACATCAGCACGACGACCGCGAGCGCGATCCACGGGCTGAAGTGGTAGGCCGACACGCCCGCGATGGACAGGACGAGCAGCACCTCGCCCGGTGCGTATGCCACGGAGGACAACGGGTCGGAGGCGAAGACGGGAAGCGCGATGCGCTTCGGCAGGAGCGTTTCGCCCAGCCGGTCGCTGCGCAGGGCACGCCCGATGAGAATCCGTTTGGGCAGGTCGGTCAGTTTGGACACGAGAGAGGATCGTAAGGCTCAGGCGCCGCGATGGGCACATCCGGGTGAAATCGAGACCATCGGCGGGGCGGTCGGCACCCCTGTCCGGGTCCGTGTGCCTTGATGACCGGAGCCGTGAGGCCGGTCACCGGCGCAGCCGTTGCCGGGGTACGGGGCGGTGTGGCCGGGCCGTCCGGACCGGGCGCGGCACCGGTGGTCCCGATCTCCGGCCCCACGGTCCCGATGTGCGGTCCGTCGGGTCCGGGAAGCCTTCCGGGAACCGAACCTGCGGTAACCCCCGTCACCCCTGTTACTCCCATCACTTCGATCGCTCTGCCCACTCCCGTCACCACCCTCACCTCTGCCCTTCGCATGCCGCCCTCAACCGTCCCCCGGGAGACCCCATGTCGCCAGCCCCCGCGGAACTCATCGGTGCCGCAGCCGCACTTGTCGGCCTCGCCATTCTGACTCTCGTCAGCGTCCGCAGCATCAGCAGGCGCTGATCCCGGGGCCGACCCGGAACTGATCGTCGAAGGGTGCACGGGGGTGCCGCCCGGGGAAGGTCCGTGTGTAGCTTGGGCGCCGGTTCTGAGAGTCTGGTAAGGCCAAGTCAAATTATTCTTGACAACGGACAATTCTTGCCTTCGGAAGGACGGGCGTGCACATCGTCATCATGGGCTGCGGGAGAGTGGGCTCAGCTCTCGCCCAGACCCTGGAGCAACACGGCCACACGGTTGCCGTGATCGACCGGGATCCCACCGCCTTCCGCCGCCTCGGCCCCGGATTCGGCGGTCGCCGGATCACCGGGGTCGGCTTCGACCAGGACACCCTGCGCGACGCGGGCATCGAGGAGGCCGGCGCCTTCGCCGCGGTCTCCAGCGGCGACAACTCGAACATCATCGCCGCGCGGGTGGCCCGGGAGATGTTCGGCGTGGAGAACGTCGCGGCCCGTATCTACGACCCCCGGCGCGCCGAGGTCTACCAGCGCCTGGGCATCCCCACCGTGGCCACGGTCCGCTGGACCGCCGACCAGATGCTGCGCCGGCTGCTGCCCTCGGGCGCCGAGCCGCTGTGGCGCGATCCCACCGGCGGCGTCCAGCTCGCCGAGGTGCATGCCTCGTCCGCCTGGGTGGGGCACAAGATCAGCCAGTTGCAGGAGGAGACGGGGGTCCGGGTGGCGTTCCTGACGCGGCTCGGCGAGGCGATGCTGCCCTCGTCGCAGACGGTGCTCCAGGAAGGTGACCTGGTGCATGTGATGATGCGGACCGACGAGGTCGAGAAGGTCGAGTCGGCGTTCGCCGAGGGTCCCGAGGAGGGCGGTCAGCGATGAGGGTCGCCATTGCCGGTGCCGGTGCGGTCGGCCGTTCGATCGCGGGCGAGTTGCTGGAGAACGGTCACGAGGTCCTGCTCGTCGACAAGGCGCCGACCGCCATCTCGGTCGAGCGTGTGCCGCAGGCCGAGTGGCTGCTCGCCGACGCCTGTGAGATCACCTCGCTGGACGAGGCCGCCCTGCAACGCTGCAACGTCGTGATCGCCGCGACCGGCGACGACAAGGTCAACCTGGTCGTCTCGCTGCTCGCCAAGACGGAGTACGGCGTCCCGCGGGTCGTCGCCCGCGTCAACAACCCGAAGAACGAGTGGCTCTTCAACGAGGCGTGGGGCGTCGACGTGGCCGTCTCCACGCCGCGCCTGATGTCCGCCTTGGTCGAGGAGGCGGTGAGCGTCGGCGACCTGGTCCGGCTGCTGCGCTTCAGCCACGGCGACGCCAACCTCGTCGAGCTGACGCTGCCGGAGGAGTCGGCCCTGGCGGGCACCCCGGTCGGCGAGGTGGAGTGGCCGCAGGACACGTCCCTGGTCACCATCATCCGCGGCACCCGGGTCCTCACGCCGTCCCGCGAGGACGCGCTGGAGGTGGGCGACGAGCTTCTCTTCGTCGCCGCCCAGGCCCGCGAGGGGCAGCTGGAGGACCTGCTGTCGGTGCGCCGGGAGGACGAGGAGCGCTAGCCGCTCGGTCACGGGGTCACCGGGCCGGCCTCGGGGTCACCCGGGGGCCGGTACGGCGACCACGGGGGCGGTACGCGGCCGTACGCACGCCAGGGGGCGGGGAGAGCTGGTCTCTCCCCGCCCCCTGGCGTATGCCGTCAACGGTGCGCAAGCGGGCCGCCGTCCGGCCTCACAGCCCCGTGCGGGCCTCCTGCCGGGGCTACGAGCCGCGGCGGTGGCGGCCGGGCTCGGGGGCCGGGGAGTCGCCGCGCTCGCGGGCCAGGGCCTCCTCGCGCTCCCGTTCGGCGCGCTCCTCCGCCTCCATCTCCGCGAACACGTCGATCGGCGCGGGCGCCTTCGCCAGGAACACCCACGTCAGCCAGACGGCGAGCAGGAACGGCGGGATCTTCAGGGCGATCAGGACCCAGCCCAGCTGGGTGGTGTCGGCCCACCAGTACAGCGGGAAGAGGACGGCGCACTTGGCGAGCAGGATCAGACCCCAGGCCCAGCTGGCCTTGACGTACGCGGTCCTGCGCCCGGGGTTACGGGTGCGCCAGGAGAGGTTCTCCTTGAAGACCGGGCCGAGCAGTACCCCGATCAGCGGATATCCGGCGACCGCCGAGACGATGTACGCGACGGCGAGCCCCAGGGTGTAGAGCATGCCCGGCAGATAGAAGTCCTTGGCGTTGCCCGTCAGCATCGCGAAGGCGACACCGAACACCACGCCGAAGACGCCGCTGAAGGCGTGTTTGACGGTGTCCCGCATCACCAGCCGGACCACGACCAGCACCACGGACACCGCGAGGGCGGCGATCGCCGACCAGTGCAGATCCTTGTCGATGGTGAAGATGGTGACGAAGAGCAGGCCGGGCAGCACCGTCTCGACCATGCCCCGGACACCGCCGAACGCCTCGAAAAGCGCGGCCTCGGTCACCGCCCGGGCGTCGTCCTGCTGAGTGGTGTCTTCGGTCGTCGGCTTGTCGAGTGACGTCACCGGCTACTCCCGTCCGAGGGGTCTCAGTTCGTATTTCGGATTGAACAGCACCCGGCGGCCCCGGCTCATCGAGACCCGGCCGGACGCGATCAGTCTGCGCCCCGGCTCTATCCCCACTATGGAGCGCCTGCCCAGCCACACCACGTCCAGCGCGGCGGTACCGTCGAACAGTTCGGCCTCCAGGGCCGGGACGCCCGCGCGCGGCCGCAGCGTGACCGTGCGCAAGGTACCAGTGACCGTGACGAGCTGCCGGTCATGGCAGTCGTCGATCCTGGTACAGCCCGTGTCGTCCGCGTCCTCACGCAGCTCCTCGGACTCCAGGTCCGCCTGCGACGTGGAGAGCCGGCCGAGCATGCGCCGGAAACGACCTGCCGGCTTATCGGGATGAGGAACAGCGCCCATGTCTGAAGGGTACCGGGGTGTACGGACAGCTACGTACCCACGGGCCCGTCACCCGAACCGGCCAAGGTCCCGGCCGCCCCCCGATCACCTTTCGAACCTGTATCCCATTCCCGGCTCGGTGATGAAGTGCTTCGGGTGCGAGGGGTCGGTCTCCAGCTTGCGGCGCAGCTGCGCCATGTAGACCCGCAGGTAATTGGACTCCGTCCCGTACGACGGCCCCCACACCTCCTGCAACAGCTGCTTCTGGCCGACGAGGCGGCCGGTGTTGCGTACCAGCACCTCCAGGAGGTGCCATTCCGTCGGGGTCAGCCGTACGTCCTTGCCGCCCCTGCCGACCTTCTTCCTCGCGAGGTCGACGGTGAACGCGTCGGTCTCCACCAGGACGTCCTCCTCGTCGCCGCCCACGGGTTCGGCCCGCCGCACCGCCGCCCGCAGCCGGGCCAGCAGCTCGTCCATGCCGAACGGTTTGGTGACGTAGTCGTCGGCGCCCGCGTCCAGCGCCTCGACCTTCTCGTCGGAGGAGTGCCGGGCGGACAGCACGAGGACCGGCACCCGGGTCCAGCCGCGCAGCTTCCTGATCACCTCGACACCGTCCATGTCGGGCAGCCCGAGGTCCAGCACGATCACGTCGGGGGGGCGGGCGGCGGCAAGCCGGAGGGCGGTGGCGCCGTCGGACGCCGCGTCGACCTCGTACTTGCGTGCCCTGAGGTTCATCTCGAGGGCGCGCACGATCTGCGGCTCGTCGTCGACGACCAGCACCCGGGTCATGAGTCCTGCCTTTCAGGTGGTACGGAGCCCTGCGCGGGCTGTTCCGGGGCCGGAGCCGGGGCGGTGCGGGCCGGGGCCGGGGCCGGGGTGACGGGAGCAGGATCGGCCGGGACGGGAGCCGCCGGGACCGGGGCGGGCGAGGCGGCGGGCGGCCCGGCGGGGGGTTCGGGGAACTCGGGGGGCGGCGGGGCCGCGTGGACGGTGAGGACCATCGTGAGGCCGCCGCCGGGCGTGTCCTCGGCCTCCAGGGTGCCGCCCATCGCCTCGGCGAAGCCCCGGGCCACGGCGAGGCCGAGGCCCACCCCGGCGCCGCGCGGGGAGTCGCCGTAGCGCTGGAAGGGCTCGAAGATGCGTTCCTTGGCCTCGTCCGGCACGCCGGGACCGCGGTCGACGACCCGCACCTGCACCCGGTTCCCGAGGGCGCTGGCGGCGACGAGGACGGGTTCGCCGGGCGGGCTGTACTTGACCGCGTTCTCCACCAGGTTGGCCACCACCCGCTCCGCCAGCCCCTTGTCCAGCAGCACGATCGGCAGCGACTCCGGGACGTCCAGCTCGGCGCTGCCCTCGGGCACCCCGCCGAGCGCCATCGGCACCACCTCGTCGAGGTCCGCCCGCTGGACGATCGGGCGGACCGTGCCGGTCTGCAGCCGGGACATGTCCAGCAGGTTGCCCACCAGATGCTCCAGCCGGTCGGAGCCCTCCTCGATGGACGCGAGCAGCTCCGCCCGGTCCTCCGGCGACCACACCACGTCGTCCGAGCGCAGCGAGGTGACCGCTGCCTTGATCCCCGCCAGCGGGGTGCGCAGATCGTGGCTGACGGCGGCGAGCAGCGCCGTGCGGATGCGGTTGCCCTCGGCGAGGGCGCGGGCCTGGTCGGCCTCCGCCCGCAGGCGCTCGCGGTCCAGCACCACGGCGGCCTGCGCGCCGAACGCGGCCAGCACCCGCCGGTCGGCCGCGGGCAGTACCCGGCCGGTCAGGGCGAGCGCCATGTGCTCGCCGACCGGGACGTCCACGTCCGCGTCCTCCGGCCGTGCCAGGGACCGGTCCCCCGGGCCCGCCCGTCCGGCGCAGGTCCAGGGAGCGGTGCCGCCGCCGCGTTCCAGCAGGGCCGCGGACTCCATGCCGAACGTCTCCCTGACCCGCTCCAGCAGCGCCTGCAGGGTGTTCTCGCCGCGCAGCACGCTGCCCGCGAGGAAGGACAGGATCTCCGACTCCGCCCGCAGTCTGGCCGCCTGGTCCGTACGCCGGGCGGCGAGGTCCACGGCCGACGCCACCGACGCCGCCACGCCGGCGAATATCGCGAGGGCCACCAGGTTGCGGTGGTCGGAGATCGTCAGGCGGTGCAGCGGCGGCGTGTAGTAGTAGTTCAGCAGCACGGACCCGAGGGCCGCCGACACCAGCGCCGGCAGCAGGCCGCCGAGCAGAGCCGTCGCGACGGTCAGCGTCAGGAACAGCAGCATGTCGTTGGCGAGGCCGAGGTGCACGACGTCCAGCAGCACCGCCAGGGCCACCGGTCCGGCCGCCCCGACCGCCCAGCCCGACACCACCCGGCCCCGGCTGAGCCGGCCGCCCCGGGCCGCGGGCAGCCTGCGCCCCTTGGCCGCCTCCTCGTGGGTGACGATGTGGACGTCCAGGTCGGGCCCCGACTCGCGGGCCACGGTCGAGCCCACGCCGGGCCCGAAGACGTACTGCCAGGCCTTGCGCCGGGAGGTGCCGAGGACGATCTGGGTGGCGTTGACGCCCCGGGCGAAGTCCAGCAGGGCGTCCGGTATGTCGTCGCCCACCACATGGTGGAAGGTGCCGCCCAGGTCCTCGGCCAGGGTGCGCTGCACGGCGAGTTCCTTCGGGGACGCCGAGGTCAGGCCGTCGCTGCGGGAGATGTACACGGCCAGCACCTCGCCGCCCGCGCCCTTCTCCGCGAGCCGTACGGCGCGCCGGATCAGGGTGCGTCCCTCCGGGCCGCCGGTCAGGCCGACGACGATCCGCTCCCGCGAGCCCCAGATCCGCGACACCCGGTGCTCGCTGCGGTACTCCGTGAGGTACTCGTCCACCCGGTCCGCCACCCACAGCAGGGCCAGTTCCCTGAGTGCCGTGAGGTTGCCGGGGCGGAAGTAGTTCGAGAGGGCCGCGTCGATCCTGTCCGGCGGGAAGACGTTGCCGTGCGCCAGCCGCCTGCGCAGTGCCTGCGGCGACATGTCGACGAGCTCGATCTGGTCGGCGCGCCGCACCACCTCGTCCGGCACGGTCTCCTGCTGGCGGATCCCGGTGATCGACTCGACGATGTCACCGAGCGATTCCAGGTGCTGGATGTTGACCGTGGACACCACGTCGATCCCCGCGGCCAGCAGTTCCGCGACGTCCTGCCAGCGCTTGGCGTTGCGCGAGCCCGGGACGTTGGTGTGCGCGAGCTCGTCGACGAGGGCGACGGCCGGGGCGCGGCGCAGGACCGCGTCCACGTCCATCTCGGTGGACGTCCCGCCGAGGTGGCCGAGTTCCCTGCGCGGTATCTGCTCCAGCCCGTGCAGCAGCGTCTCGGTGCGCGGCCGTGCGTGGTGTTCCACGAAGGCGACCACGGCATCGGTGCCGCGCTCGGCCCGGCGGTGCGCCTCGGACAGCATCGCGTAGGTCTTCCCCACCCCCGGTGCCGCGCCGAGATAGATCCGGAGCTTGCCGCGTGCCATGGCCTCATCGTCTTTCCGTGCCGGTCCCCTGCGCAGCGACGACCCTACGGCCAACCGCCCCGCCGAACGGAACGGGAGGGCGGCCCGCGACCCGCCTTTGACACAACCCTGACGCAACCCTGACGTGCGTGGCCGGCCTCGCGCGGCCATGCGCCCGCGCACGGCGAAGGGCCGTACCCGGCGTCCGGGCACGGCCCTGCTGTGCTGCATCGGTCTGCTGTGCGGTGTCGCTTCCGCCGTGCCGGTGTTCCGGTGGGGCAGGTGGGGCAGATGCCGCCGGTCAGCGGACCTCGGTGATCTCCGGGCCGCGCTGGAGCTGGCCCATGCCGCCCGAGAAGCGCGAGGTGCCCTCGTCCTGCTGGACGCCCTCGGGGACCATCTGCGCGTCGTTCGGCAGCTTCAGGACGATCGGGTCACGGGGCGCCATCGGGCCCTCGCCGCGTACCACGACCGTGTCCCGGAAGATCTGCTCGAGCAGCCCGGCGGCCTGCGGCTGCACCGCGCCCTGGCCCGAGATCACCCCGCGCAGGAACCAGCGCGGACCGTCCACGCCGACGAACCGCACGACCTGGAAGCCGCCCGTGCCGTCCGGCAGCTGGACGGGCACCTGGGCGCGCAGTTCCCAGCCCAGCGGCCCCTCGACCTCGTCGACGATGCCGCCCTGCTGGGTGATGCCGGACGCGATCTCCTCGCGCACCTCGCCCCAGATGCCCTCACGCTTGGGCGCGGCGAAGGCCTGCAACTGCACGGCGCTGTCGCGCAGGACGACGGTCGCGGCGACGATCGCGTCGCCCGCGACCTCCACGCGCAGTTCCATGCCGTCCACGCCGGGCACGAAGAGCCCGCCCAGGTCCACGCGTCCCTCGGCGGGGTCGCGCACCTCGGTGCCGTCCCAGGGCCCGTCGGGCCGCGGCTCGGGCTCGAGCCGTACGCGCTCGCGCTCGCCTTCCTCGTCCGCCTCGGTGCCGACGCTGTCGACGACCTGCTCGGCCTCGCCGGCCGCGTCCTCGGCGGCACCCTTCTTCTTGCGACGTCCGAACACGTCACTGTCCTTCCCGGTCGGATACGACCGAAGCGTATCGATTCCCACCCGTCCGGCCGCCCTCGGCGACCCGACCGCCTGTGCCGCTCTCCCCGCCCACCGCGGCATGGCCGCCGGTGGATCCGAAGCCCCCCTCGGCCCGTGCCGAGCCGGGAAGTTCCGCGACCTCCCGGAAGCGGACCCTCTCGACCTGCTGGACGACCAGTTGGGCAATCCGGTCGAACCGCTCGAACCGTACGGACTCGTGCGGGTCGAGATTCACCACGATCACCTTGATCTCCCCACGGTACCCGGCATCAACCGTCCCCGGGGCATTGACCAGAGCGACGCCGCAGCGGGCGGCCAGGCCGGAGCGCGGATGCACGAAGGCCGCGTACCCCTCCGGGAGGGCGACGGACACCCCGGTGGGCAGCACGGCACGCTCGCCGGGCCGCAGTTCACGGCTCTCGGTGGTGCGCAGATCGGCTCCCGCGTCGCCGGGGTGCTCGTACGACGGAAGCGGTACGCCGGGGTCGACGCGCCGGATGAGCACCTGCACGGGACCCCGGCCCACGGGCTGCCCCGGCACGGGCTCCCCGGCCCCGGGAACACCGGACGCGCGGTCACCGGTCACGGAGTCACCGGACGTGGGACCTCCGGACGCGCGGTCACCGGTCACGGAGTCACCGGTCACGGGTTCACCTCGAAGGCGCGGGCGCGGCGGAGCTGGTCGGGGTCGTCCATCGCGGCGCGGATCTCCTCGGGGCGGCCGTTGTCGGTGAAGTGGTCGACCTTCACCTCGATGAACAGCGCGTCGGCGCGGACCGCGACCGGGCCGCCGGGACCGCCGATGCGTCCGGTGGCGGTCGAGTAGATCTTCCGGCCGGCGACCGCCGTCACCTCGGCCTCCAGGTACAGCGTGGTGCCCACCGGAACGGGCCGTACGAAGTCGGTGTCCAGCCGGCCGGTCACCGCGATGGTGCGCAGCAGCCAGTTCAGTGAGCCGAGGGTCTCGTCGAGGGCGCTGGCGAGCACCCCGCCGTGGGCGAGGCCGGGTGCGCCCTGGTGGGCCGGCTGCACGGTGAACTCGGCGGTGATCGAGACGCCCTCGCCCGCGCGGGCCGCCAGATGCAGTCCGTGGGGCTGGCCGCCGCCGCAGCCGAAACACTCCCCGTAGTGCGCGCCCAGCAGTTCGCCGGGGGCGGGGGCTTCGGGATGACGCACGGGGCTCACGGCGTCGGCGGGGGGCTCGAGAGATGCGGGACTACGGCTCACAGCCGCAGACCTTACCCGCGCGTCGGGCCATTCCGGACACCGTGCCAAGCTTGGCTCCATGCAGCTCTCCGCGTCCCCGTACGACGAACGCCTCACCGCGCCCCGCTCCTGGTGGGTCATCTGCTTCCTGGTCGGGATCTCGCTCGCTCTGATCCTGCTGCCGCTCGGCACTCTGCCGCTGCTCGCCGGCCTGGTCGGCGGTACGGCCGCGGCGGCGGTCGTCGCCAGCGCGTACGGCTCGCTGCGCATCCGTGTGGTGGGCGACTCGCTGATCGCGGGCGAGGCGAAGATCCCCGTGACGGCGCTGGGCGAGGCGCATGTCATGGACGCCGAAGAGGCCCGCGCCTGGCGGACCCACAAGGCCGACACCCGCGCCTTCCTGCTGCTGCGCTCCTACATCCCCACGGCCCTGCGCGTGGAGGTCACCGACCCCGCGGACCCGACGCCGTACCTGTATCTGTCCACGCGGGAGCCGCAGCGGCTGGCGGCCGCCATCGAGGCGGCCCGCAAGGCCGCCCCGGCGTGACACGGGGCGGCGGGACCCGCCCCTCCCGTAGGGGGCCGGGGACCACGGCGGCGACCCGGTTCCCGGGGTCCGGCCACCGTCCCGGCGCGGGCCGGGCCGCGACGGCTTCCGGGTCGGTCGTACGCCACGGGGGCCACCGCACTCACAGAGGACACGGAGGACAGAGCGGTCACAGAGACCGCACCGGCATCAGCCGTTGCCGCCGGTGCCGGGTCCTCCGGTGATCTCGTCCATCGGCAGCGGGTCGTCCGGACTCTCCAGCGGGGGCAGTTCCGGCAGCACGTCCCAGGGGATCCGCGCGTGTCTGAGGTCCTTGCGGATGCGCTCCGCGACTCTCCTGGTGTCCCGGTGGTTCATGGCCGCGCCGACGGCCGCCCCCACCATGAACGGCATCAGGTTGGGCAGGTCGCGGACCGTCCGTTTCATGATCTGCTGGCGCAGTTCGCGCTTCATACGGCTGCTGACGGCCGAGTTCACCGTGGACGGCCTGAGCACCTGGATGCCGCGCTCCCCCGACCAGGAGGACAGATACGCGACGCTGCGCTCCCTGACACCGCCGGGCGGCCGCAGGCCGTAGACCTCGTGGAGCTCGGCGATCAGCTTCAGTTCGATCGCCGCGACCCCGGTGATCTCGACAGCGATCTCGGTGGGCATCGCGGGCGGCACCGGCAGCATGGCCGCCGCGCCCACTCCCGCCCCGACCGCCGACGTCGCGGCCGCGGCACCCGCCACGAGCTTGTCGGCGAGCTGCTCGGGCCCCAGGCCGGGGAACTGGGCGCGCAGCGTGGCGAGGTCGCGGACCGGGACACGCGGCGCGAGGTCGATGATCCGGTCCGCGAGCGAGGACAGCCCCGCGCGGGCGCGGTCGCCGCCCCTGCGGACCCCTTCCAGGGCTCTCTCCCGGGTCCGGTCCCAGGCCAGGTCGCGGATCTCAGCCATCCGCGCCACCCGTGCCGTCCGTCGCCGGGCGGCGGGTCCGGCGGGCCGTGCCACCGCGGGCAGGCCGTCCCGGACGTCCCGGTCGGCCGCGGGGTCCGGGCCGGCTCCGGGATCCCGGAGGATCTCGGCGTCCCGGGCTTCCGCAGCGTCGAGCGGGGCTCCTCCGCCGGACGGTCCGGCACCGGATGAGCCCCGCTCGTCGTCACGCGCGCGCTGCGGGCCGATGAACGGCCCTTGGTCCGCTTCCGCGCCGAGGAAGCGGCGCTTCCGAGGTGGGGTCGAGCCAGTCACGGCCGACCCCGCCTCAGTCGCAGTCGCGGCAGATCGGCTGGCCGTTCTTCTCCCTGGCCAGCTGACTGCGGTGGTGCACCAGGAAGCAGCTCATGCACGTGAACTCGTCCTGCTGCTTCGGCAGCACCCGGACGGCCAGCTCCTCGTTCGAGAGGTCGGCGCCGGGCAGCTCCAGCCCCTCTGCGGCCTCGAACTCGTCGACGTCGACCGCGGAGGCCGACTTGTCGTTGCGCCGGGCCTTGAGTTCCTCGAGGCTGTCCGAATCGACGTCGTCGTCGGTCTTACGTGGAGTGTCGTAATCGGTTGCCATGTCGCTCTCCCCCTCTGGGTGTCTGCGGTTCTGCGGTGTCTCCAGCGCACGTAACGCGCGAGAGGCCGGACTTGTGCCCGACCTGAGGCGGAGATTTTGCCTCACATCAAGGTCTGTTACTCAATCGACACCCAACCGGACTCCCCAAGAGTGATCGGCTTGGATGGCGATGGGGACCGTACACGGTCGGAAGGCCGCACCTCAAAGGCGTCTCACCGAGTACTTCCCGTGATCAAGAGCCCTGAAAACCCGGACTTTCCCGGCTTTACGGCGGGTACTTCAGCCACGGAGAGTATATGGCCGGAAAATCGCCCATGTGATCGATCACACATCCTACGGTCAGACGGGTGCCCGGAAAATTCCGCGCAAAGCGAACATCCTCCGTGTGTCGGCTGTCGTCTCCCGGTGCCGCAGGGGCCGCTGCGGCACCGGTTCAGAGCGGCAGGGTGACACGCATCACGAGCCCCCCGCCCTCGCGGGGCTGCGCGGTGATGTGGCCGCCGTGCGCCCGGGCCACGGACCGGGCGATGGACAGGCCGAGACCCACGCCCTTGTCGCTGCCCGTGCGCTCCGTACGCAGCCGTCTGAACGGCTCGAAGAGGTTGTCGATCTCGTACGCCGGCACGACCGGGCCGGTGTTCGACACCACCAGCACCGCCTGCCCGTGCCGTACCTCCGTGCTGACCTCGACCCAGCCGCCCTCGGGCACGTTGTACCGCACGGCGTTCTGCACGAGGTTGAGCGCGATGCGTTCCAGCAGCACCCCGTTGCCCTGGACGACCGCCGGTCCGCACTCACCGCGGATCGCGACGCCCTTGGCCTCCGCCTCGGCGTGCACCTGATCGACGGCCTGGGAGGCCACCTCGGCCAGATCGACGGGTTTGCGCTCGATGATCTGGTTGTCGCTGCGGGCGAGCAGCAGCAGCCCCTCGACGAGCTGCTCGCTGCGCTCGTTGGTGGCCAGCAGCGTCCTGCCGAGCTGCTGGAGCTCCACCGGCGCCTGCGGATCGGACAGATGCACCTCCAGCAGGGTGCGGTTGATCGCGAGCGGGGTGCGCAGTTCGTGCGAGGCGTTGCCGACGAACCGCTGCTGGGCCGTGAAGGCCCGCTGGAGCCGCTCCAGCATCTCGTCGAAGGTGTCGGCGAGTTCCTTCAGCTCGTCGTCCGGTCCGTCCATCTCGATCCGGCGGGAGAGGTCCGAGCCGGCCACCGCGCGGGCGGTCCGGGTGATCCGCCCCAGCGGGGAGAGCACCCGGCCCGCCATCGCGTAGCCGAACGCGAAGGCGATCACGGCGAGGCCGAGCAGGGCCAGCAGTGACCGGCTGAGCAGGTTGTCCAGCGCCACCTGCCGCTGGTGGTCGATACAGGCGCTGATCGCCGAGTTGAACTCGGTGAGCGTCAGATTGCCCGTGTTGACGGCCGGGCAGTTGTCGCTGGTGACCTTGATCTCCGTACCGCCCGCGATCTTGAACAGGGGTTCGTTGCCCGTGTTCAGGGCCTGGGCGGCCAGCAGATAGATGATCGACAGCAGCAGGATGCCGGCGATCAGGAACATGCCGCCGTACAGCAGCGTGAGCCTTATCCGGATCGTCGGGCGCAGCCAGGGGAACGGGGGCTCGGGCTTCCTGGGGTCCCAGGTCGGCTTCGGCGGTGCCTGGGGAGGGGCGGGGGTCGCGGCCACGGTCATCAGATCCGGTAGCCCGAGCCGGGGACGGTGACGATGACGGGCGGTTCGCCCAGCTTGCGGCGCAGGGTCATGACCGTGACGCGCACCACGTTGGTGAACGGGTCGGTGTTCTCGTCCCAGGCCTTCTCCAGCAGCTGCTCCGCCGAGACGACCGCGCCCTCGCTGCGCATCAGCACCTCCAGGACGGCGAACTCCTTCGGCGCCAGCTGCACCTCTCTGCCGTCGCGGAAGACCTCGCGGCGGTTGGGGTCCAGCTTGATGCCGGCGCGCTCCAGGACGGGCGGCAGCGGCACGCTGGTACGCCGTCCCAGCGCGCGGACGCGCGCGATCAGCTCGCTGAACGCGAAGGGTTTGGGGAGATAGTCGTCGGCGCCGATCTCCAGGCCCTCCACACGGTCGCTGACGTCGCCGGACGCGGTGAGCATCAGCACGCGGGTGGCCATGCCCAGCTCGACGATCTTCCGGCAGACGTCGTCGCCGTGCACGAGCGGGAGGTCGCGGTCGAGGACGACCACGTCGTAGTCGTTGACGCCGATGCGCTCCAGGGCGGCCGCACCGTCGTACACGACGTCGACGGCCATGGCCTCCCGGCGCAGTCCGGTGGCCACCGCATCCGCGAGCAGCTGCTCGTCCTCGACGACGAGTACGCGCACGTCGCTTGTCCTTCCTCTGTCCCCCCGCGCGGCACCACTCGGGCACACGCGGGGAGGGTGTTCCGTGGGTGTGTGACCTCCATCCTGCCCTTTTCGGCCATAAGTCGGCGGTAAGGCGTCTGACGGGCCGCCAGCCCAGGTCACGAGGGTCCCTCCCCGCGGGCCGCAAGGGCCCTTCCCTGGAGCGGGGGACCGGGCCCGGGGGTGGGAGGCCGGGCGGGGCGGCCCCGGGGACACGGGGAAGGCGGGGACACGGGGAAGGCGGGAATGCCGAACATTCTCGCGCCGTTGAGGTTTCCCGGGAAGGGAGCGGGGGGAGGACGGCTTTACACCCCGCGATCACGCTCTGTATGTGTCTGCCGCCACGCCATGCGGTACGTCACCATCCGCTTGTCCAGGGCGGGCGTGGGTGTCCGGCACCGTCGCCGCCCGGCAGGGCAGCGCTGGGCACCCGCAGGAGTCGTGATCGCCCCTTTCCCCAACGGCACACCCCCGTGCCACCCGACCCACGACCCAGGACGAGGGGGCGCAGATGGACGCATTCACCGCAGGACTTCTGCAGCGTATAAAGACGACCGAGTCCGACCTCACGCGGGCACGCGACGAAGGCGACGACTTCCTCGTCGAGGTGGAGCAGGGCGAGCTCGACGACCTGCGCCGCCTCGCGGCCGAACACGGTGTGGAGGTCGGCGCGTACAGCGTCTGACAGGCCCGGCGGAACGGGGCCCCGGCGAATCCAGCGCCGGGGCCCCGTCCCGTGCCCGGCCTGGACGTCGGGCCGGGGCGCGGGGCCGTTCAGTCGTGCCAGGCGCCGAAGTCCTCCAGGAGGGCCTGGAGGGGCTCGAAGACACCCGGGGTGCCCCCGACCGCCAGATCGCCTGACGGGCGCTCTCCGGGGCGTCCACCGGTCAGGGCGCCCGCCTCACGCGCGATGAGGTCGCCCGCGGCCATGTCCCAGGGGTTGAGGCCCCGCTCGTAGTAGCCGTCCAGGCGGCCCGCGGCCAGGTCGCACAGATCACTGGCCGCCGAGCCGCTGCGCCGGATGTCGCGCAGCAGCGGGACGAGCAGCCGGGCGACCTCGGCCTGGTGGGCGCGGACCGTGGCGACGTAGTTGAAGCCGGTCGCGACGAGCGCCTGGTCCAGCACGGGCGCGGGACGCACGGCGAGCACCCGCTCGCCCTCCCAGGCGCCGGTGGCCTTGGCCCCGCCGCCGCGCACGGCGTGGAACGTCTCGCCGCGCATCGGGATCGCGACGACTCCGGCCACCGTCTCGCCGTCCAGCTCGGCCGCGATGGAGACCGCCCACGTCGGCAGCCCGTACAGGTAGTTGACCGTGCCGTCGAGCGGGTCGATCACCCAGCGGACGCCGCTGGTGCCTGCCACGGAGGAGCCCTCCTCGCCGAGGAAGCCGTCGTGGGGGCGGTGTCCGGCGATGAGGCCGGTGATCAGCTTCTCGGCCGCGATGTCCATCTCGGTCACGACGTCGACCGGGCTGGACTTGGTGGCGGCGACCGCCAGGTCGGCCGGGCGGCCGTCGCGCAGCAGCTCACCGGCGCGCGCCGCGGCCTCCAGGGCGATCGCCAGCAGTTCCTCGTGCAGGGGGTCGGTCGCAGAACCGGTCACCGGGCCGGTGACGGGGTGGGGTGCAGGGGTGTTCGAGGGGTGGTCGGTCACGGTGCTGGTGCTCCTCAGGCGTAGACGCTGTCGGCGCCCGCCGCGGCGGGACGCGGGGCGCGGGCCGGGCAGCAGCCGGCCGGGCAGAGGTCGTGGCTCGCGCCGAGCGCGCCCAGGGCGCAGCGAGCGACCTCCTGGCCGCGTTCGGTCGCGGCGCGTTCCAGGACGAGTTCGCGGATCGCCGCGGCGAACCGGGGGTCGTCGCCCGGGGTGGCCGAGCGGCGCATCGGCAGGCCGAGTTCCTCCGCCTTGGCCCTGGCCTCCGTGTCGAGGTCGTAGAGGACCTCCATGTGGTCGGAGACGAAGCCGATCGGGGCGATGACGACCGCCGGGACGGCGGCGTCGTGCAGTTCCTGGAGGTGGTCGCAGATGTCGGGCTCGAGCCACGGGATCCGGGGGGCGCCGGAGCGGGACTGGTAGACGAGCCGCCAGGGGTGCTCGACGCCGGTGCGCTCGCGGACGGCCTCGGTGACGGTCCGTGCCACGTCCAGGTGCTGCCGGACGTACGCCCCGCCCTCGCCGTGGCCCTCGGCAGGGCCGGAGGTGTCCGCGGCGGACGTCGGGATCGAGTGCGTGGAGAACGCGATGTGCGCGCCGTCCCGGACGTCCTCGGGGAGGCCGGCGAGGGCCTCGGTCACACCGTCGATCACCGGTTCGAGGAAGCCGGGGTGGTTGAAGTAGTGGCGCAGCTTGTCGACCGCCAAAGGCCGCAGGCCCTCGTTCTCCAGGGCGGCCAGGGCGTCGTGGAGGTTCTCACGGTACTGGCGGCAGCCCGAGTAGGAGGCGTAGGCGCTGGTGGCCAGGACGAGGACGCGGCGGCGGCCGTCGGCGGCCATCTCGCGCAGGGTGTCCGTCAGGTACGGGGCCCAGTTGCGGTTGCCCCAGTACACCGGCAGGTCCAGGCCGTGGTCGGCGAAGTCCTTGCGGAGGGCGTCGAGCAGGGCGCGGTTCTGGGCGTTGATGGGGCTGACCCCGCCGAACCGGAAGTAGTGCCGGCCGACTTCCTTGAGGCGTTCCTGGGGGATGCCGCGGCCCCGGGTGACGTTCTCCAGGAACGGCACCACGTCGTCCGGCCCTTCGGGGCCGCCGAACGAGAGCAGGAGCAGGGCGTCGTAAGGGGTGGCATCGAGCGCGTCTGGCATGCCCCGATCCTCCCACCCGTCCTCGCCGGCCGGGGACTGCGGGGGCACGGCGGAGGACGGCGCGTCGCCGTGGCGATCGCGATGGCGGTGACGGCGGCGAGAGCGGATGATGCGGGCGGAGACGCGCCCCGGCAGGGGGCGGACGGACCGGAGGGAGGGCCCGGACGGACCGGACGAACGGAGGAGTCTTTATGGCCACTTTACCCGTAAGTCGTATCCGATGGATTCGCACCTTACGGATACGGCATCCTGGTCCGAGCCGCAATCTTCCTCACGCCGCGCCGAGCCGTCGTCCGCGCGTGACCGGACCTCCGGGAGCGCCCCGTGCCCAGCCCTTACCGCGCCCTGTTCGCCGCCCCCGGCACCAGGGGTTTCTCCACCGCGGGGTTCATCGGCCGCATGCCGCTGTCGATGATGGGCATCGGCGTGGTCACGATGATCTCCCAGCTGACCGGGCGCTACGGGCTCGCGGGCGCCCTGTCGGCCACCATCGCGCTCGCCGCCGCGGCGCTCGGGCCGCAGATCTCGCGGCTCGTGGATCTGCACGGGCAGCGGCGCGTGCTGCGCCCGGCGACGCTGGTCGCGCTGACCGCGGCGGCGGGGCTGCTGCTCGCGGCGCACTTCCGCTGGCCCGAATGGGTGCTCTTCGCGTGCGCCGTCGGCATAGGTTCGGTGCCGAGTCTCGGCGCGATGGTCCGCGCCCGCTGGGCCGTGCTGTACCGGGGCACCCCGCAGCTGCACACCGCGTACTCCTTCGAGTCCGTGGTGGACGAGGTCTGCTTCATCTTCGGGCCGATCCTCTCCATCGGTCTGTCGACCGCCTGGTTCCCCGAGGCGGGGCCGCTGCTGGCCGCCTGTTTCCTCGCCACCGGTGTCTTCTGGCTGACGTCCCAGCGCGCGACCGAACCGGAGCCGCACCCGCGCGGCCGGCACGGCGGCGGTACGGCGCTGCGCTCGCACGGGCTCCAGGTCCTGGTGACCACCTTCGCGGCGACCGGGACGATCTTCGGATCGGTCGACGTGGTCACCGTGGCGTTCGCCGAGGAACACGGTCACAAGAGCGCCGCGAGCCTCGTCCTGGCGCTCTACGCGGCGGGTTCCTGCCTGGCGGGCATCGTGTTCGGGCTGCTGCGCTTCTCGGGGGCGCCCGCACGCAGGTGGCTGCTGGGCGTCTGTGCGATGGCCGTGAGTATGATCCCCCTCCTACTGGTCGGGAACCTTCCGTTTCTGGCCGTGGCGCTGTTCGTTGCGGGACTGTCCATCGCACCCACGATGATCACGACGATGTCCCTCATCGAGGAGCACGTACCACGCGCGCAGCAGACCGAGGGAATGACCTGGGTGAGCACCGGCCTCGCGATGGGGGTCGCGCTCGGCTCCTCGGCGGCCGGCTGGGTGATCGACTCGGCCGGTGCGCGCGCCGGGTACGGGGTTCCGGCCGTGGCCGGGGCCGTCGCGGTCGCGGTCGGTTTCCTCGGGTACCGCCGGCTGGACAGGCCGGCCACGGGTCGGGGAGGCACCGTTGGGCAGCACGGCGAACGGCAGGAACGGCACGTGGCGTAACTGGGCGGGCACCGTCGGCGCGCGCCCCGCGCGGGAGGTCGAGCCGGCCTCCGTCGAGGAGCTGGCCGCGGCGGTGCGGAAGGCCGCGGAGGACGGTCTGAAGGTGAAGGCGGTGGGCTCCGGGCACTCCTTCACCGCCATCGCCGCCACCGACGGTGTGATGATCCGCCCTCAGCTGCTGACCGGCATCCGGCACATCGACCGCGCGGCGGGCACCGTGACGGTGGAGGCCGGGACGCCGCTCAGAAGGCTGAACGCGGCCCTCGCACGGGAGGGCCTGTCGCTGACCAACATGGGCGACATCATGGTGCAGACGGTGTCCGGCGCGACGAGCACGGGCACCCACGGCACGGGCCGCGAGTCGGGCTCGATCGCCGCCCAGATCAGGGGCCTGGAGCTGGTCACGGCCGACGGCACGGTGCTCACCTGCTCCGAGAAGGAGAACCCGGAGGTCTTCGCGTCGGCGCGGATCGGCCTCGGCGCGCTGGGCGTCGTCACGGCGATCACCTTCGCCGTGGAGCCGCTCTTCCTCCTCACGGCCCGCGAGGAGCCGATGCCCTTCGAGCGGGTGCTCTCCGCTTTCGACGAGCTGTGGGCGGAGAACGAGCACTTCGAGTTCTACTGGTTCCCGCACACCGGCAGCACGAATACGAAGCGCAACAACCGCAGCGCGGGCCCGGAGCGGCCGGTGGGACGTCTCGCCGGATGGTACGAGGACGAGTTCCTCTCCAACGGTGTCTTCCACGCCGCCAATTGGGTCGGCCGCGCGGTTCCGGCGTCGATTCCGGCGATCGCCCGGATCTCCAGCAGGGCCTTGTCCGCGCGGAGTTACACCGACATCCCTTACAAGGTCTACTGCTCGCCGCGCCGGGTGCGGTTCACGGAGATGGAGTACGCCGTTCCGCGCGAGGCCGTGGTGGAGACACTGCGGGAACTCCGGGCGATGGTCGACCGTTCCCGGCTCAGAATCAGTTTTCCCGTCGAGGTGCGCACCGCCCCCGCCGACGACATCACGCTGTCCACGGCGTCCGGCCGTGACAGCGCGTACATCGCGATCCACATGTTCCGGGGCACGCCCTACCAGGCGTACTTCACCGCCGCCGAGCGGATCTTCACCGCGCACGAGGGGCGCCCGCACTGGGGCAAGATCCACACCCGGGACGCGGAGTACCTCGCCGGGGTCTACCCCCGTTTCGGTGAGTTCCTCGCGCTGCGCGACCGGCTCGATCCCGATCGCCTGTTCCAGAACGCCTACTTGCGGAGGGTTCTCGGCGAGTAGCCGGCCGGGAACGGCGCCGGCGGGCGCCGTCACGCAAACAGCCCAGCGCACAGGAATCGATCGCAGTGGAAGGGGCATACCTACGAAACCAATAGTTCCGTTTCCGGGGATTGCGTGAAGTACGCCACTTTCAAGATCAGGAAATGCCGGTCCCGTACGGCCAAGTCCCACTCCTTGCCAGAAGTTGAGCGGCGTGCCCTTCCACGTACATGGTCCAAATGGAGTAGTGTTGCGAGCCCTGGGCCCGGTTTCCCGCCAGGGTGCTCCGGGCCCTGCCGGACCGCGAGGAGGGGGCTTGGTGCACAGGGCGACGGGGTCAGTCACTTAGCGTTGCGAACAGGTGACCGTGTCATGACGGCGTACCAGGGTCCTCGCCCGACACGCCGGGCAACTCGGTAAGGTTGTGGCAGGCTGCACCCGGGCAGGCCACACTCGACTAGCGGAAGCAGCGACGCACGTGACGTCGGCAGGCACCACCCGGGAGGTCCCCATGCCCGAACTGCGTGTCGTGGCCGTCTCGAATGACGGCACACGGCTGGTGCTGAAGGCTGCGGACAGCACGGAGTACACGCTTCCGATCGACGAGCGCCTCCGCGCCGCCGTGCGCGGCGACCGTCCACGCCTCGGCCAGATCGAGATCGAGGTGGAGAGCCATCTCCGCCCCCGAGACATCCAGGCGCGGATACGCGCCGGCGCGACCGCGGAAGAGGTCGCGCAACTCGCCGGCATCCCCGTCGACCGGGTACGGCGTTTCGAGGGACCGGTGCTCGCCGAGCGCGCCTTCATGGCGGAGCGGGCCCGCAAGACCCCGGTGCGCCGTCCCGGGGAGAACGCGGGACCGCAGCTGGGCGAGGCCGTGCAGGAGCGGCTGGTGCTGCGCGGTGCCGAGAAGGACTCCGTCCAGTGGGACTCGTGGCGCCGCGACGACGGCACCTGGGAAGTTCTGCTGGTCTATCTGGTCGCGGGCGAACCGCACGCGGCGAGCTGGACGTACGACCCGCCGCGGCGGCTGGTCCAGGCCGTGGACGACGAGGCCCGCTCGCTGATCGGCGAGGCGGACGATCTCGCCGCGCCGGAGCCGAGCTTCCCGTTCGTCCCGCGTATCGCACGGCTGCCGCGGGACCGCGGCCTAGACCGGCCCGAGCGTCCCATGCTTCCGGCGGCCGAGTCCGACGAGGAGGGCTCCGGCGAACGCGACTCGCTGACCAGCCTGCTGGAGGCGGTGCCCAGTTTCCGGGGCGACCTGGTCGTACCGGAGCGTCCGGCGGAGCCGTCCGAGGAGCCTGACCAGGAGCCCGTGGCGGAGGAGCCCCCGGCGCCCGCCGCGTCGGCCGGGTCCGCCTACGCCGACGTCCTCATGCCGCGCGCCGTCAGCAGTCACCGCGACCGGCTCATCGGCGCCACGGACCGTCAGGCCGAGGCGGACGGCGTCCGTCCGGGCCGCCGGGCGGCGGTGCCGAGCTGGGACGAGATCGTGTTCGGGACCCGGCGCAAGAAGCAGGAGTAGCCGACCGTACGAGGAGGAGGGGCCGCGTCACCCGCACGCGGCCCCTCCTTTCCCGACCCCGGCCGGCCCCGGCGTCCTCGCCCGGTCGGCGGATCGACGGCTGACGCTCCCTTTCAGGCCCGAGCGCTTCATGACGGCGCGAAACCGTCTTCCGGCAGCCGGACCGCCGACGCCCGGCGGGGCGCCACCCGCCAGACGGGCGGACGGCAGCCACGAGAGCGCGTCCGGCCGATCGGCACCGCCGTCCGGCCCTGCTCGGCGCACCCCCTGAGCCCGCCGCCGGCGTCGGGGCCGGGTGCCGTCCCTACTGCGGGTCCGGGCCCACGGCGACCGGACGCCTCGGGTCCGACGACCACTCGGACCACGAACCGACGTACAGCTCCGCCGGAATGCCGGCCACCGCGAGTGCGAGGACCTGGTGCGCCGCGGAGACCCCGGAACCGCAGTAGACGCCGACCCGCGCCCCGTCGGCCGCGCCCAGCGCGGCGAAACGCGCCCGCAGCTCCTCGACCGTCAGGAATCGGCCATCCGCGGCCACGTTCCCGGCCGTGGGCGCGGAGACGGCGCCCGGAATGTGCCCTCCGATCCGGTCGATCGGCTCGACGTCCCCCCGGTACCGTTCCCCCGCACGCGCGTCGAGCAGCACACCGGAACGCGCCAGGCCGGCCGCCGTATCGGCGTCCAGGAGGCCGTCGGCGGCGGGGACCGGGACGAAGTCGCCCTCGGCCGGGACGTGTTCCCCGGTCTCCAGCGGTCCCTCCCAGGACGGCAGTCCGCCGTCGAGGACTCGCACGTCCGGGTGACCCGTCCAGCAGAGCAGCCACCACGCGCGGGCCGCCGCCCAGCCCTGCCCGCCGTCGTGCACGACCACGGGGCGGTCCCGCGACACGCCCGCACGGCGCATGGCGGCGCCGAATTCCGCCAGGTCGGGAAGGGGATGGCGGCCCCGGCCGCCCGGGGCCGCGGCCAGTTCCCGGTCGAGGTCGACGTAGACCGCGCCGGGGATGTGCCCGGCGGCGTACTCGGCCCGGCCGTCGAAGGGCGGCCCGCCGTCGGTCCTGGCCGCGGTCAGCTGCCAGCGGACGTCGAGCACGGTGGGCGGGGTCTCCGACTCCAGCGCGTCCGCGAGCCGGGACGCGGTGATGATGGCTTCCATGGTCACCATCCTTACGTCAGGGGTGGCCGCCTCGTCCAGGTCGGGCTACTCTGCTCCGCCAACAGTCTCGATCACCGGGCGTACCGGATCGGGCACATGCTGTACGGACGACCGAAATTCGACGGCTGCCACCCGGGTGACGGGTGGGACACCACAGGCCGGGCATCTATCCCGCGAGCCCGCGCGCGTCTGCGGCGCGGCAGGGCGTGCGGTGCCGCCGGTGGTGCGAGCATCGGCACGGGCATGCGCGCGGTTGCTGTACGCGGGTTGCGGAGAGCGGAAGCGACACGGCCACCACAAGGGGCCGAGGAAAGAGTGACGATGACCGACGCACGTGCATCGGCGGATCCGAACGGCGACACGCACGCCCTTCGCCCGCCCGGCACACCCTGCTGGGTGAGTCTCATGGCGCACGCGTTGGAAGCGACCCAGGAGTTCTACGGCACCCTGTTCGACTGGGAGTTCATCGAGGGCCCACGGCAGCACGGCCCCTCCCTGCGGGCCCTGCTCGACGGACAGGACGTGGCGGGCATCGGCCAGCTGCCGCCGGACCGTCAACTCCTCGTCGCGTGGACGCCGTACCTGGCCTCGGACGACGTCGATCTCACCGCAGAAACGGTGCGGCTGTGCGGCGGCACGATCGGGGTGGGCCCGCTGGACGAGGCCGACGCGGGCCGCATGGCGATCGGCTCCGATCCGTCGGGCGCCGTGTTCGGCATCTGGCAGGGGGCACGGCACCTGGGCACCGGCATCACCGGCGTGCCCGGCACACCCGCCTGGCACGAGCTGGTGACCTACGAGACGGAGAGCGTCGCCAAGTTCTACCGGACCGTGTTCGGTTACGAGGAGCAGGCGGTGGAGTCCCCCGGGCTCGACTACCTGACCCTGTCCGTCGGCGGCAGGCAGGTGGCCGGCATCCACGGCGCCGGTGACGCCGTGCCGCGCGACCGGGGACCGTACTGGATGACGTACTTCCAGGTGGCCGACACCGACAAGAGCGTGCGTCAGGTCACCGACCTCGGCGGCCGGCTCCTCGAACCGGCCCACGACAGTCCCCACGGCCGGGTGGCCACGGTGGCCGACCCCGGGGGCGCGGTGTTCTCGCTGATCCAGGACCCGCGCTGAGGCGACCCCCGGCACACGGCCGGGTGGACGGGGCTGTTCAGGACGGGGCCGACCGGACGGGACCCGGTGGACGGGACCCGGTGGACGCACCGGGTCAGGACGGGTGCACGGGGAGCACGTCCGGGGACAGGGCCGCCGCCCGGGCCGTCGCCGCCGTCATGCGGCGGCGGTGGTGACGGCGGCACAGCACCTCGTAACCGATCTCGTCCGGGGACTGGTCGACGTCGCCGACGACCACCTGGGCGCCCTCGACGACCATCTCGCCGCCCACCGTACGGGCGTTGTGCGTGGCGCGTGCGCCGCACCAGCACAGCGCCTCGACCTGGAGGACCTCGACCCGGTCGGCCAGTTCCACCAGCCGCTGCGAACCGGGGAAGAGCTTGGAGCGGAAGTCGGTGGTGATGCCGAAGGCGTAGACGTCGATGGCGAGATCGTCGACCACGCGCGCGAGCTGGTCGATCTGCTCGGGTGCCAGGAACTGCGCCTCGTCGGCGATCACATAGTCGGCCCGGCCACCCTGGGAGAGGTGGTCGACGAGGTAGACGTACAGGTCCTGCCCGTCGCCGACCTCCACCGCGTCGGTGACCAGGCCGAGGCGGGAGGACAGCTTGCCCTCACCGGCACGGTCGTCCCGCGTGAAGATCATACCGGCGAGGCCGCGCGAGGAGCGGTTGTGTTCGATCTGGAGAGCCAGCGTCGACTTCCCGCAGTCCATCGTTCCGGAGAAGAACACCAGCTCGGACATGGGAGGTTGAGCACCTTTCGGCGGAACGTGAACGGGGCGTGCGGGGTCGGGAGGGCGGGCGGCTGCTTCAGGGTGTGCGTATCAGGGCGTGCGTACTTCGAGGAGCGGGACCAGTTGCTCCGCCGGGGTCATGGAGCCGTGGTTGCCGACCATCGCCGACTCCTTGGGCTCCCGTTCGGAGGCGATGATCAGCACGTCGTCCCGGGCGGCCGCGACCACGTCACCGAGCCGGTCGTGGACCCGTTCGTCGACCTGCGGGCCGAACCAGCCCGTCGCGATCGCCTCCTCCCGCGAGGCCACCCAGAACTGCTCGCCCAGCACCTCGCGCCAGCAGGTCAGCACGTCGTTCGCGGCACCCGGCACGGCGTAGACATGACGGGCGCGGCCCTCGCCGCCGAGCAGGGCGACCCCGGCGCGCAGCTCCCAGTCCTCGTCGAAGTCGATGCGGTGCTGCTCGTCGAACGGCACGTCGACCATGCCGTGGTCGGCGGTGACGTACAGCGCGCTGCGCGGCGGGAGCTGCTCCGCGAGCCGCTGGACCAGCCGGTCGACGTACATCAGCTGGCCGCGCCAGGTGTCGGAGTCGACACCGAAGCGGTGGCCCGCGCCGTCCAGTTCGGAGTAGTACGTGTAGACCAGGGAGCGGTCGCCCGCGGCGAGCTGCGCGGCGGCGAGGTCCATACGGTCCTCGCCGGACAGCCGGCCGTGGAACGTTCCGCCGCTGAGCGCGACCTTGGTCAGCGGGGTGGCCTCGAAGGCCGGCGACGACACCTGCGCGGTGTGCACGCCCGCCTCGTGGGCCTGCCGGAAGACCGTGGGGTACGGCTGCCACTCACACGGCGCCGACCAGGGCTGCCAGCGCAGCTGGTTCATCAGCTCGCCGGTCGCCGGGTTGCGCACCGTGTAGCCGGGCAGGCCGTGCGCGCCCGGGGGCAGGCCGGTGCCCACGGAGGCGAGGGAGGTCGCGGTGGTCGCCGGGAAGCAGGCGGTGAGGGGACGGCCGGTGCCGCCGCGGGAGCTTGCGAGCAGCGAGGTGAGGAAGGGGGCTTCCTGCGGGTGCTGCCGCAGCTGCTCCCAGCCGAGGCCGTCGATCAGGAACACGCAGTTGCGGTCGGCGGGGGTGAGTTCCGCGATCGCCGCGACGGCGCCGGGGACGGCGAGGCCGGCGGCGAGGGTGGGCAGCAGATCGGCCAGTGAGCCGCTGCCGTACTCGGGCAGCGGCGCGGTGTGCGGTGCGAGCGTCTCGGGCTCGTCCCAGTTCCCGGGGGACGGGACGGGACGGCCGGGGTCGTGGGCGGCGGGGGGCGAGGGGTGCGACATCAGCGGCTGGTGTCCGCGGTCGCCTCGGAGAGCGCCTGCGCGAAGGCCAGCGCCTGGCGCACCGTCTCCGGGCCGTCGCCGGCCTCGCTGACGCGCAGGCTCAGGTCGTCCGCCGTCGAACTGCCGGTGTAGCCGTGGTCGGCCTCGCAGTTGGGATCGCCGCAGGCGGCCGGCTCCAGGTCGAGCCGGGAGACGGCGCCCCAGCCGATGGTCAGCACGACCTCGCGGGGCAGGGTGCCCGGCACGTACTGCTCGGGGTTGGCGACCACCCGGCTGACGACCACGGAGGAGATCCGGCCGAGCTTCACGGACTCCGTCGAGGTGGTCGCGTACGGCGTCGGGGAGGTGGTGTCGGCGGCCTGCTCGTCCGTGTGGCTGACGATGAACCGGTTGTGGGTGAGGACCAGCACGGTCACGTGCCTCCGCACCTCGTTCTGGTCGAACGTGGTCTCCTGGTGGACCAGGTACGACCGGATGGGCTCGCCGCCCACGGCGGCCTCCACCGCCTCGGCCACGAGGGCCGGGTAGTAGCCGCTGCGCTCGATCGCCGCGCGCAGCCCCTGGGTCGACGTACTGGTCTTGGCCATGACGTCCATCCTACGGGGGTGCGCTGACTGCGAGGGACCTGTCAGCCGTCGCCCCGGCACGGCGGGGGTGTCCGGTTCGGTCAGTAGGCCGGCAGGGTGCGCGGGCCGAGGTCGTCGCGGGCGGGCGGCCGGGCGAGGCGCACCGTGGCGCCGAGCACGCTCAGGCCGTGCTGGGCGACGACGACGGGTTCGAGGGAGACCGCGACGACCTCCGGGTGGTCGTCGACCAGCCGTGACACGCGCAGCAGCAGTTCCTCCAGGGCGGCCGAGTCGACGGGCGCGGAGCCGCGCCAGCCGAACAGGAGCGGTGCCGTCCGGACGGACCGGATCATCGAGGCGGCGTCCCGGTCGGTGACGGGGACCAGCCGGTGCGCCATGTCCCCGAGCAGCTGGGAGGCGGCTCCGGCGAGGCCGAACGACAGGACGGCGCCCGCCGCGGGGTCGATCACGGCGCGTACGACGGTGTCGACGCCGCGCGGTGCCATCCGCTGGACGACCGGCCGCAGTTCCACGGGTGAGCCGAACAGCTCGGTCAACTCGCCGTACGCCCGCCGCAGTTCCCGTTCGTCCGCGAGTTCGAGGCGGACCCCGCCGAGGTCGGCGCGGTGGCGCAGATGCGGGGCGGTGGCCTTGAGGGCGACGGGGTAGCCGAGGGTGCGGGCGGCCTCGGCGGCGGCGTCGGGGGTGGCCGCGGGCAGCGCGCGGTGCACGTCGATGCCGTACCGGCCCAGCAGTTCGCAGGTCTCCTCGTCGCTGAGCGTCAGTCCCTGTCCGCGTGCGAGAAGGGTGCCGATGACGGTGGCGGCGCCCTTCTCGTCGACGTCCTCGTGGTCGGGCACCTTGCCGGGTACGGCGGCGTCGGCCCGCCACTGTGCGTAGGTCACGGCTTCGGCGAGAGCCCGGACGGCCCGCTCGGCGGCGGGATAGGCGGGGATGAGGCGGGAGTGGACGTGACGGGTCGCGGTGCCCGTGGCGCCGGGGGCCGTGGCGCCGGGGGCCGTGGCGGTCGTGCTGCCGGGGGCCGGTGGGGCGGGCGCGGGCTCGGCCGTCGTACCGGGCGTGGGCTCGGGCTCCGGCCCGGTGCCGGTGTCGTCGTCGGTCCGGGGGCCGGTGCTCGCGGCGGTGGACAGGGCCGCGGCGAGTCCGCCGAGTTCGACGTGCACCACGAGGACCGGTTTCCCGGGGACCTGCCAGGCGGCCGACTGGAGGGCCTCGGCCAGGGCGGTGTCCCCGCTGGCCCCCTCGCCGACCGCGGGTATGACGGTCACGACCACCGCGTCGCACTCGTCGCCGGCCAGGGCCTTCGTCAGGGCGGCGTGGAAGTCGTCCGCCGAGGCGCCCGTCGTCAGGTCCAGCGGGCGCAGCGGCTTCAGCCCCTCGGCGAGGCAGGCGTCGTAGGTCAGCAGGCCCAGCGACTCGGAGTTGCCGAGGATCGCCACGCGCGGGCCGGCCGGCAGCGGCTGCCGGGCCAGGAGCAGACCCGTGTCGACGAGTTCGGTGATCGTGTCGACGCGCATCACGCCGGCCTGCCGCAGCAGCGCGGAGACGGTCGCGCGCGGCAGGCGCGTCGCACGTACGGCGTGTCCCGTGGGGACGGAGCCCGCGCCCTGGACGACGACCAGCGGCTTGACCGCCGCGGTGCGCCGGGCGAGGCGGGTGAACTTGCGCGGGTTGCCGATGGTCTCCAGGTACATGAGGACGACGTCGGTGTCCGGGTCGTCGTACCAGTACTGCATGAGGTCGTTGCCGGAGACGTCCGCGCGGTTGCCGGAGGAGACGAAGGTGGACACGCCGGTGACCCCGGTGACGCCGCCGCCGCGCCGGTGCAGCCGCGCCAGCAGGGCCACGCCGATGGCGCCGGACTGGGCGAACACCCCGATGCGGCCGGGGCGCGGCAGGGCGGGGGCGAGGGAGGCGTTGAGCCGTACGCCGGGTGCGGTGTTCATCACCCCGAACGCGTTGGGGCCGACGATGCGCATCCCGTACGCGCGCGCCTGCCGGACGAGTTCGCGCTGGCGCTGCAAGCCCTCGGGGCCGCTCTCGGCGTACCCGGCGGAGAGCACGACGAGGCCCTGGACACCGTGTTCACCGCACTCGGCCAGGACGCCGGGAACCTGCTCGGCGGGTACGGCGATCACGGCGAGGTCGACCGGGCCCTCGATCTCCCGCACCGAGCGGCGGGCGGGGACGCCGTCGAGTTCCCGCTGTCCCTCGGGAAGGGCACGGTTCACGGCGTACAGGCGGCCGGTGAAACCGGCGTCCCGGATGTTGTCCAGGACGTCGCGGCCCACGCCGCCGGGAGCCCGGCCGGTGCCCACGACGGCGACCGCGCCCGGCGCCAGCAGACGCCGCACGGAGCGGGCCTCGGCACGCTGCTCCCGCGCGCGCTGGACGGCGAGCGAGCGGTCCGTGGGCTCGATGCCGAACTCCAGGTGCACGACGCCGTCCTCGAAGCTGCGCTTCTGGGTGTAGCCGGCGTCCGTGAACACCTTGATCATCTTGGTGTTGGCGGGGAGCACCTCGGCGACGAAGCGGCGTATGCCGCGCTCGCGCGCGACGGCGGCGATGTGCTCCAGGAGGGCGGAGGCGACACCGCGGCCGTGGTGCGCGTCCTGCACCAGGAAGGCGACCTCGGCCTCGTCCGCGGCTCCGGAGGCGGGCATCCCGCCGGGGCCGATGCGGTCGTAGCGTACGGTGGCGATGAACTCTCCGCCGACGGTGGCGGCGAGTCCCACCCGGTCCACGAAGTCGTGGTGCGTGAAACGGTGGACGTCCTTCGCGGACAGGCGGGGGTAGGGCGCGAAGAAGCGGAAGTACTTCGACTCGTCGGAGACCTGCTCGTAGAAGCTGACCATGCGGCCGGCGTCGTCGGCGGTGATGGGCCGGATCCGTGCGGTGCCGCCATCGCGCAGCACCACGTCGGCTTCCCAGTGGGCGGGGTACTCTTGCCGGTCCGGCGAGCTCTGCATGCGCCCCAGCGTACGGCTCGCGTACGACAACGGCGCGAGACGGTCCCCGAGGCGGCCAGGGAGGGCCACGGGGAGCCGCGGCGACCGGTGGGGGCCGGCCGGGGTGCCGGACCGGGTCCGGGTCACGGTGCGGTGACGACAGGGACAGTCCGGACGGAACGGATGAGCCGGACGTCCTGGACAGGTGTGGACGGGTCGGACCAACCGGACGGGCCGTACGGCCCGTCGAGGCACCTCCGCCGATATGGAACACTGGTCTAGACAACGCTGAGAACCTGAAGGGCAGCATCACATGGCTGAGCGCCGCGTCAACGTCGGCTGGGCCGAGGGCCTCCACGCCCGTCCCGCTTCCATCTTCGTCCGGGCCACCACGGCCACCGGCGTCCCCGTGACGATCGCCAAGGCCGACGGCAACCCCGTCAACGCGGCGTCCATGCTGGCCGTCCTGGGCCTCGGCGCCAAGGGCGGCGAGGAGATCGTCCTCGCCTCCGACGCCGAGGGCGCGGACGCCGCGCTCGACCGGCTGGCCAAGCTGGTTGCCGAGGGGCTCGAGGAGCTTCCGGAGACGGTCTGAACCGCCCCGGCACCGCACGACGGAGCCGCGCCGCCCTGACGGGTGGCGCGGTTCTGTCGTTTCCGCGTCCTCGACGGCGGCCCGGGAATTATCACGGGCATGACCCAGGCCCGGGACCCGGGGCCAGGCATCCGTAAACCGGGCACGCAAAAGGCGCACCGGCGTAATACACCGGCGCACGGGAATTCGGGCAGCGGAAAACAGATCCCTGCGGAATACCACTTCTTTGTATACGGCGGCCGTGTTAAAGCCGCAGACCCGTCATGTTTACGGGAGGTTGCGAAGTCCTCACGCGGTCCGGCCGGTCCGGTCCGCCGGGGAAACGCAGCCGGTGCGCGGCCGTCGCGCGCTCGGTGTGCAGGGCGGTGACGGCCCGCGCGCGCTCGCTGTCGCCGCGCGCCACCGCGTCCACGATGGCCCCGTGCTCGGCCCAGGAGTCCACCGGGCTGGCGGGCGCGTCCACCGTGTACATCCAGGCGATCTTGTGCCGGAGCTGGGTGAGCATCGACGTCAGGGCGTGGCTGCCGGAGGACTGGGCGAGCGTCTCGTGGAACCAGCCGCCCAGCGAGCGCAGATCCTCGCTGTTGCCCCGCCGGGCGCGTTCCTGGCCCAGCCGGACCAGGCCGCGCAGCACCTTCAGATGGGCCTCCGTGCGGCGCTGGGCGGCCCGGGAGGCGCCGAGCGGCTCCAGGAGCATGCGCATCTCCAGCAGGTCGGCGGCCTCGTGCTCGGTCGGCTCGGCCACGCACGCGCCCGCGTGCCGCCGGGTGACGACGAAGCCCTCGGCCTCCAGCGTGCGCAGCGCCTCGCGGACGGGGACGCGGGAGACGCCGTAGCGGCGGGCGAGGAGTTCCTCGGTGAGGCGGCTGCCGCGCTCGTAGACACCGGCGACGATGTCGTCCCGGATAGCGGTGCACACCGAGTGCGCCGGAATACGCATGACCGACCTCCGCCTTAATCCCCGTGAAACGTCGACGATCGAGTTGTGCTGACGTGTGTTCCGTGACTCTATGGCAACGGGACGGAATTTCCGACGGCGGGCCGGAATCCGGGGATATTTTTTGGACAGCGGGCCACCGGAAAACCGAAAGCCCCGGCTCGGACGAGCCGGGGCTTCCCGGGGACGTGATGTACCGCACTCCGCGCCGGGCGCGGGACGGCGGCTGCCGGCTGCCGGTGCCGGATGTTCACATCGTGCCGGCGGGGCGGGCGACGGGTGTCAGATGCTCACACCGTGCTGACGCAGGTACGCGACGGGGTCGATGTCGGAGCCGTACTCCGCGGTCGTACGGGCCTCGAAGTGGAGGTGCGGTCCCGTGACGTTGCCGGTCGCGCCGGACAGGCCGATCTGCTGGCCCGTGACGACCTGCTGGCCCACGGACACCGCGATGGACGACAGGTGGCCGTACTGCGTGAAGGTGCCGTCGTTCATCCTGATGACGATCTGATTGCCGTACGAACCTCCCCAGCCGGTCTCGACGACGGTGCCGTAGCCCACCGCGTGGACGCTCGTGCCGCTGGCGGCGTGGAAGTCGATGCCGGTGTGCGCGCCGGAGGACCACAGGGCGCTGCTGGCCTGGTAGCCGGTGGAGACGTACGAGTGGGAGATCGGCGCGACGAAGGTGTTGAGGCGCTTGCGCTCCGCGTCGCGGGCGGCGCGCTCCTTGGCCTCACGGGCCTTCTCCGCCAGCTCGGCCGCGCGCTTGCGGGCGGCCTGCTCGGCCTCCTTGCGCGCGGCTGCCGCCTGCTGGGCGGTGGCCTGGGCGTCGATCGTGTCGGCGACCGTGTCACCGAGGGCGACGACGGGGATGAGCCCGCTCGTCTCGAGCGCGTTCTGCGCGGGGTCGCCGGCCGCGAGTGCGGGGGCCGCGAGGGTGCCCACCACGCCGCTGGTGGCGAGGGCCGCGACACCCGCGGCCTGGGTGGTGGAACGCTTCATCCGGCTGGGCCGGCGGTGCTTCCCGGGGGCGCACGACGCCATGAAGGGGCTGGTCCTTTCCTTCCCTCTCGCCTACCGGGTTAGCTGACGGGTTCGGAGCAGGAAGGTCTCCTACGGACCCCCTCGCTGTACGCGCGGGCGTCCGATTCACCCCGGGGGACTGTGGGTCCCCGGCTCCCCCGGCTCGCGCCGTACGGGGACTCGGCGATGGCTGTCCGCTGCCGCGGATGCGGCGTGCTGCGTGACGGACAGGCCGGGACGACGCTAGACGGGGCGGCTTTCGGTCCTCAAACGGATCACATCTTTTGTAGCGCACGCCACAGGGCATACAGGTTGCCTCTCCCGTAAATCGGGCATACGCCCACCCCTGCTGACGGCCGGTGGGCGGACAGGAGCCCTGACGGCCGGGCCGTCCGGCCGTCAGGGCTCACCCGCGCGCGGTGCTACTCCGCCGTGACGACCGTGACGTCGCCGATACCGAGGGCCTCGACGGGCTCCCTGATCTGTGCCGCGTCGCCGACGAGGACCGTCACCAGACGGTCCACCGGGAAGGCGCTCACGACCGCCGCGGTGGCCTCCACGGTGCCGGTCGCGGCGAGCTGCCGGTAGAGCGTCGCCTGGAAGTCGTCGGACAGGTACTGCTCGACCTGGTCGGCCAGCGTGCTCGCCACGGCGGCGGCGGTCTCGTACTTCAGCGGCGCCACGCCGACGAGGTTCTGCACGGCGACGTCCCGTTCGGCGTCGGTCAGCCCCTCCGCGGCGAGCGTGCGCAGCACCGTCCACAGGTCCTGCAGTGCGGGACCGGTGTTCGGCGTGTCGACGGAACCGCTGATGGCGAGCATCGCGGCGCCGGTGCCGTCCGGCGCGGACCGCAGGACCTGCCCGAACGCCCGCACACCGTAGGTGTAGCCCTTCTCCTCGCGCAGCACACGGTCCAGGCGCGAGGTCAGGGTGCCGCCGAGGCAGTACGTGCCGAGCACCTGGGCCGCCCACGTCCGGTCGTGCCGGTCGGGACCGGTGCGGCCGATGAGCAGCTGCGTCTGGACGGCACCGGGCCGGTCCACGATGACGACGCGGCCGGTGTCGTCGGACGTCACCGCGGGCACCGGACGGGGCCGGGCCGGGGCACCGCTCCAGCCGCCCAGGGTGTCCGCGAGCAGCTCGTCCAGGTCGACGCCGGTGAGGTCGCCGACGATCACGGCGGTGGCCGTCGCGGGGCGCACGTACCGCTCGTAGAACCGGCGTACGGCCGCGGCGTCGATCTTCTCGACGGTCTCCTCGGTGCCCTGGCGCGGGCGCGACATGCGGGCGGTCTCCGGGAAGAGCTGCCGGGACAGCTCCTTGGCGGCCCGGCGCGCCGGGTTGGCCAGCTCGTGGGGGATCTCGTCGAGACGGTTGCGCACCAGGCGCTCGACCTCGCTGTCGGCGAACGCGGGCGCCCTCAGCGCGTCGGCGAGCAGTCCGAGCGCCTTGGGGAGCCGGGAGACCGGGACCTCCAGGCTCAGCCGGACGCCGGGGTGGTCGGCGTGCGCGTCGAGCGTGGCGCCGCAGCGCTCCAGTTCGGCGGCGAACTCCTCGGCGGAGAGCGTGTCGGTGCCCTCCGAGAAGGCGCGCGCCATGATCGTGGCGACACCGTCGAGGCCGGCCGGCTCGGCGTCGAGCGGCGCGTCGAGCAGCACCTCGACGGCGACGACCTGCTGGCCGGGGCGGTGGCAGCGCAGCACCGTCAGGCCGTTGTCCAGCGTGCCGCGCTCCGGCGCGGGGAAGGCCCACGGCCTGGCCGTGCCCGCCTGGGGCCGGGGGTGGAACTCCATCGTGGCGAGCTCGGTCACTTGGCCGCCTCCTCGTTGTCGTCGGTGGCTTCCACGGTCGCCGCGGACTCGGGGTCCTCGGTGCGTTCGGCTTCCTCTGCGGACTCCTCCTCGGCGCCGGCGACGGGCTCGTAGACGAGGACCGCGCGGTTGTCGGGGCGCAGGCGGGCCTTGGCGATCTCCTGGACCTCCTCGGCGGTGACCTCGAGGACGCGCCCGACGGCGGTGAGGGCGAGCTGCGGGTCGCCGAACAGCACCGCGTAGCGGCACAGTTCGTCGGCGCGGCCCGCGACCGTGCCGAGCCGGTCCAGCCACTCCCGCTCCAGCTGGGCCTGGGCGCGCTCCATCTCCTCGGGGGTGGGGCCCTCCTCGGCGAACCGGGCGAGCTCCTCGTCGATGGCGGCCTCGATCACCGGGACCTCGACGTCGCCGGACGTCTTCACGTCCAGCCAGCCCAGGGAGGGCGCCCCGGCCAGCCGCAGCAGACCGAACCCGGCGGCCACGGCGGTACGGTCGCGCCGTACCAGCCGGTTGTAGAGGCGGGAGGACTCGCCGCCGCCGAGGACGGTGAGCGCCAGGTCGGCGGCGTCGCAGGCGCGCGTGCCGTCCTCCGGCAGCCGGTAGGCGGCCATCAGCGCGCGGGCCGGCACCTCCTCCACGACGACCTCGCGCTGCTGGCCGCCCATGACGTCCGGCAGCGAGCCGTCACGCGGCGCGGGCTTGCCGTCGTGCGACGCGATGGACCCGAAGTACTTCTCGACCCAGGCCAGCGTCTCGGCCGGGTCGATGTCGCCGACCACCGACAGGACGGCGTTGCCCGGCGCGTAGTACGTGCGGAAGAACGCGCGCGCGTCCTCCAGCGTGGCCGCGTCCAGGTCCGCCATCGAGCCGATGGGGGTGTGGTGGTAGGGGTGGCCGTCCGGGTAGGCGAGGGCGGTGAGCTTCTCGAAGGCGGTGCCGTAGGGCACGTTGTCGTAGCGCTGGCGGCGCTCGTTCTTCACGACGTCGCGCTGGTTCTCCATCGACTCGTCGTCCAGGGCGGCGAGCAGGGAGCCCATGCGGTCGGCCTCCAGCCAGAGCGCGAGCTCCAGCTGGTGGGCGGGCATCGTCTCGAAGTAGTTGGTGCGCTCGAAGCTGGTGGTGCCGTTGAGCGAACCGCCCGCGCCCTGCACCAGTTCGAAGTGGCCGTTGCCCTTCACCTGGGCGGAGCCCTGGAACATCAGGTGCTCGAAGAGGTGAGCCAGACCGGTGCGGCCCTTGACCTCGTGGCGCGAGCCGACGTCGTACCAGAGGCACACCGCCGCCACGGGGGTCAGGTGGTCCTCGGAGAGCACCACCCGCAGACCGTTGGCCAGGCGGTGCTCGGTCGCTGTCAGGCCCCCGGAGCCTGCCTCAGCTGTGGCCGTGTGACCCATGGGCATGTACGTCCCTTCGCTCGCGGAGCTGTGGCGGCGGCTGTGGCCGGAACCACAGGATCCCGCCGGTCCTGCCACTGTATGCAAGCGTGCGGTGCCGCGGCGAAGTTCCCGGAGGCCGTACGCCGAGAGCGAGACCGGCCACCGCGCCCGCGGAGGTGCGGGGGGAGGTGGTCGCGGGGCCGGGTGCGCGGGTGGGACGCGGTCCCGGGACGGCGGACGCTGCGGGCCCGCCGCGGAGGCGCGACGGCGGCGGGACGGCCGTGCCGCGGAGGCGGCGCGGAGGCGGCGCGAGGCCCCGGGCGGTACGGTCCGGGGTCCGCGGCGGTACGGTGCAGGCCGCACGGCGGTACGGTGCAGGCCCTTCGGCGGGTACGGTGCGAGGGCAACGCGGCTGTCCCGCCCGGGCGGTGCGGAACCCCCGGCTCAGTGGTTCCGGTCCGCTGACGCGCAGGTCCGGGCGCCCGGACGCGCCCCCGGCCGGACAGGTGCCGGTCCGAGTTGTCAGTCCCGCGGTCCACAATGGTCCGCAGCAGATCCCGTTCACGCTTCAGCACGAGCGAGCCGAAGGGGCGTGCCCCGCAGGCTAGCGACCAGGAAACAGGAGGAGCCGGCAGGATGGCCCGCCGCAGCACGAAGACCCCGCCGCCCGACGAACCGTACGAGGAGAAGATCCTCGACATCGACGTCGTGGACGAGATGCAGGGCTCCTTCCTCGAGTACGCGTATTCGGTCATCTACTCCCGCGCCCTTCCCGACGCCCGGGACGGCCTGAAGCCGGTGCACCGCCGCATCGTCTACCAGATGAACGAGATGGGCCTGCGTCCCGAGCGCGGCTATGTGAAGTGCGCGCGTGTCGTCGGCGAGGTCATGGGCAAACTGCATCCGCACGGCGACGCGTCGATCTACGACGCGCTGGTGCGGATGGCCCAGCCCTTCTCGATGCGCCTCCCGCTGGTCGACGGCCACGGCAACTTCGGCTCCCTGGGCAACGACGACCCGCCCGCCGCCATGCGGTACACCGAGTGCCGGATGGCCGCGGCGACCAGCCTGATGACCGAGTCGATCGACGAGGACACGGTCGACTTCGCGCCCAACTACGACGGCCAGGAACAGGAGCCGGAGGCCCTCCCCGCCGCCTTCCCGAACCTCCTGGTCAACGGCGCGTCCGGCATCGCGGTCGGCATGGCGACCAACATGCCGCCGCACAACCTCGGCGAGGTCGTCGCGGCCGCCCGCCATCTGATCCGCTACCCGAACGCGGACCTGGACGCCCTCATGCGGTTCGTCCCCGGCCCCGATCTGCCCACCGGCGGCCGGATCGTCGGCCTGTCCGGCATCCGCGACGCCTACGAGTCGGGCCGCGGCACCTTCAAGATCCGCGCCACGGTGGCGGTGGAGACGGTGACGGCACGCCGCAAGGGCCTGATCGTCACCGAACTCCCCTTCACGGTGGGCCCCGAGAAGGTGATCGCCAAGATCAAGGACCTGGTCGGCTCGAAGAAGATCCAGGGCATCGCCGACGTCAAGGACCTCACCGACCGCCAGCACGGTCTGCGTCTGGTCATCGAGATCAAGAACGGCTTCGTGCCGGAGGCGGTCCTGGAGCAGCTCTACAAGCTGACGCCGATGGAGGAGTCCTTCGGCATCAACAACGTGGCTCTGGTGGACGGCCAGCCGCTCACCCTGGGGCTCAAGGAGCTCCTCGAGGTCTACCTCGACCACCGCTTCGAGGTCGTACGCCGCCGCAGCGAGTTCCGCCGCACCAAGCGGCGCGACCGGCTGCACCTCGTCGAGGGCCTGCTCACCGCGCTGGTGGACATCGACGAGGTCATCCGTCTGATCCGTTCCAGCGAGAACTCCGCTCAGGCGAAGGAACGCCTGATGGAGCGGTTCTCCCTGTCGGACGTGCAGACCCAGTACATCCTCGACACGCCGCTGCGCCGCCTCACCAGGTACGACCGCATCGAGCTGGACGCCGAGAAGGAGCGGCTCACCGAGGAGATCGCCGAGCTGACCCGGATCCTCGACTCGGATGCGGAGCTGCGCAAGCTGGTGGCGGCCGAACTGGCGGCGGTGGCGAAGAAGTTCGGCACCGAGCGCCGTACGGTGCTGCTGGAGTCGAGCGGTGCCCCGGCCACGGCGGTACCGCTCCAGGTAGCCGACGACCCGTGCCGGGTCATGCTGTCCTCCACCGGCCTGCTGGCACGCACGGCCAACGGCGCGCCGCTGACCACGGAGGCGGACGGCACGCGCGCGAAGCACGACGTGATCGTGTCGGCGGTCCCGGCGACGGCGCGCGGCGAGATCGGCGCGGTGACCTCGTCGGGGCGGCTGCTGCGGATCAATGTGATCGACCTTCCCCAGCTGCCGCCGACGGCCGCCGCGCCGACCCTGGCGGGCGGGGCACCGCTCACGGAGTTCGTCTCCCTGACGGACGACGAGACACTGGTCTGCCTCACCACGCTGGACGAGTCCTCCCCCGGTCTGGCGCTCGGCACGGAACAGGGCGTCGTCAAGCGGGTGGTGCCGGACTACCCGGCCAACAAGGACGAGCTGGAGGTCATCGCTCTCAAGGAGGGCGACCGGATCGTCGGCGGAGTCGAGCTGCGCACCGGCGAGGAGGACCTGGTCTTCATCACGGACGACGCGCAGTTGCTGCGTTTCCAGGCGTCCCAGGTCCGTCCGCAGGGCCGCCCGGCCGGCGGCATGGCGGGCATCAAGCTCACCGACGGCGCGCGGGTGATCTCCTTCACCGCGGTGGACCCGGCGGTGGACGCGGTGGTCCTCACCGTCGCGGGCTCGCGCGGCACACTGGACGACTCCGTGCAGACGACGGGCAAACTGACCCCGTTCGACCAGTATCCGCGCAAGGGCCGCGCGACCGGCGGCGTGCGCTGCCAGCGGTTCCTGAAGGGCGAGGACTGCCTGTCGCTGGCCTGGGCGGGCCCGACACCGGCCCGCGCGGCGCAGAAGAACGGCACCCCGGTGGACATGCCGGAAATCGATCCGCGCCGGGACGGCTCGGGCGTGTCGCTGGCGAAGACGGTGTCGGTGGTGGCAGGACCCGCCTAGGACGGGACCGGGGCAAGGACAGAGACAGGGCGCAGGGAGCAGGGAGAGAAGCAGGACAGGTCAGACCTGCGGCGCAGGTGTGCGGGGGGCCGGGTCCTGCGGCCCGGGTTCCCGCACATAGCGCAGGACGCCCCACATGCCGTGCTCGTCGGCGTGCGGGGCGTCGCTCGTACAGGCCTCCAGTTCCTTGGCGAGGGCGGGCGTGTCGAGGGCGGTGCCGATGAGGACGAGCTGGGTGCGGCGCGGCTCGGCGGCGGGCCAGGGCTCCGGGTAGAAGCGCAGGAAGCGGCCGACGGCGTGCACGGCGTAGCGGTTGCGGATGTCGTGCGGCCCGAAGTCGACGTAGCCCTTGATGCGGTAGAGGCCCTCGGCGCGGCTGTCGAGGAAGGCCATCAGCCGGCGTGGGTCGAGGGGGACCTCGCTGACGTACGAGAGGCTGTCGTACGCGGCGTGGAGATGCCCGGCGTGGATGTCGTGGTGATCGCCCTGGCCGGGGGCACGGTCCGGGTGCGGGTCGTGCGGGTCGTGCAGGTCGTCGAAGGACAGCTGCCCGACGCGTTCCCCGGCGGGCCGGCAGTCGAAGAGGAACGCGGGGTCGACACGCCCGTAGGAGGCCGCGACGACGGCGGCCCGGTCGGCGAGGGACCGTACCAGGGCGAGGATCCGTTCGGTGTCCCCGGCCCGGTCGGCCTTGTTGACGACGACGAGGTCGGCGAGGGCGAGGTGCCGGTCGACCTCCGGGTGCCGCGCC
The DNA here is from genome assembly GCF_040644295.1 of Streptomyces sp. NPDC047000. NCBI lineage: Bacteria > Bacillati > Actinomycetota > Actinomycetes > Kitasatosporales > Streptomycetaceae > Streptomyces > Streptomyces sp. NPDC047000. The sequence goes on from NZ_JBEYWE010000014.1 coordinate 95,862, forward strand.
CGGGTGTCGTCGAACTCGGCGGCGTCGACGACCTCGACCAGCCCGCCGTAGACGACGTCCGGCTGCTCGCCGGCGAGCACCATGCGCACCAGTTCCTGTGGTTCGGCGAGTCCGCTGGCCTCGATGACGATGACGTCGACGCCCAGGGAGGGCCGTGCCAGGCGACCGAGGTAGTCGTCGAGTTCACCGGTGTCCACCGCGCAGCACAGACAGCCGTTGCCGAGGGAGACGGTGGAGTCGCCGAGGGCGCCCGCGACGGCCATGGCGTCGATCCCGATCGCCCCGAAGTCGTTGACGATCGCGCCGATACGGCTGCCTCCGCTGTGGTGGAGGAGATGGTTCAGCAGGGTCGTCTTCCCGGCGCCGAGGAAACCGGCGAGGACGACGACGGGGATCTGCCGCGGGGCGCGGTGCGGGCCGGTGGTCGGGCTCGGGCTCCCGGTGATCGGGCTCGGGCTCGGCTGGCTCAACGGGCGACCTCTTTCACGCCGACACGTGCGCCGGTCCGCGGACCGGCGCGGGCAGGGGCAGGCAGGCGGGGCGAGCACCCGCCGCCCAGGATACGGGCGGGGCCGACGGGTACGGGGCCCGTCCCGGGGACCGGGCGGGGCAAGACCGGCGGCACCGCACCCGGCGGACCGGCTGCACGGAGACCGGCACGCATGGCTGCCCGGCGAGGGAGAGAGCCGGCACGACAGACCACCGCCCCCGCACACAGAGCCGGGACACACCGGTCCCCGCGTCTGCCGCGTGATCCGCCGGACAGGCATCCGGCGCGCGGTCACCCGGCGTACCTACCGGGCGGACACCGGGCAGGGCGCCGGGATGTGCGACCCTCGCTTCCTCCTGTGCGCCTCTTCTCCGCCTCCCCCGCGGGCACCGGCCGGGGCACCCTGGGAGCAGGCATGCGCCGCCCGCCGGTCCCCGTCGGCCGCCCGGGTCCCGACGACCGGTGGGCGGTCGCCTGAATCGGGGGTGGTCATGGCAGCACAGAGGTCCCGGCGCCGGGGATACGGCCCGGTCGCGGCGGCGGCACTGGCCGTCGCGGTCGCGGCGGGCGCCGCGTCCTCCCGGCGCAGACGGGAGCGGAGCACGCAGCTGGCCGAACGGCAGCGGCACGCCGATCTCGCCCGCCAGCAGCGGCTCCAGTGGGAGCTGCTGAGCAAGGCCATGGAGGACCCCGCGCTGGCGGCGGTGCTGGACACCCACAACGGTGCCGTCCCGGCGCCGAGGCACCGTCAGTTCCTGTTCGCCAACGCGCTCTACACCAATGCGCTGCTCGCCTACCGCATCAAGGTCGTGACCTGGGAGGAACTGCACGGCTATCTGAGGATCACCTGCCAGAACCAGATCTTCCGCGAGTACTGGGAAGCCACCCGGCCCAGCCGCAGCAGCCTCATCAGCTCGTCCGACGAGGCGCGCGTGGGCCGGATGGTGGACGGGATCATCGAGACCCTGGCCGAGGCGGACACCGACGAGTGGTGGGTGGTGGGCGAACCGCCCGACGAGGAGACGCTGTGAGCGGCTGAGGAAACCGGCCGTCCGGCGCCGCTGGCAGGGGTGTTCGACAACTGACGCTCCGTCATCACCCGATCCGGCGACATCGGCGGGATGAAACCTCTGGAGTCACAGTGATCACCGGGGAGATACTTGCCTTGTTCCATCGGCACATCGCAAGGATCGGTATTCAGTTGAAGATCGTGCGCCGCCTCGGCGCGTCACCTCGCGAACGGGGCAGCCTGAACGGCGACACCTGTCCTGACATCTTCGAGCTCCATGACGGGAACTTCGCCGTCATCGGCACGGAGGCCACGGCAGAACTCGAGCGCATGCTGCCGTCCGACGCAGGACGCGCGGACTACGAACGCATCGTCGTCATCACACGGGAGACACTGGTCCGCGCCAAGGCGGACATCCCCGACTCCTGACCCGAGACCGTTCCGGGCAGCGAGCCGATCCGCAGCCTCGCCGTGTTCAGCCCCCCGCACACCACCGCCGAGCGGTTGAGGGCAGCCCCCGACCCAGCAGACCACCACCCCGTCCTCTGCGCACCGCAAGCCCGGCACCCGACCGTGCCGGGCCAGGTCCCTCGACCACTGCCGGAGCCCGGCACCAGTGCGTCCGGAGAGCACCACCAGCAAGCCAGGTTAGGCTCACCTGTGTGAGTACGTGCACGACCGTCTCCCGCAGTCTCGACGAGCCCGTCGCGGCGACCGCGGCCACCGCGACGACATGGCTGCTGCTGGAACAGCCCGGCCCCTGGGGGGCCAGGGCGCTCACCTCCAGCCATCTGGACCCCGCCGTCGGCCGCGCGCTGGAGCGGGCCGCCCACGGCACCGGCGTACGGATCGCGCTCGTCCGCCGCCCTGGACCGCACGCCGACCGCGGCGGATCCGCCGTACGCCAGGTGTACGCGGCGCACACGACGCCCGGCAACGCGTGGCTGCACGGCGCCACGACCCGGGACCCCCGGCAACTGCTCGACCTCGACTTCGCCGCCCTCGGCCGCGGCGACCACCGCACGTTCGGCACGGCACTCGGCGGCACCCGGCACACCGGCGGTCCGCTGGCCCTCGTGTGCACCAATGGCAAGCGTGACCGCTGCTGCGCCCTCCTCGGCCGCCCCCTGGCCGCCGAACTCGGCGCCTCGGGCGTCCCGGGCGTCTGGGAGGTCACCCATCTGGGCGGTCACCGCTTCTCCCCGACCGTGCTCGTCCTCCCGTACGGCTATGCCTACGGGAGGGTCGAGGCCCCTGCCGTCAAGGAGATCCTGCGGGGCGTCCGGGAGGGGCGGGTCGTCGTCGAGGGCTGCCGCGGGAGTTCGGCCTGGCAGCGGCCCGGGCAGGCGGCCGAGCTGGCCGTGCGCTCGGCCGCCGGCGAGTACGCGGCGGACGCGCTGAGCGTCGTCCGCACGGACGGTGGCGCACCGCTCTGGGAGGTCACCGTCGCCCACACCGACGGGCGCCACTGGCGTGTCGTCGTGGCGCAGGGCGCCGCCGGTCCGCCCCGCCGGGAGAGCTGCGGCGCCACCGTGCTCGGCACGCCGGGCCGGATGGACGTGATCGCGGTGCGCGAGCTGACGGCGGCGGCCTCCGCCCGCTGACCGGCGCGGGTCGCGCCGCAACCCCCGCCTCCCCTGACCCCCGTGACCGCCGCGCCGCTGCACGCACCCGTGGGACGAGTGCTCCCACGGCTACGGCGGCGGTTACGGCGGCACGATGTACCGGGGCAGGGCCTAGACGGCCCCCGCCCCCGTCAGGGAGCGCACCTCGGTCTCCGCGTGCCGGGCCTCGTCCGGGGCCTCGGCCGAGGTGACCGTGCCGAGCCAGCCCGCGAAGAAGCCCAGCGGGATGGAGACCAGACCCGGGTTCTCCAGCGGGAAGTACTGGAAGTCGAGGCCGGGGAACAGCGATTCCGGCGTCCCGGACACCACCGGGGACAGGGCCACGAGCACCAGCGCCGGAACGAGGCCGCCGTACACCGACCACAGTGCGCCGCGGGTCGTGAAACCGCGCCAGAACAGCGAGTACAGCAGCACGGGCAGGTTCGCGGAGGCCGCCACCGCGAAGGCGAGACCGACCAGGAAGGCGACGTTGAGGTCCTTGGCCAGCAGACCGAGGGCGATCGCGACCAGGCCGATGCCGACCGCCGCCACCCGGGCGACGGCCACCTCGCTGCGCGGCTTGGTGCGGCGGCGCAGCGACGCGTACAGGTCGTGCGCCACGGACGCCGAGGAGGCGAGCGTGATCCCGGCGACCACCGCGAGGATCGTGGCGAAGGCGACGGCCGCCACGACGGCGAACAGCACGGTCCCTCCGGTGGAGTCCGCGCCGCCGCCCAGGTCGAGGGCCAGCAGCGGGACGGCCGTGTTGCCGGCTGCGTTCGATTCCCGGACGGCCTGCGGACCGACGATCGCGGTCGCCCCGAAGCCCAGGACGATCGTCATCAGGTAGAACCCGCCGATCAGCGCGATCGACCAGACGACCGAGCGGCGGGCGGCCCGGGCGGTCGGCACCGTGTAGAAGCGGGACAGGATGTGGGGCAGCCCGGCGGTGCCCAGGACCAGGGCCAGGCCGAGGCTGATGAAGTCGAACCGCTCGGTCCAGTCCCCGCCGTATTTCAGGCCCGGTGCCAGGAACGCGTCCCCGTGGCCGCTGCGCGCGGCGGCCGACAGCAGCAGCCGGTTGAAGTCACCGTGGAAACGGATCATGACGAGCACCGTCAGTACGACGGTGCCGCCGAGCAGCAGCACCGCCTTGACGATCTGGATCCAGGTGGTGGCCCGCATCCCTCCCAGCGACACGTAGATCACCATGAGCGCGCCGACGCCGATGACCGTCCACGCCTGGGCCGCCGCGCCGGTCCGCCCGAGCAGCAGCGCCACCAGGCTGCCCGCGCCCACCATCTGGGCCACCAGGTAGAAGACGGAGACGATGACCGAGGAGGTTCCCGCCGCGATCCGCACGGGCCGCTCGCTCATCCGCGCGGCGAGCACGTCGGCGAGGGTGAACCGGCCGCAGTTGCGGACCAGTTCGGCGACGAGGAAGAGCACCACCAGCCAGGCGACGAGGAAGCCCACCGCATACAGCAGGCCGTCGTAGCCGAAGAGCGAGATCACTCCCGCCACGCCGAGGAACGACGCCGCCGACATGTAGTCGCCGGCGATGGCGAACCCGTTCTCCAGCGGGGTGAAGAGGCGTCCTCCGGCGTAGAACTCCTCGGCCGATCCGTGCCGTTTGCGGCTCACCCAGGTCGTGATCGCCAGGGTGACGGCGACGAAGGCGCTGAACAGCACTAAGGCGAGAGTCTGATGAGGCCCGGTCATCGTCTGCCGCCTCCCGCCTCACGCGTCAGTTCCTGTGTGTCCCAGCGCAGTTCGAGCGCGGCCCGGTCTCTGCGCACCCGGGCGTGCCGGGCATAGGCCCAGGTGAGCAGGAACGTGGTGAGGAACTGCCCCAGTCCGGCGACCATCGCCACGTTCACGGCCCCCGCCACCGGCCGTGCCATCAGGCCGGGGACGGTCGTCGCCAGCACCACGTACCCCACGTACCAGCACAGGAAGGCGACCGTCCACGGTCCCACGAACCTCCGGTACCGCCTGCGGACCTCCTGGAAGGCAGGGCTGCGCTGCACGTCCAGATAGACCTCGGCGGCGCGGTCCGCCGGCGCCTCCTGCTCCTGGCGGGCGGCGGGCACAACGGCGGGACCGGGGGCCGGAGTCTCCCCGTCGGCCGGCTCCCCCCAGCCGGGGGCGAAGAGGTCGCGCCAGGGATCCTCGTACATCGTCTCCCCCGTCGTGGACACCGACGCGGGACGCCAGCCGTCACCGGCCCAGCTCTCGGAGCCGCCGCCGCCTTCGCGGGGACGGACATTGCTTGACTGCATGCCCCAAGGATGGGCATAACGGGAGGATCACCAAAACTACTTCTTCGGGGTATTCACCCCATCAGGTGAGTACATCCCCTGGAGGGCGCACAAGTCGTCTCGCGGACGCGTAACCCACCACACCCGCACGGTCCTTGAGGCCGTCCTGGCGAACGGATTGCCGCTGTGGGTCTTCACCGTCGCGGTGGAGACCTGCGGACCGCGGGCGATCTCCTGGTCGGCGAGCCCCTCGGCGACGAGGACGGGCACCGCGGTCTCCCGCGTGGTGAGCCCGTCGGGCGCCTCCGCGGGAACCGGCGGCTGCGGCGGAGGCTCCGACAGCCGCTCCGGCAGACGCCGTTGGATGCCCGGTGACAGTCCCGCGTCCCCAAAGGCGCGCCGCGCACGGCCCGCAGGGTCCCGTCACCGCCGGCGTCCTCGGTGAGACACCCGCGCCCCCGCCTCCGCCGAACCGGACGGGGCGGGCGAAGCCGTCCGGGCTCGCCGGCGTGGCTCCGCCGGGGTTCGGCGGAGCCACGTGGGCTCACCCGCGTCGGGAGGTGACTCCGACGCTCTCCGGGCCCTCCGCCGGACGGGCGCTACGCGTCGATCCGCGACCGGTCGAGCGTGGCCGCCGAGTTGGAGATGAATTCCTTGCGCGGTGCCACGTCGTTGCCCATGAGCAGGTCGAACACCGTCTCGGCGGACTCCAGGTCGGAGAGGTTGATCCGGCGCAGGGTGCGGTGGCGCGGGTCCATCGTGGTCTCGGCCAGCTGGTCGGCGTCCATCTCGCCGAGGCCCTTGTAGCGCTGGATGGAGTCCTTGTAGCGGATGTTCTTGGTCTGGAACTCCAGCAGCTTGTCCCGCAGCTCGCGGTCCGAGTACGTGTACACGTACTTGTCCTGGCCCCGCTTGGGCTGGACGATCTCGATCCGGTGCAGCGGCGGCACCGCGGCGAAGACCCGGCCCGACTCCACCATGGGCCGCATGTAGCGGTGGAACAGCGTCAGCAGCAGCGTACGGATGTGGGAGCCGTCCACATCGGCGTCGGTCATCATGATGATCTTGCCGTAGCGGGCCGCGTCGATGTCGAAGGTACGGCCCGACCCGGCCCCTATGACCTGGATGATGGCACCGCACTCGGCGTTCTTGAGCATGTCCGTCACGGACGACTTCTGGACGTTGAGGATCTTGCCGCGGATCGGCAGCAGGGCCTGGAACTCGGAGTTGCGGGCGAGCTTCGCCGTGCCGAGCGCCGAGTCCCCCTCGACGATGAACAGCTCGCTGCGCTCCACGTCGTCACTGCGGCAGTCGGCCAGCTTGGCGGGCAGGGAGGAGGACTCCAGAGCCGTCTTCCGGCGCTGGGCGTCCTTGTGCTGGCGGGCCGCGATGCGGGTGCGTGCGGCGGCGACGACCTTCTCCATCACCACCCGGGCCTGGGCGGCCGCGTCACGCTTGGTGGAGGTCAGGAATGCCTTGAGCTCCCTGGAGATGACGGTGTTCACGATGCGGCGGGCCGCCGAGGTGCCGAGGACCTCCTTGGTCTGGCCCTCGAACTGCGGCTCCGCCAGCCGCACGGTGACGACGGCGGTCAGCCCTTCGAGGGCGTCGTCCTTGACGATGTCGTCCTCGGCGACACGCAGCAGCTTCTTGGCGCGCAGCGCCTCGTTCATCGTCTCCCGGACGGCCTGCTCGAAGCCGGCGACATGGGTGCCGCCCTTGGGTGTCGCGATGATGTTGACGAAGGACCTGAGGGTCGAGTCGTAGCCGGTGCCCCAGCGCAGCGCCACGTCGACGCCGAGTTCACGGGTGACCTCGGTCGGGGTCATCTGGCCGTGGTCGTCGAGGACCGGCACGGTCTCCTTGAAGGTGCCCTGCCCGGTGAAGCGGAGGATGTCGCAGACCGGCCTGTCGGTGGCCAGGTACTCGCAGAACTCGCTGATCCCGCCGTCGAACCGGAACGACTCCTCGCCCTTGCTGCCGTCCGGGCCCAGACCGTACTCGTCGCGGACGACGATGGTCAGGCCCGGGACCAGGAACGCGGTCTGGCGGGCACGCTGGTGCAGCGTCTCCAGGGAGAGCTGGGCGTCCTTGAGGAAGATCTGCCGGTCGGCCCAGTAGCGCACCCGCGTGCCGGTGCGGTTCTTGGGGATCTTCTTGGTCTTGCGCAGTCCGCTGGCGGACTCGAACCCCGCGTCCGGGCCGCCGCCCGCGAAAGCGCCGGGGACACCTCGGCGGAAGCTGATGGCGTGGGTGTGCCCGGCACGGTCCACCTCGACGTCGAGCCGGGCGGACAGGGCGTTCACCACGGAGGCGCCGACGCCGTGCAGACCGCCGGACGCGGCGTAGGAGCCGCCGCCGAACTTGCCGCCGGCGTGCAGCTTGGTCATGACGACCTCGACACCGGACAGACCGGTCTTGGGCTCGACGTCCACGGGGATGCCGCGGCCGTTGTCCCGCACCTCCACGGATCCGTCGTCCTGGAGGATCACTTCGATGTGGTCGCAGTAGCCGCCCAGGGCCTCGTCGACGGAGTTGTCGATGATCTCCCACAGGCAGTGCATCAGGCCGCGGCTGTCGGTCGACCCGATGTACATGCCCGGGCGCTTGCGCACCGCCTCGAGCCCCTCCAGGACGAGCAGGTGCCGCGCGGTGTAGTTGGAACCGTCCCGGTCTGCTGAGGCCAGCAGTGTGGTGGACGGCACGGACGTCTCGGCGGTCACGCGGTTCGCTCCTCGCTGAATTTCGGGTGGGACCCTTCGGGGTAAGGGCGCGGGCTCCAGTCGCCCCCCGAGGGTACCGAGCCCTGGTAGAGACGTTGTAACGCCACCCGCGTCAGCCCCTCAGCCTAGACCAGAGTCGTAAGCGTGTTCGATCCCTCGATGGAGTGAAGTACATATCACGTTCCCTTCGGCGCATGAACCATTTAGGCTCCGGGCACGTCCTCATGAACAACCGGCAAGCCGGCCGGGAGGACCGACATTGACCGACAGCGCGAAACCGTAAGACACAGAGCGACGCATTACGGCACATTCGCCGCCAACCGGCAGCAGACGGCCACCTCGGAAGTTTTTTTCGAGCGAGAGGCCCGAGCGGGAACGTTTTGGGCCTGGTTGGATGTTGACCCTGGTACGACAGCTCGTCGAGCTAGAGAAGAGGCGACGTGACTACTGTTCTGACCCCCGCGAGCCCGCTGACGGCCGCTGATCGCTGCGACCGCTGCGGCGCCCAGGCATACCTGCGCGTCGTCCTGCTCAGCGGCGGAGAACTGCTCTTCTGCGCCCACCACGGTCGCAAGTTCGAGCCGGAACTCAAGAAGATCGCCGCTGAGATACAGGACGAGACAGAGCGGTTGACCACCGTTCCGGCATCGGCATCCGAAGAAGAGCGCTGACGTCTCACCACCACGACGAGCATCTCCGGCACAGGCCGGCGGGCGGGCGGTGGCTCCTGGCAGAAGGGGCGACCGCCCGCCCTCGTACTCCTTCGAAGCACCCCGAGCGCCCAGGTGTCCCCGGGCTCCCTCAGCGGCGGCCGGGCCCCTGCGCCCCGGAGACCTCCGCACCCGGTGCGCGCACCACGTAGGACATCCGCGTATAGACGCCCGGCTTCCCGGGCTGACCGCAGCCGCTCCCCCAGGACACCAGACCGATCAGCTTCCCTCCCGCCACGAGCGGACCGCCGCTGTCGCCCTGACAGGCGTCCGGGCCGCCCTCGGCCTCCCCGCCGCACAGCATGGTGCCGGCCCGGTAGGTGCCGTCGGCACCGCCCGGATAGGCGCGTTCGCAGACGTCGTCGGCGAGGACGTGGAGAGGCGCCGCATACAGGCCGTGCGCGTACCGGCCGGTGCCCGAGGTGTCTCCCCAGCCGTACACCGTGGCCGGGGTCCCCGGCAGGTAGGCCGGGTCGCCCTCGCCCGCCGTCGCAATCACCGCGTCCGCCGGCAGGGGGGCGTCGAGGGTGAGCACGGCGAAGTCCCCGGAGTGGGTCGCGCCGTCGTACTCCGGATTCACCCGCACGTCGCGCACGGGGATCTCCTCTCCCCCGGACCCGGACAGTTCCGTACGGCCCGCGATGATCTTCAGGTCCACCGCGCGGTGGGGTGGCGCACCCAGCACCTCGTCGCCCAGACAGTGGGCCGCGGTCAGCACGGTCACCGGCCCGACCGCCACACCACCGCAGAACTGCCCCGCGCGGGTACCCCCGAACCGGTCACGGCTGGACAGGGCGACCGTCCAGGGGCTCCCGGACACGTCGACGGGGAAACCGCCGACGACGACCCGGCCGGCGGCCGCGGGGGCCGCCGACACCAGGGGTATGACGGCCGCCGACGCCGCCAGGGCCAGAGGCCGGGCCAGGGCCCGGACCAGGGAATGACGCATACGGAATCCTCACTCTGGGATGATCACGAGACACCCAGAGTGATCCAGACGGCCACGGCCCGCACCCGCGCGAAGACGCCGGAGGCCCGGCTCCCACCAGGGAGCCGGGCCTCCGGCGCACAGACCGTCGACGGGCCGTCTCTAGTCGAGATAGTCCCGCAGCACCTGCGAACGCGACGGGTGGCGCAGCTTCGACATGGTCTTGGACTCGATCTGGCGGATGCGCTCGCGCGTGACGCCGTACACCTTGCCGATCTCGTCCAGGGTCTTCGGCTGGCCGTCGGTGAGCCCGAAACGCATGGACACGACACCGGCCTCACGCTCGGACAGGGTGTCCAGAACCGAGTGGAGCTGCTCCTGCAGAAGCGTGAAGCTCACGGCGTCGGCCGGGACGACGGCCTCGGAGTCCTCGATGAGGTCACCGAACTCGCTGTCACCGTCCTCACCGAGCGGGGTGTGCAGCGAGATCGGCTCACGGCCGTACTTCTGGACCTCGATGACCTTCTCGGGGGTCATGTCGAGTTCCTTGGCCAGCTCCTCCGGGGTGGGCTCGCGTCCCAGGTCCTGGAGCATCTGGCGCTGCACGCGCGCGAGCTTGTTGATGACCTCGACCATGTGCACCGGGATACGGATGGTGCGGGCCTGGTCGGCCATCGCGCGGGTGATCGCCTGACGGATCCACCAGGTGGCGTACGTGGAGAACTTGTAGCCCTTGGTGTAGTCGAACTTCTCGACCGCGCGGATCAGACCGAGGTTGCCCTCCTGGATGAGGTCCAGGAAGAGCATGCCGCGGCCGGTGTAGCGCTTGGCCAGCGAGACCACCAGACGGAGGTTGGCCTCCAGGAGGTGATTCTTGGCGCGGCGCCCGTCCTCGGCGATGATCTCCAGCTCACGCTTGAGCTTCGGGGCGAGCTTGTCGGCGTTGGCCAGCTTGTCCTCGGCGAAGAGACCCGCCTCGATGCGCTTGGCGAGCTCCACCTCCTGCTCGGCGTTGAGCAGGGGGACCTTGCCGATCTGCTTGAGGTAGTCCTTGACCGGGTCGGCGGTGGCTCCGGCGGCGGCGACCTGCTGGGCCGGCGCGTCGTCCTCGTCCTCGTCGGAGAGCACGAAACCGGCACTCTCGGTGCCCTCCGGCTCGTCACCGGGCTTGGCGTCCTCGAGCACCTCGTCCTCGACGGGCTCGCCGTCGTCCTTCTTGGCGGTGGTCTTCTTGGCCGCCGTCTTCTTGGCGGGAGCCGCCTTCTTCGCCACCGCCGCCTTCTTGGCGGGAGCGGCCTTCTTGGCGACAGCCCTCTTCGCGGGAGCGGTTTCCTCGGCGGACTCGTCGGCCACCGGAGCGGCGGGAGCGGCCGGGGTCGGGGCGGTGGCCTTCCGTGTGGTCACCGTCTTCGCCGCCACCGTCTTGGTCGCGGTGCGCTTGGCCGGAGTCTTCGCAGCGACGCTCTTCCGCGTGCGCTTCGGCTCCGCGGCACTGACCATCAGCGTCACACCCTCTTCCTCGAGGATCTGGTTGAGGCTGCGCAGTACGTTCTTCCACTGAGTGGCCGGAATCTGGTCGGCTTCGAAGGCCCGACGCACATCGTCGCCGGCGATCTGCCCCTCAGCCTTTCCCCGCTCGATGAGCGCCATGACAGAGACGGACTCGGCGATCTCCGGCGGGAGCGTACGGGATGTGCTGGCCGACACGAACAACCTCTCGGAACGTTGGAAAACGGCTTCCGGCCCCGTCCGTGACGGACAGGAGCCGACCGCCGGCTTGGGGATGGGCCGACGGCGCGGGCGGGGCCGGGAAGATGCACAGCGCCTATGACGGCGTCCGTATTCCTTCCGCGGCTGTCACCTCTTAAGTCATCGCGCTGTTTCCACCAGTGTTACGCCGAATCCGCGTGGCCCGAGTCACACACCATAAGCATGTAAAACCGGTCATATGCATACAGGGTAGCTCATGTGCGATCTTGTGGATCTTGGGGCACCCCGGAGCATGCCCGCGCGGCACCCTTTCCCGCCCCGCCACAGCAGCGGACCCCGCCGACCGCCCGAAGGGTCGGGCGGGGTCCGGCGGGGTCCGGCAGGCAGGCGCGCCCCGGACCGGGCGGGCGGCCCGGCGGATGACCGGGCGGCGACGCGGCCCGGCCCCGCGTCGCGCCCCGCGCCCGGGTCAGTGTTCGCGGGGCGCGGGCACCACACGCTCGACCTCTGGATGGACGGTGAGCAGCTGACGCATGGCCCCCTCGGCCGCGGCTCCGTCGCCCTCGGCGAGCGCGGTGACGATCCGGCCGTGCTGCGCCAGCGCCGTCTCGTGGGGCCGCTCACAGCCGGTGACCGGCCCGCCGGAGACCTGGAGGGCGGCCGACACGATCCCGGAGAGGTGCTCCAGCATCCGGTTTCCCGCGACCTGGATGAGCAGGCTGTGGAACTCGGCGTCCGCACGGGAGAAGGTCAGCGCGTCGCCCTGCCCCATGGCGTGGCCCATGATCTCGACCATGTCGGAGAGGCGCTGCTGGACGTCCTCGCGCCCGTGCCCGGCGGCGAGGCGGGCGGCGAGCGGCTCGATGGTCCAGCGCAGCTCGCTCAGCTCGCGGCGCTGGTCGTCCCGCTGCGGCCCGAAGGCGCGCCATTCGATGATGTCCGGGTCGAGGAGGTTCCAGTCGCTGACGGGACGCACGCGTGTGCCGACGTTCGGCCGGGCGCTCACCAGACCCTTGGCCTCCAGGACACGCAGCGACTCACGGACCACGGTGCGGGACACCTCGAAACGCTGGCCGATCTCCTCGGGCACCAGCGGGCGGTCGGCGCCCAGGTCACCCGAGACGATCATCTGGCCGAGCTGCTGGACGAGCTGGCCGTGCAGGCCGCGGCCCCGGCTGCCGGCGGCGCGCCGGCCGACCCGGGCCAGCTCGGGATCGGCGCCGTCCCAGATGTGCGGTCCGATCCGATCGGGGGCGGGGCCTTCGGCGTAGGGGTAGCGGTCGAATCCGCCCGGGCCGGCGAGGCCGGAGTCCGAGGAGCGGGCGGCGGTCATCATGGCGTGCGCAAGGGTACTCACGGATCCTTTGTCGGCTCCGTCCCCAACTGCCTTGAGGGCTTTGGTGAAAAGCACACGAAAGGGTGATCGCTCACCCCGTCGGAATTGACGCCTTATCGGAAAGAATTGGCCTTTCCCTGGGGAGTTGTGCACGAGACGGGACCGGAAGGGAGCGGTCGGTCGTCATCGGACCCTGCTGCGCAGGGTGGTGAGCAGATACGCGCAGAGCAGGACGGCCAGCGACAACGCCATTGCGGCGCCCACGGGTTGGGCAACCACCCTGGCCGCCGCGAGCAGGTGGCGCTCGCTTCCGAAGGGCCACCGCCACAGCAGCAGTTGCCGCAGCCGCAGGGGGAATCCGGCGGCCGTCCGTACGTTCGGCCCCTCGATCACCTTGCGCAGCAGAGGCACGACGACGACCGGCACGGCCACCACCGCGGCGAGACCGGCCGCGGTGGAACGGAAGACTCCCGCGGCCAGCACCCCGGCCCAGGCGCACCCGGCGACCAGACCCAGCCAGCTCGCGGCGAGCGGGAACCGGTCCACGGGAACCTCCACCACCTCCCGCCCGTACAGGAGGTAGAGGAGTTCGGCGTCGCAGCCGATCGTGAGGACGGCCAGCAGCACGGCGACGGCCGTGGACACCAGGAGCTTCGCGGTGAGCAGCCCCAGCCGGCGGGGCACGGTGCCGCGATCGGCCGCCAGAGCGGGATGACGGAACTCGTCGCCGGAAGCCAGCGCACCCAGCAGTCCCGCGCCGAGAGCCGCCGGAGGCAGGGGAAACTCCTGCGGCCAGGCCGCGAACAGCCGTGCCTGCGGCGTGTGTCCGGCACGGGCCAGCAGTACGGCGGTGAGCGCGGACACGGCGAGCACGGCGGCGGCGGTGAGATATGCGGTGCTCACCCCGGCGATCCGGTGCAGTTCGTAGCGCAGCGGCCGCAGGGGGCCGGGCGCCGGGCGCACGGAGAGGGGAGGCGGCAGCGGGGACAGGCGATCGCGGGCAGGGCCGTCCGCCGGGCGCGGAAGGGACGCCGGGTTCGGAAGGGATGCCGGGCGCGGCACGGTCCCGGTCCGCCCGGTGTCCTCCGCGTCCACGGCCTCCGGGTCCGTGGCTTCCGCGGCCGCCCGGGCATCCTGGACGGGCATGGTGTCCACGGACGGGGACGGCCAGGGGGTCTCGGCGGAAGGCCGCTCACCCCCGGCCGCAGGCTGCGGAGCACCCGGCATGCGCGGCGCCTCCGGCGCCTCCGCAGCACCCGGCGCGGTGGTCACCCACGCCGGCGGACGGGCGGCCGTCGCAGCCGACCGGGTCGGCCGGGCGGTGGACCCGGGAGCCCCGCGGTCCGGGACCTCCGTGGCCGCTGCCGGGCCCATGTCACCGACCTCGTCGGCCAGTCGGTGAACGAGGATGCCGTGACGGAACGCGGTCTCACCGATGTCCGCGCAGCTACTGCCGTAGACGGAGAGGCGGTTGCCGCCCTCCTGGACCACCTCGACGGAACGCCGTTCGCCACGGGCCTCCTTGGCGAGGAAGGCGGCCAGCCGCGCGGCGTACGGGCTGCGGACGGCCACGCGAGGGCGGAGCCGGGTACGCGCGAAGTCCCGGACCGCCTGGTCGGCGACCAGTCTGCCCTGTTCGAGGGTGACGACGCGGTCGGCGGTACGGGCCGCCTCCTTGGGGTCGGCGGTGCTGAACAGCACCGTGCCGCCCTGCTCCGCGTGGGCCCGCAGCCTCTCGTGCAGCCAGCGGCCCTCACGGGAACAGAGCCCGCCGGCAGGGTCGTCGAGCACGAGGGTGTGCGGGTCGGAGAGCAGGGCGCAGGCGAGACCGAGGCGGCGGTCCAGGCCGCGGGACAGGGTTCCCAGGTGCTGGTCGCGCAGGCTGACCAGACCTGTCTCTTCCAGGACTTCGTCGGCTCGGCCGGACGGTACACCCACCGCCGCGCACAGCATGCGCAGATGACCGCGTACCGTGCGGGCCGGGTGACCGGGCACATCGCCCAGCAGCACCCCGGCCTCACGTGCGGGATGGGCGATGCGGTGCAGGGGACGGCCCCTGAAGTAGGTGATCCCGCGGCCCTGCTGGAGCTCCAGCATCAGCCTCAGCGCCGTCGTCTTGCCCGCGCCCGGCGCTCCGAGGAGCGCGGTGACGTGATCGGGGTGGGCCTCGAAGGAGACGTCGTCGACGGCGGGGGGATGGTCCTTGCGGGGGTTGCTGGTCAGTCCGATGGCCTGGATCACGCGCAGCAAGATAGCGCGCTATGTGCGGTTTTCTGGGCATAAGCGGTTTAGGCGCGCAACGCCCGACGGACGCCCGCGCGGGCACCGTACGGGCCCCGCGCGCGGCGCGCGATCCCTGTCCCGGAGCCGCGATCCGCCGCTCCGCGTGCCCGGTCCGGAGTTCGCGGGCCCGGCCCGTGCACGGAAACCCGGTCGCTCTCGGCACCCGCGGGCCCTCGCCGGGGCGGATCCAGGGGGTCATACCTCCGGGCGCAGCATCGGGGGATTGAGCAGGGTGGCCCCACCCGCACGGAACAGTTGCGCGGGGCGTCCGCCCTGGCGCGTGGTCGTCCCTCCGGTGGGCACGAGGAAGCCGGGCGTACCCGTCACCTTCCGGTGGAAGTTGCGCGGGTCGAGCACCACCCCCCACACCGCCTCGTAGACCCGGCGCAGTTCCCCGACCGTGAACTCGGGCGGGCAGAACGCGGTGGCGAGCGACGAGTACTCGATCTTGGAGCGGGCCCGTTCCACCCCGTCGGAGAGGATCTGGACGTGATCGAAGGCCAGGGGTGCCGCCTGTTCGCCGTCGCGCCCGTATCCGCCCTGCTTCAGCAGTTCCTCCACCGGCGCCCAGCGCGCGTTGCTGGCGTCGCCGCCCGCCCGGGGGGCCGGGAGGTCGGGGGCGAGCGCCAGGTGGGCGACGCTGACCACGCGCATCCGGGGGTCCCGCTCCGGGTCGCCGTAGGTGGCGAGCTGTTCCAGATGGGCGCCGTTGACGTGGGCGGGGGCGGCCGGGTCATGGGCACGCAGCCCGGTCTCCTCGGCCAGTTCGCGCGCGGCCGCCTGGGCGAGATCCTCGTCGGCCCGCACAAAACCACCGGGCAGCGCCCAGCGTCCCTGGAAGGGCGACTCTCCCCTGCGCACCGCCAGCGCACAGAGGGCATGGCGGCGCACGGTCAGCACGACCAGGTCCACGGTGACGGCGAAGGGCGGAAAGGCTGACGGGTCGTAGGGCATGCGGCGATCATAGTCGTCTCCCTGACGATAAACACTCCCTTCGCCGTCCCTCCGGCGGTTGGTCCAGATCACCCGGGCGGGTCCGGGCCTGCGAGGAAGGGGCGCCGGCCGCCGGGCGCGTGCACACCGCCACAGCCCCGGGATGCGTGCGCACCGCCGCCGCCTTCCGGGGCACCGCGGCCCGCCCTCCGGCTCGCGCCCGGACACGTCCGGCGCCGCCGCGTGGCCGTCCCGCCCCGGGCACGGCCCTGGGGCCGGGTTGCCGCGCCCGCAGGCGTGCCCCGGCCGGCGTCTCCGGCCGACCGCACCTCCCTTCCGGCCCGGGTCACCTCTCCTTCTCGGCCCGGGGCACTTCGCTTCCAGCCCGCGGCGCCCTCCTCCCGACCGGTCACACCTCCCCTTCGGTGCCGTCGTTCCCGCTCGCGGGCCGTGAGCCGTCCGGTTCGGCGGCGGTGCGCCGCCCCGCTCCACCGGTGCCGGTGCCGGCCCGGTGGAGGTCGTCCCTGCCCGCGGTGCGCGGACGCTGCGCGCCGGGTCCGGCGGTGCCGGGGCGGGCGTGGCCGCCGAGGGGCGCGCGGCGCGTCCGGCGTCCCACGGCACGCAGGGCACGGGGCCGCGGGACGGGGTCGTCGGCCCGACGGCGTGCGAGACGCCCGTGGCGGGCGAGGAACCCGGTGTCGGGGTCGGCACACGACCTGGCGGTGGCCGCCGTCCGCGGGCCGGTCCCGATCCCGCCGGCCGCCTCCGGCCCGTCCGGTGTCCTTTCTCCGTGTTCCGCCCTGCCGGGCTCCTGGGACGACCCGTCCGCCGCCCCGTCCGCGCCGTCCGGCGCGGTGTGCCCCGCCCGTTCCGTGCGGAGGCAGCGGCGGACGGACTCCGGGTCCAGGCCCTCGTTGCACGCCTGGTGGAGCAGCCGGGCGAAGAGGTAGTCGGGGTCGGCCGCCAGGGCCATGGTGAAGGCCTCCCGGGCCTCGATGTCGTCACCGGTCGACCATGCGACCCATCCGGCGAGGGTGAGCGGCGCCGCGGCGTGCTCGCCGTAGGAAGCGACGCAGCGGCGGGCCAGTGCGCGCCACAGACGCAGGGCCGGGGGTGCCTCCTCTCCCTCCATCCACTCGGCGGCGCGGTCGCGGGTCGTGCGGTCCTGGAGGCCCAGGACGAGAGCGGCGGCCTCGTCGTGGGCCAGCAGTTCGTCGTCGCGGAGGTCCGCCGGAAGGGTGCCGGACACGGGTGGGGTCGCAGCGAGGCGGTTCACCAGGCGCTCGGCGAGCGCCAGGGTCTCCCGTGCGACGTCCGCGCGTGCCGCGTCGTCGACGATCCGGGGGACGAGGGTCAGGGCGGCGGCGTCCAGCGCCCTCTCCTGGTCCGCGGCGGAGGCGCCCTCCCAGGGCATCAGCCGGGACCGCAGCTCGCTGAGGGTGCCGCGCACCCGGACTCCGGCGTAGGCCGCCGCGGCCGCCATCACGGAGGTGCCGGGCAGGCCCATCGGCGTGCCCTCGGACGGGCAGCACGCCTCCTGCTCGCAGCAGTACGACCAGAAGCGCCCGGCGGAGATGCACACCGCCTCGATCACCGGGATGTCGAGCCGGCCGCACTCCGTGCGGAGCAACTGCGCCAGCGGGCGCAGCCGTTCCATGACCTGACGCCCCGACCCGCCGTCCGCCGGTTCCCGGCAGACGTAGGCGACCATCTGGGCGGGGCGTGTCCCCCTGCGCTCGCTGCCCTTGACCAGGCCCTGGGCCAGTTGCCGGGCCGCCGCGTCCCAGTCCTCGGCGCTCACGGGAATGCCGAGCCGGGCCCGCCCGCCGAACCTGCCGCGTCCGCCCTCCTCGTGGAGGGCCACGAGGACCATGCTGTCCTCGGGACGGTACCCGAGGAGGTACGGCAGGGCATCCGCCAGTTCACCGGGGGTGCGCAGGGTGACCTGGTGGGCGGTGGACGGGACGTCGCGCAGCGGGCGGCCGGCGTCGGCCGCCCGCCCGTCACGCCCCTCGCGCCTGGTGCGCCTGGTGTCCGGGTCACGCCCACCATGTCCGTCAGGCCCGACACGTCCCGCGATGTCACCGTTCTCGAAGGATCCGGCGGATCCAGTGGTTTCGCTGTGATTCGTCATGCGGTGACGATCTCGCAGATCTCAGGATCCCGTCGGAGCCTGTGGACAAGTCCGATCAAGGACACGACAAGCACCAAGGGCCGTTGTCGGTGGCGTGCTGTTGTATGGGGGCATGGAGCAGCACACGAGCGATGCGGATCTGCGGGCGGAGGCCGATGCGGTCCTCGCCCGTCTCGTCGGCGACGGGACGGGCGCGGCGCGGCTGCGCGCGGACCAGTGGCGGGCGGTCGAGGCGCTGGTCGCCGAGCGGCGCCGGGCGCTGGTCGTGCAGCGCACCGGATGGGGGAAGTCCGCGGTGTATTTCGTGGCGACCTCACTGCTGAGGTCGCGGGGCGGCGGACCGACCGTGATCGTCTCCCCGCTGCTCGCCCTGATGCGCAATCAGGTGGAGGCCGCCGCGCGTGCGGGAATCCACGCCAGGACGATCAACTCCGCCAACACCGAGGAGTGGGACACCGTCCAGGAAGAGATCACGGCGGGAGCGGTGGATGTACTGCTCGTGAGCCCCGAGCGGCTGAACAATCCCGACTTCCGCGATCAGGTGCTGCCCGGACTCGCCGCGGCCACCGGGCTGCTCGTGGTGGACGAGGCGCACTGCATCTCCGACTGGGGGCACGATTTCCGCCCCGACTACCGGCGGCTGCGCACCATGCTCACCGAACTGCCGCCGGGCGTGCCCGTGCTCGCCACCACGGCGACCGCCAACGCGCGGGTGACGGCGGACGTCGCGGAGCAGCTGGGCACGGGCAGTTCCTCGGACGCACTGGTGCTGCGCGGGCCGCTGGACCGGGAGAGCCTGCGGATGGGGGTGCTGCGCCTGCCGGACGCGGCCCACCGGCTGGCGTGGCTCGCCGACCACCTCGACGAGCTGCCCGGTTCGGGGATCGTCTACACGCTGACCGTCGCCGCGGCCGAGGAGGTCACGGCCTTCCTGCGGCAGCGCGGGCACACGGTCGCCGCGTACACGGGGAAGACGGAGAACGCGGAGCGGCAGCAGGCCGAGGACGACCTGCTCGCCAACCGGGTCAAGGCGCTGGTCGCCACCTCCGCGCTGGGCATGGGCTTCGACAAGCCTGATCTCGGTTTCGTGGTGCATCTGGGCTCGCCCTCCTCCCCCATCGCGTACTACCAGCAGGTCGGCCGCGCCGGGCGCGGGGTCGAGCACGCCGAGGTACTGCTCCTGCCGGGCCGGGAGGACGAGGCCATCTGGGAGTACTTCGCCTCGCTCGCCTTCCCGTCCGAGGACCTGGTGCGCCGCACCCTCGACGTTCTCGCCGCGGCGGACCGGCCGCTGTCGCTGCCGGCGCTGGAGCCGCTGGTGGAGCTGCGCCGCTCCCGGCTGGAGTCGATGCTCAAGGTGCTGGACGTCGACGGTGCGGTCCGGCGGGTCAAGGGCGGCTGGACCGCGACCGGGCAGCCGTGGACGTACGACGCGGAGCGCTACGCCTGGGTGGCACGGCAGCGCAAGGCCGAGCAGCAGGCGATGCGCGAGTACGCGGCGACGACCGGCTGCCGGATGGAGTTCCTGCAGCAGCAGCTGGACGACGAGGGCGCGAAGCCGTGCGGCCGCTGCGACAACTGCGCGGGGGCCCGCTTCACGGGGGACGCGTCCGCCACGGCGGTGGACGCCGCGCTCGCCGATCTGGGCCGGGCGGGTGTCGAGGTGGAGCCGCGCCGGATGTGGCCGACGGGACTGCCGGCGATCGGCATCGGTCTCAGGGGACGCATCCCGGCCCGTGAACAGGCTTCGGCCGGGCGCGCCCTGGGGCGGTTGTCGGACATCGGCTGGGGCAACCGGCTGCGGCCGCTGCTGGCGCCCGGGACCTCCGACGGCCCGGTGCCGGACGACGTGGCACGGGCCGTGGTGGGCGTGCTGGCCGACTGGGCCAAGGGACCGGACGGCTGGGCGTCCGCCACGGCCGGCGGCAGACCCCGCCCGGTGGGTGTCGTCACCCTCCCCTCACGCACCCGGCCGCAGCTGATCCGTTCCCTGGGCGTGCGCATCGCGGAGGTCGGGCGGCTGCCGCTGCTGGGCTCCGTGTCGTACGCGACGGACGCCGCACCGATCCCCCGGAGCAACAGCGCACAGCGGCTGAGGGCCCTGGAGGGCGCGCTCACCGTACCGCCCTCGCTCGCGGCGACGCTGGCCGAGGCCCGGGGGCCCGTACTCCTCGTCGACGACTGCACGGAAACGGGCTGGACGCTCGCCGTCGCGGCGCGCATGCTGCTGCAGTCCGGCGCCGAGGAGGTGCTGCCGCTCGTCCTCGCCGTGCGGGGCTGACGCGTCTCCCGCGGGGCCGACCGTGCCGCCTCCGGGGGTCCGCGGTGCCGGCGAGGGCCCGTCCCTCCCCACCGGGCGTGTCCGAGGACACACCGGGTAGGAACATATGACGCACATCAGCAGATAATTTCGAGTGGTCCCAATTGCTCGTTGCCGCATCTCAGTTCGACAGCGAGAATTGGAGTCCGCTCCCCGCACGGCTCGGCCGTGATCAGGTTGAGCCCTGCTGCGGTGTGCGCCCCTGGAATCCGATCCCGCCCGCAGTGTGGGCGCGTAGCCGAAGGGAGGAACGTGACCTTCGGATTCGCTCCGTCCTCGGCGGCATCCTTGCCGACGTCCGCGTCCGCATCTTCCGCCAGCCGTCTGCTCGAGCCTGCGGAGTGGACTTCCGCCGGGATCCCGCTGCTGGTCAGTCCCCGTGAAGTGGTCAGCGGTCTGCATTCCCGGCACCGCCCGAGACCGTCGACCGCGATCGTGGCCGTGCTGGACCCCGAGGAGCGGCTGCTGGCCAGCGCCTCGTTCGCGCGCCGTCCCGCCCCGGCGGACGGCTGGATGTTCCGCAACGCGCTGCTCTCCCAGCTGCGCCGGATCATCCCGCACGACCTGCGGCGCCGGTCCCCCGTGCGGACCGCCGTACTGGTCTACTGCCGCGAGGGCGACCCGGGCTGGACGGAGGAGGACGGCGCGTGGATGTGGGGGCTGCGTGACGCGTGCACCCTCCATGGACTGCGCTGCGGGGCGTACATCACGCTGACGCACGACGGCTGGAACGTGCTCGGCGAGGGCCGTGGCGGCCGCCGTCCGAACGCGCACTCGTCACCCGAGCCCTTCGGGCTCTCGGAGGCCCCTCCTCCGCTGCCGCGCACCGGCGGCGCCGTCTCGGAGGTCCTGCGCCGCGCTGCCGCCAGATGAGGCGGCGCCCGGCCGCGCCGCGACGGCCGGGAACGCGCGGACCCGCCCGTTCGCCGTCGGCCGACGGCGAACGGCGTCCGCCTCACCCGCCGGTGCCCCGCGCGGGACCGCCGTGCGCTCGCCGTCCTTCCGGAACCCTGCCGGGCCGGAGCTCTTCGGAAAACGGGGCCTTGCCGGGTACGGAACCGTGGGCCGTCGCCTCACGCCTCCGCCGCCCGTCAGGCCCGGCGGCGGTACGGGGGCCCGTCGTGCGCCGCTCCGCGGGCCGGAGTGTGCGACGCCGACGTCGGACGGCGGCATGACGGCACACCCGTGAACGGACCGCCGGACGCACCCGCGAACGATCCGCCCGGCACGGGCGGACCGGCACGGGCGGACCGGCACCATGGCCGCTGCCGACCGGATGTCCGGCAGGCCCGCAGACACCTGCCCGCAGGACGTCCGGACATCCGGGCACGCCGGAGGCGACTCCGTGCCGGTGCCGCCTCGGCGGCACCCGTCGTCACACTCCTGAACGCACCCGGCGCACGGGGACGTTCAGACGCCCGTACCCAGCACCGAGTTGATCCGCTGCGGGTCACCGCAGACGATCAGCAGGGCACCGGCCCTGGCATGCGCCAGCGGAAGCACGGTGGCGGCAGCGGCGTCCGGGCCGCCGTTGACGGCCACGACGACCACGGCACGTGGCGCGGCACGTCCCGCGCCGGCGGCGTCCGTGTAGAACACGTCGTCACCGGCATCGTGCTGCGCCCAGTAGGAGGCGTCGCCGAAGGACAGTTCGTGCGCGGCCCACGGGTGCGGGTCACCGGTGGTGATCACCAGGACGTCGCCGGGGGCACGGCCCGAGTCCAGCAGCAGGTCCACGGCTTCGTCGGCGGCGTCGAGCGCGCCGTCGAGGGTGGCCGGGATCAGCTGGATCTGCGGGGTCACAGAGGTGGCGGAGGACGGGGAAGCCGCGGCCGGACCCTTGGGTCCGGGCACGGCCGGGGGCACGTCACGCGGCGCGCGTTGCGCCGGGGGCGTGGGCCGGAGAGGTCCGGGACGGCCCGGACGCGACGGAGCCGCGGGGCGCGGGCCGGGTACAGGGCGGGGGGTCGGCGCGGTACGGCCACTGGCCGGAGTGACGCGGGGACCCTGGGCACTCTCGTGAATCTGAGGCTCCTCGGGAATGAGAGGCATGGGCTGATGTCTATCAAACGTCGGCGCTGATCGCGTCGTCGGGTGGCACATGAGTGCGAACAGAACGGTCAGAAGTCGAAGCCCAGCTGCCCCTCGATCTCCGGACCGCCTCCGTCCGCCCGACCGCGGACCTTCTTGAGGTGCCGCCACTGGGGCAGCCCATCGAGATAGGCCCACGTCAACCGGTGGTACGGGGTGGGTCCCCGCTTCTCCAGCGCGGCCTTGTGCACGGGCGACGGATACCCGGCATTGTCCGCAAAACCGAAGTCTGCATGGTCCATACCCAGTTCGGCCATCATTTTGTCGCGCTGGACCTTGGCGATCACGGAAGCCGCCGCGACGGACACACAGGACAGGTCGCCCTTGATGACCGTACGGACCCGCCACGGGGCACCGAGGTAGTCGTGCTTCCCGTCGAGGATCACCGCGTCGGGCCGGACGGGCAGGGCCTCCAGGGCGCGCCCCGCGGCGAGCCGCAGGGCCGCGGTCATCCCCAGGCTGTCGATCTCCTGCGGCGAGGCATGCCCCAGCGCGTACGACGTGACCCACTCGCGCAGGAGTTCGGCGAGCCGGTCACGCCGCTTGACGGTGAGCAGCTTGGAGTCGGTGAGGCCCTCCGGGGGTCGGCGCAGTCCCGTCACGGCCGCGCACACGGTGACCGGTCCGGCCCACGCGCCGCGCCCCACCTCGTCGACACCGGCAATGACCTTCGCTCCGGTCGTGGCACGGAGGGAGCGCTCAACGGTGTGAGTAGGCGGTTCGTACGGCATGGCGCCCATAGCGTACGCCGCCTGGATCCCCCGGCGACACCCAGGTTTCCCCGCGCGGGCGTGCGGGATGCGCCACTCCCGGTCAGCGCGGGCCGGGCCGCAGCAGCGGCAGCATCAGCCGGTCCACCATCTCCTCGAGGTCCGATGCAGGCCATTCGCTTCCGCACACCTTGGAGCGGTACATCATCATGGCCGGGATGGCGTCGTAGACGTAACCGTTGGCCGCATCCTGCCGCACCTCACCTCGCCGTATACCCCGCTCGATGACCTCTCGGAGCAGTCTGCCGGCCGGTTCGAGCACCCCCGCGAAAATGACTTCACGAAAGCGCCCGGCCTGCACCGGATCGCATTCGTGAATGACAGAGCGAAGCGCGAACCCTGGACGGGAGTACATCGCCTCGCGGGCCTGACGGCACAGTTGCAGGAGATCCGCGCGCACACTTCCGAGATCGGGCGCGGCATCGAAACGGGGCAGCCCGGCCTGCAGGGCGTCCGCGACGAGGTCCTCCTTGGAGGGCCAGCGCCGGTAGACCGCGGCCTTGCCGGTCTGGGCGCCGGCGGCGACACCTTCCATGGTGAGGCCCTTCCAGCCGACCGTGCCGAGCTGTTCCAGCGCGGCGTCCAGGATGGCGCGTTCGAGGACGACGCCGCGCCTGCGGAGGGAGGCCGTCGGAGCGGGGGCGGCCGTCCAGCGCGAGGTAACCATCTGAGTGTCTCCAGCAGACAGGGGAGCGGGGGTACGGAGCGGTGGGGAGAGACGTACCGGGTGGCGGTGGGGCGGTGGAGCGAGGAGGCACCTCACGGCGACGCCCCGAGGGAACGACTGCGTTCACTGACGCACTCGTGGAGGACCCATCGTGACAACCTCTCAGCTGACTCAGGGACAGAATCCGGGTGCGGCCCGCCTGGACGGGCGTCCCGGCATCGCGCTCACCGTCGCCGTGGCCCGCCGGCTCATGGTGGTACTCGACGCGCCCGCTCGGCCATCAGTCTCAGAGTCCTCCAGAAGAAGGCGCGGTTCAACGGCCCCGGAGATCTCCGGGCCCTCGCTCCAGCCCTTCCCCTACGCCCCGGGCACCCAGTCCGGCAGCCGCTCCGTGCGCGCCAGCCAGGCGGCCGGCGGTGTCCCGGCCCTCGCACCGGCCAGCACACCGCCCACGATCGCGCAGGTGGTGTCGACGTCGCCGCCGACCTGGGCGGTCGTCCAGAACGCGGCCTCGTAGTCACCGAGCGCCCGGGCCGCCGACCATAGCGCGAAGGGCACGGTGTCGTGGGCGGACGTACGCCGTCCGCACCCCAGGACGGCCGCGACGGTGGCGGCGTCCCCGTAGTCGAGCATGTCCCGGGCGCGCCGCAGTCCCGCGCCGACGGCGCTCTTCGGGACGAGGCCGACCACCTCGTCGAGCAGCGCCTCCGGGGCGGGCGGGCCGCCCGGGGCCGCGGCCAGCGCGGCAGCGGCGGCGACGGCCATGGCGCCGACCACCGCCTCACGGTGCTGATGCGTGGGATAGGCGGAGATCTCCGCCTGGTGGACGGCCTGCTCGGGGTCGTCCGCGTACCAGGCGCCCAGCGGGGCGATGCGCATCGCGGCGCCGTTGCCCCACGATCCCTGGCCGCCGAAGAGGTCCGCGGCCAGTTCGCGCCAGTCGCCGCCCTCCCGCACCAGCCGCAGGAGCCGGCCGACAGCGGGGCCGTAGCCCCGGTCGAAGTCATGGTGCCGGGCGAAGGACTGCGCCAGGGCGTCCTGGTCGACGCGCTGTTCCGCGGCCAGGACCGCCACCACGGAGCAGGCCATCTCCGTGTCGTCGGTCCACTGCCAGGGGCCGGCCGGCAGTTCGCGGCGCCTGAGGAGCGGATGGTTGCCGGGAACGAAGAACTGCGAACCGAGCGCGTCCCCCACCGCCAGTCCGCTCAGGCTGGCGAGGGCACGCTCCAGACGTACGCCGGAAGAGGTGTGTACGGTCATCGGACTGCCACTCTAGCCGCCGGTCCCGTACGACTCCGGGTCCCGCCAGCGGTCGAAGGGCCTGTCAAGGGTGTAACGGTCGTCGTTCCCCAGAACGAGCATGCGCATCTCCGCGTTCCCGGGATTCGACAGCGACTCGAATTCCGCGACGGTCCAGTGGAACCAGCGCATGCAGAACAGCCGCATGGCCAGCCCGTGCGTCACGATGAGCACGTTGGGCGGGTGGTCGGGGGCCTCGAAACTGCGGAAGAGGCTCTCCAGGAAGCCGCCGACCCGATCGTAGACGTCGGCACCGGACTCCCCCTGGGCGAAACGGTAGAAGAAGTGGCCGTAGGCGTCCCGGTAGGCCTTCTGGAGCCGTACGTCGTCCCGGTCCTGCCAGTTGCCCCAGTCCTGCTCCCGCAGCCGGGGTTCCTCCCGCACCCGTATGAGGTCGGGGTCGAGATGGAAGGCGCGGAGGGTCTCGTGGGTACGCCGGTACGGGGAGACGTACACACTCACCTGCTCGCGGCCGAGGATCTCCCGCACCGTCTTGCCGGTCTCCTCCGCCTGCTGCCAGCCGCGGTCGGTCAGCGGGAGCGCATGGTCGGGCTCCCGCTCGTACACGGTGTCGTCGACATTGCCGACCGACTCCCCGTGCCGGACCAGTACTATGCGCCGCGGTCTTGCCATGGAAGGAAACCCTAGATCGGGTCACCGCCGATCGAGCACCCGTAGGGGCCTCATACGGCGTAGATCACATCAATCGTGCACCAGTCGTCCCGCGTGCACCACCCGCGCGCCCTCCCGCGCCCTCCCATGCCACCGCGTGCCCCCGCGCACCGGTCGTGCGCGCCCGACGGAGCGGCCGCATCCGCCGTTCCGGTGCGCAGGGGATTCACACCGTCCAGCTGGGTTCGAGCTCCACGATGTCGCCGCTGAGGGCCGCGACGTCGGCCTCCGTCTGGGCGCGCAGCGCGAGCCGCTCCACCCGCTCGGTGCGGTACTTCCCGTGCTCGGCGGCCGACTGCCACATCGACATCACGAGGAACTCGTTCCCCGGGGCCTCGGCGAACATCCCCCGGATCATGCCCGGCGAGCCGGCCATGGCGGGGTTCCAGACCTTCTCCTGCATCAGCGTGAAGTTGTCCACCCGCTCCTCGTGGACCCGGGCGTGCGCCACGCGGACCAGGTCGGCCTCGGTGAAGCGGGGCTCGAAGCCGGTCTTCACGTCGAAGCGGTACTCGAACAACCTGACCTGGGAGTCCTTGAAAGTGCCCGCCTGGGTCGCGGCCAGCCGGTCGTGCGAGCGGGCCATGAAGGAGTCGTAGAAGGCACGGCTCTCCCAGAAGGCGAAGACGTGCGCCACGCCGGGACGCCCCCGGCTCCAGCCACCGCCCTGCCCACGGAATCCCGGTTCTCCCAGAAGCCCCGCCCACTTCCGCTGCCCCCGCTCGAAACCGCGACGGTCCACCACGGTGCAGCGAATCCACTTGACCAGCACCGCGCCATGGTAAGGCCATGGAAGGCGGCACCGGCACGGCGCGGACGGACGGGACCCGCGCACGCTCCCGCGCACACGTGGCACGATGGACAAAAAGCCTTGTTCGCCCAGTAGTTGGGGTGGAGGCAACGGGAACGGGGAAGGGGAAGCCTGTTGAACGGCCTCAGCAAAGGCATCCGCAGGGTCGAGGTCGCGCTGAAGTGGGATCCGAGTCCGGCCGGGCAGCCGCCCACCGATCTGGATCTCGTCGCCGCGACCTATCCGCCGGGCGATCCGTACGGACCGCCCGCGTACGTGGTGCACTTCGACAGCCGGTCGCCGGACGGCACCATCTATCTCAACCGTGACAGCACGGACGGCAAGGGCTTCGGCTGGGACGAGGTCATGACGGTCGAACTCGACCGGCTCGACGGCCGCTACGCGCGCGTCGTGGTCGGTGTGATCATCCAGCAGCGCGGCATGGAGCGCACGTTCTCCGGGGTCCTCAACCCGGGGGTGCGGGTCCGTGAGGGCTACACCGTGCTCGCCGAGGACGACTTCGGATCGGTGCCCGCCGCCACGGCGTGCACGGTGGCGGAGTTCGTGCAGGAGAAGGGCGGCGGCTGGGCCTTCCGCCCCGGACTGCACGGCTTCGAGGACGACCCGGCGGTCTTCACCCGTGTCATGGGCGACGCCCGGCAGTAGTCCGCACGCCGGCCGACCGGTCCGCGCAGCCGGACGTCATCGGCGGACGTGGCCGGCGGACGACGCCGAGGGCGGTGGACCCGGGAGTTCCCGGTTCCACCGCCCTCGGTCCGTCGTGCCACGCCCGGCGAGCGTCTCACACCCGCCGGGCGAACGGACTCAGCTGCAGCCGCTCGTCGAACCGCAGCCCTCGCAGATGTAGCAGGAGCCGGCCCGCTGCATCTTGGTGCCGCAGGAGAAGCACAGCGGCGCGTCCGCGTGGATGCCCAGCTGCATCTCCACCAGTTCGGCGCTGGTGTGGGCCTGCCGCGGCGCCGGCTGGGCCGTCGCGATCTCGGCCGTGGCGGCCGACACGGCCTTCAGCTCCTGGGCGCGCGGCGCCGACTGGGCGAGGCCCTCGACGTCCACCTCGTCGTCGGCGGGCTCGTACGACCCCGTCTCCAGGTGGCGCTGACGCTCCTCGGCGGAGTGGATGCCGAGCGCGGAGCGCGTCTCGAAGGGCAGGAAGTCGAGCGCCAGGCGACGGAAGATGTAGTCGACGATCGACTGCGCCATCCGCACGTCCGGGTCGTCCGTCATACCGGCCGGCTCGAAGCGCATGTTGGTGAACTTCGCGACGTACGTCTCCAGCGGCACGCCGTACTGGAGGCCCACCGAGACCGCGATGGAGAACGCGTCCATCATGCCGGCGAGGGTCGAACCCTGCTTGGACATCTTCAGGAAGACCTCGCCGAGACCGTCGTCCGGGTAGGAATTGGCGGTCATGTAGCCCTCGGCGCCACCGACCGTGAAGGACGTGGTGATGCCCGGACGGCCCTTGGGCAGGCGCTTGCGGACCGGACGGTACTCGACGACCTTCTCGACCGCCGCACGGATCGTGTCCTCGGCCTTCGCGGTGACCTCGGTCTTCTCCTTCTCCTTGGTCTTCGCGGAGAGGGGCTGGCCGACCTTGCAGTTGTCCCGGTAGATCGCGAGGGCCTTGACGCCGAGCTTCCAGGCCTCGAAGTAGATCTCCTCGACCTCCTCGACGGTCGCCGACTCCGGCATGTTGACCGTCTTGGAGATCGCGCCCGAGATCCACGGCTGGATCGCGGCCATCATGCGGACGTGCCCCATCGGGGAGATGGCGCGCTCGCCCATGGCGCAGTCGAACACCTCGTAGTGCTCGTGCCTGAGGCCGGGCGCGTCGATCACATTGCCGTTCTCGGCGATGTGGGCGACGATCGCCTCGATCTGCTCCTCCTGGTAGCCCAGGCGGCGCAGGGCCTGCGGCACGGTGCCGTTGACGATCTGCATCGAGCCGCCGCCGACCAGCTTCTTGAACTTGACCAGGGCGAGGTCGGGCTCGACACCGGTCGTGTCGCAGGACATCGCCAGGCCGATCGTGCCGGTGGGCGCCAGGACGGACGCCTGGGCGTTGCGGAAGCCGTTCTTCTCGCCCAGGCGCAGCACGTCCTGCCAGGCCTCCGTGGCGGCGGCCCAGATCGGCGTGTCGAGGTCGTCCATGCGGACGGCCACCGCGTTGGCGTCGGAGTGCTGCTTCATGACGCGGTTGTGGGCGTCGGCGTTGCGCGCGTAGCCGTCGTACGGGCTGACGACCGCGGCGAGCTCGGCGGAGCGCCGGTAGGCCGTGCCGGTCATCAGGGAGGTGATGGCACCGGCGAGGGACCGGCCGCCCTCGGAGTCGTAGGCGTGGCCGGTCGCCATCAGCAGGGCGCCGAGGTTGGCGTAGCCGATGCCGAGCTGGCGGAACGCGCGGGTGTTCTCGGCGATCTTCTCGGTCGGGAAGTCGGCGAAGCAGATGGAGATGTCCATCGCCGTGATGACCAGCTCGACGACCTGGGTGAAGCGGTCGACGTCGAAGGACTGGGTGCCCTTGCCGTCGTCCTTGAGGAACTTCATCAGGTTCAGCGACGCGAGGTTGCAGGACGTGTTGTCCAGGTGCATGTACTCGCTGCAGGGGTTCGAGCCGTTGATCCGGCCGGACTCCGGGCAGGTGTGCCAGTTGTTGATCGTGTCGTCGTACTGGATGCCGGGGTCGGCGCAGGCCCAGGCGGCCTCGGCCATCTTGCGGAAGAGGGACTTGGCCTCGACCTTCTCGATGACCTCGCCGGTCATCCGCGCGCGCAGTCCGAAGGTGCCGCCCTGCTCGACGGCCTTCATGAACTCGTCGTTGACCCGGACCGAGTTGTTGGCGTTCTGGTACTGGACGGACGTGATGTCGTCGCCGCCCAGGTCCATGTCGAAGCCCGCGTCGCGCAGGGCGCGGATCTTCTCCTCCTCCTTCACCTTGGTCTCGATGAAGCCCTCGATGTCGGGGTGGTCGACGTCCAGGATGACCATCTTGGCGGCGCGCCGGGTGGCACCGCCGGACTTGATGGTTCCGGCGGAGGCGTCGGCGCCGCGCATGAAGGAGACGGGACCGGAGGCGTTGCCGCCGGAGGAGAGCAGTTCCTTGGAGGAACGGATACGGGAGAGGTTCAGGCCGGCTCCGGAGCCGCCCTTGAAGATCATCCCCTCTTCCTTGTACCAGTCGAGGATCGACTCCATGGAGTCGTCGACGGCCAGGATGAAGCAGGCGGACACCTGCTGGGGCTGCGGGGTGCCGACGTTGAACCAGACGGGGCTGTTGAAGCTGAAGATCTGGTGCAGCAGGGCGTACGCCAGCTCGTGCTCGAAGATCTCGGCGTCCGCGGGCGAAACGAAGTACTTGTGGTCCTCCCCGGCCTTCCGGTACGTCTTGACGATGCGGTCGATCAGCTCCTTGAGGCTGACCTCGCGCTGCGGGGTGCCGAGGGCACCGCGGAAGTACTTGCTGGTGACGATGTTGACCGCGTTCACCGACCAGAAGTCGGGGAACTCGACGCCACGCTGCTCGAAATTGACCGAGCCGTCGCGCCAGTTGGTCATGACGACGTCACGGCGCTCCCAGATCACCTCGTCGTACGGATGCACGCCGGGGGTGGTGTGGACGCGCTCGATACGCAGTCCCTTGGTGGCCCTGGTCCCCTTGGTCCGGGAACCTCGTGCCGGACCGCTCGCCGTCTCTGTCATGCCGCCTCCCTGTACGGGCGAAACGCCCTGAAATGCCACGCTGTTCCCATGGCATCGTGTTTCTGTCTGGTGTTGCAGGCAGCCTCACGCTGCCGCCCGCAACAGGTCTTGCCGCGCCGCCGCCCGGCCGGATCCGGGGCTTCCGCCCGGTTTCCGGCCCGCCGGTCAGCCGGCGGCGCGGGTGGGCTCCGGGACCTGGACGGTCCCCGCGGGGCCCGTTCCGTCCTCACGGCTCCCCGCTGCCGCGTCGTCGTCGTCCGCGGCGGGGTCCGGTGTCGCCTCCCTCAGCTCCGCGATGGCGGCCTCGAAGTCCTCGAGCGTGTCGAACGCCCGGTAGACGGAGGCGAATCGCAGATAGGCGACGAGGTCGAGTTCCTGCAACGGGCCGAGTATGGCCAGTCCCACGTCGTGGGTGGTCAGCTCGGCACTCCCGGTGGCGCGCACCGCCTCCTCGACCCGCTGGCCGAGCTGGGCGAGGGCGTCCTCGGTGACCGGGCGCCCCTGGCACGCCTTGCGCACGCCGTTGATGACCTTGGTGCGGCTGAACGGCTCGGTGACCCCGGACCGCTTGACCACCATGAGCGAACACGTCTCGACGGTCGTGAAGCGGCGGGAGCACTCCGGGCACTGACGGCGCCTGCGGATCGACGTGCCGTCGTCCGTCGTACGGCTGTCGACGACACGGCTGTCGGGGTGCCTGCAGAAGGGGCAGTGCATGGTTTCCGACCCTCCTCGCAGCAGACTCATTGACCTCACAGGGCCACCCGGGCCCCGCGAAGCAGCCCTCAGCATAGGCGATCGCCAGGGCTCCGAAGACCCGGGGGACCACAACTTCTGGGCCGCTTAAGCCATCCAACCACTAGATGTGGGTATTGGCCCACACTCCGGCACAATCCCGCGTGTCGCCTACGGACCGCCGCGCGACGGGTACCCACGGTCGCCGAAGCGGAACACGCGGACGCGCGGCCGTATCGCCGCGGCGGCTGCGGGGATAGCGTGGGGGCCGCGCACGGGAGGCCCAGAGGTCCCGTGCGGAAAGGGCCCGGCGGGCGCCCGGACGGCGGACGAGGGCGGCGTGGCAGCCACGAGGTCGCACCCCGGCGGCGGAGAGTACAGCAACCGGCCGCTCCGCCTGGCGCCGCGTCGGCCATACACCCGGACACATGATCAAGTCAGGCAATCCGCACTTTTTCACTCGAACGTGTGTTTGGCGCAACCTTTCGAAAGCAACTACCGTTGTGCTGCAGGGAGACCATCGAGAGGGGCCGACGACGTGACCACGACCGCAGACAGTGCCACCATCACCGCCCAGGACCGCTCCCAGGGCCGATACGAGCCGGTGCATGCCATGAACGAAGCCGCCGCCAGTCCAGAGGGACACAAGCGCTCCCTGCCGGGCCGACCTCCAGGTATCCGGGCCGACAGCTCGGGACTCACCGACCGGCAGCGCCGGGTGATCGAGGTCATCAGGGACTCCGTCCAGCGGCGGGGGTACCCGCCGTCCATGCGGGAGATCGGTCAGGCCGTCGGGCTCTCCAGCACCTCCTCGGTCGCGCACCAGCTGATGGCACTCGAGCGCAAGGGTTTCCTGCGCCGTGACCCGCACCGCCCGCGCGCGTACGAGGTGCGCGGCTCCGACCAGGCCGTCTCCATGCAGCCCGCGGACACCGCCGGCAAGCCCGCCGCGTCCTACGTCCCGCTGGTCGGCCGGATCGCCGCCGGTGGCCCAATCCTCGCCGAGGAGTCGGTCGAGGACGTCTTCCCCCTGCCCCGGCAGCTCGTCGGGGACGGCGAGCTGTTCGTGCTGAAGGTCGTCGGCGACTCGATGATCGAGGCCGCGATCTGTGACGGCGACTGGGTCACCGTCCGCCGTCAGCCCGTCGCCGAGAACGGTGACATCGTCGCCGCGATGCTGGAAGGCGAGGCCACCGTGAAGCGCTTCAAGCGCGAGGACGGCCATGTGTGGCTGCTCCCGCACAACGCGGCCTACGAGCCCATCCCGGGCGACGACGCGACCATCCTCGGCAAGGTGGTGGCCGTACTGCGCCGCGTCTGACGACGGTGCCGGGCGGGTCCCCCTGGCCCCCTGACCGGGCCCCGGAACCAACTGCGCCGGTTCCGGGGTCCTGCTGTGCGCGGACAGGGCGTCCCCGCCGTCCGTCCGGGGCGGCCGTCCCGGACCGGCGACCTGGACCCACCGGTCCGCAACCGCCGGAGGGCGGCCGGCCACCGGGAAAGCGGACAGGCGGCCCCGGCGACCGGGCCGACGCCAGGGCCCCTCGCCCCAGGTCCCGCCCGTCCAGGCCCACCCCACCGGCCAGACCCACCCCACCGGACCCGCCGAAGGCGCCCGGACGCCGGCACAGCGGACGGCCGGCCGGTCTCGGTGGCCCATGACCGGTGGCCGTGCCGCGGCTGCGGGATGATGCCGCCGCTACTCCTGTTCCGCTTCTTCCTGCTGTTCCCGCTTCGCCGCCGCGTCGATGGCGGCAAGGGACTTGCGCACCTGGTTGCGGTCGGTGGTGAGCCAGAAGTCCGGCATCGACGCCCTGAGATAGCTCCCGTAGCGCGCGGTCGCGAGCCGCTGGTCGAGGACGGCGACGACACCCCGGTCGCCCGACGCCCTGACCAGACGGCCGGCGCCCTGGGCCATCAGCAGCGCGGCGTGGGTCGCGGCCACGGCCATGAAGCCGTTGCCGCCCGCCTCCTCGACCGCCTTCTGGCGGGCGCTCATCAGCGGGTCGTCAGGGCGCGGGAACGGGATCTTGTCCATGACGACCAGCTGGCAGCTGGGCCCGGGGACATCGACACCCTGCCAGAGCGACAGCGTGCCGAACAGGCAGGTCTGCGGATCGGCCGCGAAGTTCTTGATCAGCTCGCCGAGGGTCTCCTCGCCCTGGAGCAGGATCGGGTACTCCGGAATGCGCGAGCGCAGCTCCTCGGCCGCCAGCTGCGCGGCCCGCATGGAGGAGAACAGGCCGAGGGTACGGCCGCCGGCGGCCTGGATCAGCTCCGTCAGCTCGTCGAGCATGTCGGCGCGGTCGCCGTCGCGCGCCGGGCGCGCGAGGTGCTTGGCCACGTAGAGGATGCCCTGTCTGGGGTAGTCGAACGGCGAGCCCACGTCGACGCCCTTCCACTGCGGCAGGTCGTCGCCCCGGGTGCCTTCGGGGGCGAGGCCGAGGGAGGCTCCGACGCCGTTGAAGTCGCCGCCGAGCTTCAGCGTCGCCGAGGTCAGGACGACGGAGCGGTCCGTGAAGAGCTTCTCCCTCAGCAGCCCCGAGACGTTCATGGGAGCCACCCGCAGGGACGCACCGCCGGGTCGATAGGCGGCGGCTCCGCCGCGGGGTTCGTGCCGCTCGTACCAGACGACGTCCCATTCGGAGCCGTTCACGATCCGCTCCGCCACGTCGTGGACCGTCTCCACCGAGGCCAGGGCCTGCTTGCGGACCGCGTCCTCGTCCTGGACGGACTTGTCACGGGTCGCGCCGATCGCGGAGATGACGGTGCGCGCGGCGTCCCGCAACGCCATCAGGGCGTAGCCGAGGTCCTCCGGGATCTCCTCCAGGCGGCCGGGCAGCGCCAGTTCCATCAGCCGCTCGAAGCCCTCCGCGGCGGTCTGCAGCTGGTCGGCGGCCTTCTCGTTCACCAGTTTGGCGGCGCGCCGGACCGCCCGGTTGACCTGACCGGGGGTCAGCTCGCCGGTGGCCACGCCGGTGACGCGGGAGACCAGTTCGTGCGCCTCGTCGACGATGAGGACCTCGTGCTGCGGCAGCACGGGGGCACCCTCGATGGCGTCGATCGCGAGCAGGGCGTGGTTGGTGACCACGACGTCGGCGAGCTTGGCCTGTTCCCGGGCCGTCTCCGCGAAGCACTCGGCGCCGTAGGCGCACTTCGGCGCGCCCAGGCACTCCCGGGAGGACACCGACACCTGAGCCCAGGCACGGTCCGAGACGCCCGGTGTGAGGTTGTCGCGGTCGCCGGTCTCGGTCTCGTCGGCCCAGTCCCGCAGGCGCAGCAGGTCCTGGCCCAGCTTGCTG
This sequence comes from Streptomyces sp. NPDC047000, assembly GCF_040644295.1. Lineage (NCBI taxonomy): Bacteria > Bacillati > Actinomycetota > Actinomycetes > Kitasatosporales > Streptomycetaceae > Streptomyces > Streptomyces sp. NPDC047000. The sequence continues at coordinate 130,349 of NZ_JBEYWE010000014.1, forward strand.
GTGGGCGCGGCGGCCTCGAACTGGTCGAAGAGGCCGTCCTCCTCGTCCTGGGGCACGCCCTCGTTCAGACGGTGCAGGCACAGGTAGTTCGATCTGCCCTTGAGCATCGCGAACTCCGGCCGGCGGCGCAGCAGCGGATGCAGGGCCTCGACGGTGCGCGGGAGATCGCGCTCCACGAGCTGGCGCTGCAGGGCGAGGGTGGCCGTCGCGACGACGACGCGCTCCCCGTGCGCGAGCGCGGGCACCAGGTACCCGAGCGATTTACCGGTGCCGGTGCCGGCCTGGACCAGCAGGTGGGAGCCGTCGTCGATGGCCTCTGCGGCGGCTTCGGCCATGGCCACCTGGCCGGGGCGCTCCGTACCGCCGACGGCTGCGACGGCGGCATGCAGGAGTTCGGGGAGTGAGGGCTTCGTCATAGCGCGACCACCCTACGACCCGGCACTGACAATCGGGTGATCAAGCCCCCGGCGCCCGGGGCGGTCGGGAGTGGTGAAGGGGGCGAAAGGGGTGCACGGGGTGGAGGGGGTGGAGGAGGTGGAGGGGTCTGAAGGGGCGGGCGCGGGGACCCTGCCGGGCAGGCGCAGCTCCAGGGTCTCCTCGCTGTCCCAGCCCGGGTCCGTTCCCCGGCCCGTTCCCTCGCCCCGGGCCACTCCCGGTGCCGGGCGCCGGAAGGTGGGCGGCAGGTCGGCTGCGGGCAGGTCGGCCGGGGCCCGGTCCGGACCGGCGGCGGCACCCGCCTCGGTGGACGGCACGGCGTGCTCCTTTCGGAAGGGACGGGGGACGGGCTGCGGAGGCTCGGCGCACCGGTCAGGGCGCCGTACGGCCGTGTGCGGGCGTGGAGACCGGGGCGAGCCGCTCTCCTGCGCACGTCCCGGGTCCTGCGCGTCCGTCCCGTGTGCTGCGCGCTCCGGGTCCTGCGCGTCCCGCCGTTCCGGCGCCCGCAGGTTCCGCCGCGGTGCCGCGTCGACGGCTCGTACGCGGGCGGGCAGGACGGCCTCGGGGGCGGCCGTCTCCCCGATCCCGGGGCTGTGGCCGGCGCCGAGCGCGTCGCCGTGGTCGCGGCACATCACCGTCACCGTCCCGGCCCGGACCCACCTCAGCCCCCACCTCGGTCCCGCCCCCGTCCCAGGTTTCACGGGACCGTCACGGACGGCCGGCCCCGTCATGCGCAACTGCGGAGGATGCGCGGAGGTCACGGGTGTCTTCGGCATTCTTCGTGGACCCGGGCGTGTCGCGTCACCAGGCGCGTTCGAGCAGTGCTGTCACCTCGTCCGCGGCCGGAGGGCGCGGATTCGGGTAGGGGCGGGCGCCGACCTCCTCCGCGACGGCGCGCAGGCCGTCACGGGGCACGCCCAGGTCGCGCAGCCGTCCGGGGCCGGTGTGGCGGCGCGCGAGCGCACCGACGACGGCGACGGGGTCGCCCCGCAGGGCCTGTGTCAGGCGGGCGGCGGCCCGGGGAGCCGCCGGGAGGTTGAACTCCAGTACGTGCGGCAGCAGCAGGGCGTGCAGTTCCGCGTGCGGCAGGTCGAACGTGCCGCCCAGCGCGTGCGCCAGCTGGTGGTGCAGCCCCATACGGGTCTGCGCGAGGCAGATCCCGGCGAGCCAGGCGGCCGACTGGAGTTCCTCGCGGGCGGGGAGGGCGGTGGGGTCGTCGAGCACCCGGGGCAGGGCGTCCGTGATGCGTGCCGCGGCCTCGCCCGCCAGCGCGTCGGTGACGGCGGTGGCGTCCGGGGCCCACAGCGCCTCGACGGCGTGCGCGAGCGCGTTGAGGGCGCTCGTCAGGGTGAGTCCCGGTGGCATCGTGACCGTGAGTTCGGGGTCGTACACCACGGTTCCCGGGGCGAGGGAGGGATCGCGGCGGGTGGTCTTGCGGCCGCCCGCGGTCTCGCCCAGGACGGGGGTCGCCTCGGAGCCCGCGTACGTGGTCGGTACAGCTATCTGGGGCACCCCGGTCCTGGCCGACAGGGCCTTGCCCAGCCCGATCGCCGCCCCTCCCCCGAGGGCGACGACCAGGTCCGCCCGGGTGGCGCGGACGGTCCGCATGGCCTCGTCGGTCACCTCGACGGGAGTGTGGACGACGGGTCCGGCGAACCGGGCGGCCAGGACACCGCCCAGGGCGGCGGCCAGTTCACCGGCGGCGGCCGCGGCGGAGCGGGTCTCCACGAGCAGCACCCGCCGGGCGCCGAGCCGTTCGGCCTCGCCGGGGACCTTCCCGCGGGCGCCGCGCCCGAGCAGGACCCGGCAGGGATGCGTCTCGTACACGGTGAGAGGGGCTCCGTCGGGCTGGGCGGGAACCGCGGGCATGGGGCAGGTGTCCTTCCGTCGGCCGCTCGCAGGGGGCACGGCCCGTCCGGTGCCCGCCGTACGCGGCCGTACGGCGATCGGGCGCCGAGCCAGGTCAGGCGCCTTGTAGCCGAACCGTTGCCGTTCCGTGGGAAGTCGCCCACAGCGAGCGCATAGTGTGAGGTGCCGTTCCCGGAGATCCGTGGGACCGGTATGAACTCCCCCGGGTTCACGCCGAGATCGCGGATCAGGCGCTCAGATCCTTCACTGCAGGGGGAGTCACCACCATGCCAACCATACGGCCGTCCGCCACCGCTCGCCGGGGAAGGAGCGCCCGACGCACCCCGCCCGTGCTGGCGGCCGTCGCTCTCGCCTCCGCGCTGGCCCTCACCGCGACCGCGTGCCAGTCGGGCGACCCGAAGGCGGACGGCCAGGCATCCGCCACCGCCGCCACGGGTGACGGCGCCGGTGACGGCAAGATCAAGATCCCGGACGACATCAGGAACAAGCTCAAAGAGCACGGGATCGACATCGACAAGTGGAAGAACGGCGCCTGGAAGAACTGGAACAAGGACGACTGGCTGCGCGAGGCCAACGACTTCGTCAACCCGATCATCAAGGGTCTGTGGGACTCGGACCGCATGCGTGAGGCCAACGACCCCGACAAGGCCGTCGCCAACGACATCTCGGGTGACCAGGGGGTGACCGACCCGACGCCGGTGCCGGTCAGGGCCCAGGCCGTGGCTCCGGCCTACCACGTCAACGCCGCCACCGCCGGCAAGGTGTTCTTCGACGCCCCCGAGGGCACGATGGTCTGCTCCGCGACGGTCGTCGAGGACCCGGCTCACCCGGGCAAGTCCAACCTGATCTGGACCGCGGGTCATTGCGTGCACGCCGGCAAGAAGGGCGGCTGGTACCGCAACATCGCCTTCGTGCCGTCGTACAACGACTCCGGCAGGACGGAGCAGCAGCTCCAGGGCGCTCCCAGGGCCGAGGTCGCCCCGTACGGCGCCTGGTGGGCGGACTGGGCGCAGACGTCCCAGCAGTGGATCGAGCAGGGCGGCGAGACGGGCGGCGACGGGGCCCCGTACGACTACGCGGTCATCCATGTGACGCCGGAACAGGGCGGCAGCGGCAAGTCGCTGGAGGAGACGGTCGGTTCGGCCCTGAAGGTGAACTTCGACGCGCCGGCGGTGCCGAAGGTGTCGGCGATCACCGCGAGCGGCTACCCGGCGGCGGCGCCGTTCGACGGGCAGAAGCTGTACCAGTGCCAGGACAAGCCGGGACGGCTCTCGCTCAACGACACCGACCCCACGATGTACCGCATCGGCTGCACCATGACCGGCGGCTCGTCCGGCGGCGGCTGGACGGAGACGGGCTCCGACGGCAAGCCGGTGCTGGTGTCCAACACCTCGATCGGGCCGGTGAGTTCCGGCTGGCTGGCGGGTCCCCGGCTGGGTGACGTGGCCAAGGGCGTGTACCAGTCGGTGAGCAAGAAGTTCGCCGGCCGGTAGCGGCGTCCGCCGGCCGCCGGCCGGCATCCCCCTCCCGCCCCGTTCCGCCTCGTTCCGCCATCGGCTCCACGATCAACTCCACCATCGCACACGGGGGTCACCGCACCATGCGTCCCACCACGAAGTCCTCCATACCCGGGTCGCCCACGGCGGCCACCGCACCGCGGCGCGGCCGGCACCGTACCGTGCTCGCCGCCACCGGTCTCCTCGCCGCCCTGGCGCTCACCGCGACCGCCTGCGGCGGCGGTTCCGGTGACGGCAAGGCCGGTGGCACGTCCGGTGCCACCGCTTCCCCGACCGCCGGCGGCGGCGACGGCAAGGCGGCGCTCCCGGGCGACATCGCCCGCAGGCTCGAGGAGCACGGGATCGATGCCGGCAAGTGGAAGAACGGCGCCTGGAAGAACTGGGACAAGGACAAGTGGCTCAGTGAGGCCAAGGACTTCGTCAATCCGGTGATCGAGGGTCTGTGGAAGCCGGAGCGGATGAAGTCCGCCAAGGAGGCCGACAAGACGCTCACCACGAAGGACGCCGCCGCCGACCAGGGCGTCAGCGACCCGGAGCCGCAGCCCGTGCGGGCGGTGGCGGAGAAGACGCCCTACCACGAGCACGCGGCTCCGGTGGGCAAGGTCTTCTTCGACTCCCCCGAGGGCTCGATGGTCTGCTCCGGCACGGTCGTCAAGGACGTCAACCACCCGGGCAGGTCCAACCTGGTGTGGACGGCGGGTCACTGTGTGCACGCCGGTTCGGGCGGCGGCTGGTACCGCAACATCGCCTTCGTCCCTGCCTACAACGACCTCGGCAGGTCCGCGTCGCAGCTGAACAACTCCAGCAGCTCGCAGATCGCCCCGTACGGCAGCTGGTGGGCGGACTGGGCGTCGACGTCGAAGGAGTGGATCCGGGGCGGCTCGGAGTCGGGCGGCGCCGGCGCGCCGTACGACTACGCCGTTCTGCACGTGAAGCCGGAGCACGGCTCCAAGTCGCTGGAGGAGACGGTCGGCGCCGCGCTCGACGTGGACTTCTCGGCCCCGTCGGCGACCCAGGTGTCCTCGATGGGCGCCTGGGGCTACCCGGCGGCTCCGCCGTACAGCGGTCTGACGATGTTCAAGTGCCTCGACCGGCCCGGCCGACTGTCGCTGGGCACGTCGCTGCCGACGATGTACCGCATCGGCTGCACCATGACCGGCGGCTCGTCCGGCGGCGGCTGGTTCCGGGTGGTGGACGGCAGGACCGAACTGGTCTCGAACACCTCGATCGGCCCGGCCGGCAACACCTGGCTCGCGGGCCCGCAGCTCGGCAAGGAGGCGGAGGCCCTCTACCAGAACATGAGCGAGACCTACGGCGGCCGCTGACCGCCACCGGTCCGTCCCGCCCACCACGCCGAAGGCCCGCCCCCCGGAGGGAGCGGGCCTTCGGGCTGTACGGGGTGTCGTCCCGGCGATGCGTCAGGCGGCCGGGGTCGGTACGTACGGTGCGAGGTCGGCGGCCAGTTCCTCGTGCACCCGCACCTTGAGCAGGGTGCCCTCCGCGGTGTGCTCCTCGGAGATCACCTCGCCCTCGGTGTGGGCGCGCGCGACCAGCTTGCCGTGCGTGTACGGCACCAGCGCCTCGATCTCGACGGACGGCCGCGGCAGTTCGTCGTCGATCAGGGCGAGCAGCTTGTCGATGCCCTGGCCGGTGCGCGCCGAGACCGCGATGGAGCGCTGCTCCACCCGCAGCAGCCGCTGGAGCACCAGGGGGTCGGCCATGTCCGCCTTGTTGATCACGACGATCTCGGGCACGCCGGTGGCGCCGACGTCGCGGATCACCTCGCGCACGGCGGCGAGCTGCTCCTCCGGCACGGGGTGCGAGCCGTCCACCACGTGCAGGATGAGATCGGCGTCGCCGACCTCCTCCATGGTGGAGCGGAACGCCTCGACCAGGTGGTGCGGCAGATGGCGTACGAAGCCGACGGTGTCCGCCAGCGTGTAGATCCGCCCGCTCGGGGTCTCGGCCCGGCGCACGGTCGGGTCCAGGGTCGCGAACAGGGCGTTCTCGACCAGCACGCCCGCCCCCGTGAGGCGGTTGAGCAGCGACGACTTGCCCGCGTTGGTGTAGCCCGCGATGGCGACGGAGGGCACCTTGTGGCGCTTGCGCTCCTGACGCTTGATCTCGCGGCCGGTCTTCATCTCCCCGATCTCCCGGCGCATCTTCGCCATCTTCTCGCGGATCCGGCGCCGGTCCGTCTCGATCTTCGTCTCACCGGGACCGCGGGTGGCGAGGCCGCCGCCCTTGCCGCCGCCCATCTGCCGGGACAGCGACTGGCCCCAGCCGCGCAGCCTCGGCAGCATGTACTGCATCTGCGCGAGCGCCACCTGCGCCTTGCCCTCCCGGGACTTGGCGTGCTGGGCGAAGATGTCCAGGATCAGGGCCGTACGGTCGATGACCTTGACCTTGACGACGTCCTCGAGGTGGATCAGCTGGCCGGGGCTGAGTTCACCGTCGCACACGACGGTGTCCGCGCCCGTCTCGATGACGACGTCGCGCAGTTCCTCGGCCTTGCCGGAGCCGATGTAGGTGGCCGCGTCCGGCTTGTCACGGCGCTGGATGACACCGTCGAGCACGAGCGCTCCCGCGGTCTCCGCGAGGGCGGCGAGCTCGGCCAGGGAGTTCTCCGCGTCCTGCACGGTTCCCGTGGTCCAGACGCCGACGAGGACGACCCGCTCCAGGCGGAGCTGGCGGTACTCGACCTCGGTGACGTCCTCGAGTTCGGTGGAGAGGCCGATCACACGGCGCAGGGCCGCGCGCTCGGAGCGGTCGAGCTGGTCGCCGTCCCGCTCCCCGTCGATCTCGTGGCTCCAGGCGACGTCCTCTTCCATCAGGGCATCGGCCCGGAGACCTTCGGGGTAGGAGTGCGCTGCGCGCCTGGTGTCCTGGGAAGAGGAAGAAGAGGAGGTCATTGGGCCCTTACGTCGTGAGGAACACGGATGCGGTGACGGTTCGTGGCGGAGCCGGTCCGTCACTCATGGCAACGCGCGGGCGGCCGGGAAGATTCCCCGCACCCGCCTCGCTGCGCGCGCCGACCCGACGATGGTCGCACGGGGCGGCGCGTCCCGTCACGGCCTTATCCCCCGGACACCGCGACCGGGTCCCCGGTTCGTCCACCGGTGCGTCCACGGGTGCTCCCGCCGGAACCGGAGGACGGTGTCCTGCCCGGCGAGGACGTGCCGCCCGGCGAGGAGGTCCAGTCCGGGTGGCCGGGCATCGGCGGGGTCTTCGCGCCGTAGAGCCACGCCCCGAGGAAACCTCCCAGGTCGCGCCCGGCGACGGCCGATGCCAGGCGTACGAAGTCCGCCGTCGTCGCCGTGCCGTCCGCGTGCTCGCGCACCCAGCGGCGTTCCAGGAGCTCGAAGGCCGGCCGGCCGATCTCCTCGCGGAGCGCGTAGAGGGCGAGGGCGGCGCCGTCGTAGACATCGGCCCGGAAGATGCCGATCTTGTGTCCGGGCGCGGGCGGCCGGGGCGCGGCCGGCGGCCCGTCCGCCTCGCGCCAGCCGTCGGAGAGGGCGTAGGCGGCCTTCATCCTGGTCGCCATGGGCTTGTGCGCCTTCTCCTCGGCGTAGAGCTCCTCGTACCAGGTGGCGTGTCCCTCGTTCAGCCAGACGTCGGACCAGGTGCGCGGGCTGACACTGTCGCCGAACCACTGGTGGGACAGCTCGTGCACCATGACCGCCTCGACGGCCCACGCCGGGTAGGCGGGCTCGGTGAACAGGTCCTCCTCGAAGAGGGAGAGCGTCTGCGTCTCGAGTTCGAACCCGGTGGAGGCCCGCGCCATGAGCAGGCCGTACGTCTCGAAGGGATACGGGCCGACCTTGCTCTCCAGCCAGGCGATCTGGCCGGGGGTCCTGGCGAGCCACGGCTCGAGCGCCTTACGGTCGGCGGTCGGCACGACGTCGCGTACGGGCAGCCCGTGGGGGCCGGTGCGGCGGACCACCGCCGAGTGCCCGACGGAGATCTGCGCCAGCTCCGTGGCCATCGGGTGCCGGGTCCGGTACGTCCATGTCGTGCCCCCGGCGGTCCGCCCGGTCCCGGCCGGGAGACCGTTGGCCACGGCGGTGTAGCCGTCCGGCGCGGTCACGTGAACGGTGAACATCGCCTTGTCGGAGGGGTGGTCGCTGCACGGGAACACCAGGTGGGCGGCGTCGGCCTGGTTGGCGGTCACCAGACCGTCCGCCGTCCGCACCCAGCCGCCGTCCCGGCCCTCGGGGGGCCTCGGGTCGCTGGTGTGGCGCACGGTGATCCGCGTCCAGCCGCCCTGCGGCAGCGGCCGCTCCGGCGTGACCACCAGCTCGTCGCCCGCACGGGTGAACGCGGCGGGTCTGCCGTCGACCACGACCGACTGCACCTCGCCGTGCGCGAAGTCCAGGTCGAACCGGTCGAGCCGGGCCGTCGTCCAGGCGTCGATCGTCGTGACCGCCTGGAGCGGCTCGCTGTTGCTGCCGGAGTACGTGAACGAGAGGTCGTACGACACCACGTCGTAGCCGGGGTTGCCCAGCGACGGGTAGAGCCGGTCGCCGACACCCGCGGGAACCGGCAGGGCGCTCGCGGCCAGGAGACAGACGGCCACGGCCGGGGCGAGCAGCGCGGCGCGCAACCGGCGGACCGGCCGGGAGCGGCGGGAGTACCGGGAACGGGAACGCGATCCGGCGCGGGACCGGAATCCGGATCGAGGACCGGATCGGGGGCTGGATCGAGGACTGGATCGGGGGGTCAGCGGCATGGACCACCGCTACCAGTGCGCGCGTGCGGTGCCGCGGCGGCGCGCGACCGGCCCACTCCGACGGGGGATCCGGGGACGCGAGGAGATGCCGGGTGCGGCTCAGGCGCCCGCCGTCTGCGGGCGGGCGCGGCTCACGTCGTACACGCCGGGCACGCCGCGCATGGCGCGCATCAGGGCCGGGAGGTGGGCCGCGTCGGGCAGCTGGAGGGTGTAGGTGTGCCGCACCTGCTGCTGGTTGGGCGCCCCCACGGTCGCCGAGACGATGGCGACGCCCTCCATGGCGATCACCTCGGTCAGGTCGGCGAGCAGTCCGGGGCGGCCGAACGATTCGGCAATCAGCGTGACCCGGCACTCGGTGGTGTCGCCCCAGCGGACACCGACCTCGGGGCGGCCCCCGCTCTTCATCCGCGCGACCACGGGACACTCCACCCGGTGCACGGTCACCACTCCCCCGCGCACGGCGAACCCGGTGACCTCGTCGGGCGGTACGGGCGTGCAGCAGCCGGCGAGGCGTACGGTCGCGCCGGCCCGGTCCACGGCGGCGCCGATGGTCGCGGTGACGGTGGCGCCGGACGCCGCGCCGGGGCGGTCGGCCGCGGCCGGACCGGAGTCCGGGCGGCCCGTGCCCGCCGGCGCGGAACGCCCGGTCCGTGCTCCGGCACCGGCTCTTCCGCGCCTGCCGGGTCTCTCCCCGGGCCCGTCGCCGCCTGCGGCCCGGTCGCCGTCCTTGGCGTCTTCGCCGTCCTTGCCGTCGCCGTCCGTGGGATGGGCCGCGAGCCAGCGCTGGATGGCGATCCGCGCGGCCGGGGTGTGCGCGTGCTCCAGCCACTCCCTGGACGGCTCGGAGGCCGGGTCCTGGCCCATGAGGAGCTGCACGGTGTCGCCGTCCTTCAGGACGGTGCTGAGGGTCGCCAGGCGGCCGTTGACGCTCGCGCCGATGCAGGCGTGCGCGTCCTCGCCGTACTGCGCGTAGGCGGCGTCCACACAGGTGGAGCCCTCGGGCAGGGTGAGTGCGCCGCCGTCGGGCCGGAAGACGGCGATCTCGCGGTCCTGGGCGAGGTCCTCGCGGAGCGTGGACCAGAAGGTGTCGGGGTCGGGCGCGCCGCGCTGCCATTCGAGGAGGCGGGAGAGCCAGCCCGGGCGGGTGGGGTCGGCACGCTCGCCGTCGGCCGCCGTGGGGTCGTCGGTGGCTTCGGGACGCGCGGCCGGTCCGGACGGTGCGGACGGTCCGGGCTGCTCCCCGGGATGGGGGGTGTAGGGGTTGCCGAGAGCGACGACCCCGGCCTCGGCGACCTGGTGCATCTGGTGGGTGCGGATGAGGACTTCGACGACCTGGCCGTCGGCGCGGGCGACCGCCGTGTGCAGGGACTGGTACAGGTTGAACTTGGGTACGGCGATGAAGTCCTTGAACTCCGAGACGACCGGCGTCATGCAGGTGTGCAGTTCGCCGAGGACGGCGTAGCAGTCCGCGTCCTCGTTGACCAGCACCAGCAGGCGTCCGAAGTCGGCGCCGCGCAGCTGCCCGCGTTTGCGCGCGACACGGTGCACGGACACGAAGTGCCGGGGGCGGATCAGGACTTCGGCGGGGATGTTCGCGTCGCGCAGGACCGCGCGGACCTCTTCGGTGGTCTCGGCCAGCGGGTCGTCCGGGCGGGCCGCGTTGCCGGCGATCATCTCGCGGGTGCGCGCGTGCTCCTCGGGGTGGAGGATCGCGAAGACCAGGTCCTCCAGCTCGGTCTTGAGCGCCTGGACGCCGAGGCGCTCGGCGAGCGGGATGAGGACGTCACGGGTGACCTTGGCGATGCGGGCCTGTTTCTCGGGGCGCATCACGCCGAGGGTGCGCATGTTGTGCAGCCGGTCGGCGAGTTTGATCGACATCACGCGGACGTCGTCGCCGGTGGCGACGAGCATCTTGCGGAAGGTCTCGGGCTCGGCCGCCGCGCCGTAGTCGACCTTCTCCAGTTTGGTGACGCCGTCGACGAGGTAGCGCACCTCCTCACCGAACTGTTCACCCACCTGATCGAGCGTCACGTCCGTGTCCTCGACGGTGTCGTGCAGCAGCGCGGCCGTCAACGTCGTCGTCTCCGCGCCGAGTTCGGCGAGGATGAGGGTGACGGCGAGCGGGTGCGTGATGTACGGCTCGCCGCTCTTGCGCATCTGGCCGCGGTGCGAGGACTCGGCCAGCACATAGGCGTGCCGCAGCGGCTCGAGGTCGGCGTCGGGGTGGTGGGCGCGGTGGGCGTCGGCGACATGGCCGATCGCGTCGGGCAGCCGGTCACGGGAGGTGGTGCCGAGCAGCGCGGCCCGGCCCAGCCGGCGCAGGTCGATCCGGGGACGGGTCCTCCTGCGTGGCGCCGCGGGCGGCTCCGCGGCGGCTGTGGCCGTCACAGGACCTGGGCTCGCAGGATTCGTGGCCTCCGCACTCATGGGCACCTCCGGCTGCGTCGACCGGCGGACGGGGTGCCCCATGGCGGACGCGGCTCAGGGGATGGCGACGGATCCCCCGTCCGGGCCGGTGCTTGATGCTACCGAGCCCGGCACGCCGGATTTACCGCCTCCCGCCGAGCGTGAAACGGATCACCCTTACGAGCGACGTTTTCAAGGTTTACGGTTGCCGCCGCCTGACCTGCGGTGAGTCGTGGCACCGGGTCCCGGCGAGCGGGCGGGCCGGGACCGGCGGACCGGCGACACGTGTGATCCGGCCCACTCGGACCGGGCGGCCGTCCCCCAAGAGCGGTCAGCCGACGGCCCCGGCGAGCAGGTCGCGATCGACCGTGCCCTCGGCGACCAGCACCGCGGGGCCGGTCATCTCGATCTCGCCGTCGGGCAGCTCGGTGATCACGAGGCGTCCGCCGGGGACGTCCACGGTGTACGTCACCGGGGTGCCGGTCCCGGCCGGGTCGGCCCCGTCCCGGCGCGCCGCGGCGACGGCGACGGCGCACGCGCCGGTGCCGCACGAGCGGGTCTCACCGGCGCCGCGCTCGTGCACCCGCAGGGCGACGTGCCGCGGGCCCCGGTCGACGACGAACTCCACGTTCACCCCGTCCGGATAGGCGGTGGCCGGGCTGAAGGGCGGCGGGGAGAGCAGATCACCGGCGTGCGCGAGGTCGTCGACGAAGGCCACCGCGTGGGGGTTGCCCATGTCGACGTTCCGCGCGGGCCAGCTGCGCCCGCCGACGCTCACCGTGACGTCCCCTCCGGGCAGCCGCGCCCTGCCCATCCGGACGGTGATGTCGCCGTCCTTGGCGATGTGCACGGCCTTCACCCCGCCGCGCGTGGCCACGGCGAGGTCGCCCTCGGTGGCGTACCCGGCGTGCTGGAGGTAGCGGGCGAACACCCGCACGCCGTTGCCGCACATCTCCGCGACGGAGCCGTCACCGTTGCGGTAGTCCATGAACCACTCGGCCTCGGCCGCCATGCCCGCGGCGTCCGGATGCGCCGCGGAACGCACGACGTGGAGCACGCCGTCCCCTCCGATGCCGGCCCGGCGGTCGCACAGGGCGGCCACGGCGGCCGGGGACAGGTCGATGGCGTTCTCGGGGTCCGGGACGATCACGAAGTCGTTCTCGGTCCCGTGTCCCTTGAGGAAGGCGATCCGCGTGCTCATTCCTCGATCGTACGGTGCGGCCCCGGCAGTGCCGTGCGGGCCGCGGAGGCCGCCTCCGTGCGCCCCGCGCGCCCTGGACGTCCGGGGGCGGCCCGCGCGCGGTACGGCCGTCAGCGCAGCCGGGCCACGCGCCACACGGCGAGGACCACGACGACGGCGACCACGACCACGTAGCCGAGCACGACACGCCAGTCGGGGCGGCGGCCGGAACCGCGCGGCGGGAAACCGGGCCAGGTGTGGCCGACACGGAGTGCGGCCGTCATCCCCCAGCCGGCCGCACAGGAGCAGATCAGCAGCCCCAGCATGGCGATCACGGCGCCGCTGTCACCGAAGTCGAAGGCCAGCGGGAAGGCGAACATCAGCGAGCCGACCGCGGCCAGCCCGACGATGGGCGCGAGCTGCCACAGACGCAGCCGGCGCTGCGGGCGCAGCTCGACCTCGACCTCCGGGCCGGTGAACAGCTCGTCGTCCGGGTCCGGGCCGTCGGCGGTCACACCGCCCTCGGTCTCGTCGGGGCCGTCGGAGCTCAGACGGTCCTCGTCCGGGTCCGGACCACCGGGATCGGTGGTGACGTTCTCGGTGCCTTGTGCGGTGTCGCGAGGGCCGGCCTCCATCGCCACGCGCCCTCCCAACTAGGACTCAACTCGGTCGATCGAAGGTCGATGATGGCACGGTGCCGGAGGCCGCGATGGCGGCCGGAGCATCCCGATGCCATCACGTGATCAGGCTGTGACCGGTCGTTCGACCAATGCCAGCGCGAGCTGCGGAAGTTCCGTGCGGTCGACCGCGGCCCCACTCAACCAGTGCACCCGCGGGTCGCGCCTGAACCATGAATCCTGGCGGCGCGCGAAGCGTTTGGTGGCCCGCACGGTCTCCGCGCGCGCCTCGTCGTCGGTGCACTCACCGGCGAGCGCGGCGAGCACCTGCTGGTAGCCCAGCGCGCGCGACGCCGTGCGCCCCTCGCGCAGTCCCCGCGCCTCCAGCGCGCGTACCTCGTCGACCAGCCCGGCGTCCCACATTCGGTCGACACGGCGCGCGATGCGGGCGTCCAGCTCGGGGCGCGCCACGTCGACACCGATCTGGAGGGTGTCGTAGACGGAGTCGTGGCCGGGGAGGTTGGCGGTGAAGGGCTTGCCGGTGATCTCGATCACCTCGAGGGCGCGCACGATACGGCGCCCGTTGCTCGGCAGGATGGCGCGCGCCGCCTCCGGGTCGGCGGCGGCCAGGCGGGCGTGCAACGCGCCCGAACCGCGCAGCTGGAGTTCCTCCTCCAGACGGGCCCGCACACCGGGGTCGGTGCCGGGGAACTCGAGGTGGTCGACGGCGCCGCGGACGTAGAGGCCGGAGCCGCCGACGAGGACGGGCCAGCGGCCGTCGGCGAGGAGGGCGTCGATGCGTCCGCGCGCGAGGCGCTGGTACTCGGCGACGGAGGCCGTGACGGTCACGTCCCAGATGTCGAGGAGGTGGTGCGGGATGCCGCCGCGTTCGTCCGGTGTCAGCTTCGCCGTGCCGACGTCCATCCCCCGGTACAGCTGCATGGAGTCGGCGTTGACGACCTCCCCGCCGAGCTGCTGGGCGAGGAAGACGCCCAGGTCCGACTTTCCTGCGGCGGTGGGGCCGACGACGGCGATGACTCGGGGGGCGGGGGCTGCGATGCTCACTTTCACAGTCTCCCAAACCTCCGGCCCCCTCCTCGAACGAGTTATGCGGTCAGCCGTTCGGGCGACGCGGGGACGCGTCCGCGCGGGTAGCGTGGAAGACCGACATGGGCGTGTATGTTCCCGCCCGTGCCGCCGGAGCCGGCTCGTGCGAGCCGGGGGAAGGTGGACCATGGGTCTTCTGGACAGTCTGAAGGGCAGGCTCGGTCCGGCCAGGGACAAGGTGTCGGACCTCGCGCAGCACCACGGCGGGACGGTCGGGCACGGCCTCGACAGAGCCGCGAAGGCCGTCGACGACCGGACCGGGCACAGGTACAGCGGCAGGATCCGGGCGGGTACCGGCAGGGCCAAGGACGCCATGGACCGCCTCGCGCAGCGGGGCGGCGCCGGGACCGGCCGCTCCGACGGGACGGGACCGGAGGGGTCGCCGCCCCGCTCGTGAACCGCTCCTGACCGCTCCCAGCCGCTCCCAGCCGGGCAGACCGCAGGACAGGCGCCCCGTCAGAACCCGACGGCAGGGCCCGTGGGCCGTCACCGGGGGCCGGTGAGGCCCGGGGTGGCGGCCGGGGCAGCACGCGCTCGGGGCGGGGAGGGCGGGCTCAGGACCAGACCGCGACCATGTATCCGACCCCGTAGGGCGCGTCCTCGTAGAGCAGCGAGCCCGTGAGGTCCGCGTCCTCGGCCGCGCCCGCGAGGACCTGCCAGGGCGCCCGCCCGGAGACCTTGAGCGCGGACGCCGACGGGGCGTCCAGGGCCGTCAGGGCGGCCGTGTCGGCCGTCGCCAGCGCCCTCGCCACCGCGGCGTCGAAGGGCGCGGCCCGCTCGTCCAGATAGCCGGGCGCCTTCAGGGTCCGGCAGGCGCTCCCGTCGCCCATCACGAGCAGGGCGACCCGCCCGGCCAGTGCCCCGGTCTCACGCCCCACCGCCGCGCACGCGGCGGGCGCGAGTCCCTCCCCGACCGCCCGGCCCTCGATCGGCGCGTCGGCCCAGCCGGCGCGCTCCAGCAGCCACGCGGCGACGGCCAGGGAGGCGGGCAGCCGGGGTCCGTCCCCGTCGTCCTCGGCGTGCCCCAGCCGTACGTCGAGACCGACACCGAAGCCGCGGAAGGAACCACGGGCGCCCTGCGGGTACGCCCCGTGCCCGCTCACGCCGGCGGGCCCGGCGACGGGGCCGACGACCACGAGCCGGTCGGGCCTCGCCGCGGCGAGCACGCCCAGCGCGTCCGCGCACGCGTCACGCGCGGCGTCCAGTTCGGGCGCGGCACCGGCGGCGACCTCGGGCACGAGCAGCGGCGGGCAGGGGCAGACGGCAGCGGCGACCAGCATGATCGGCAGGGTAACGCCGCAGGGCGGCCGCGCGTCAGTCAGGGGCGGGACCGGGGCCATCGGGCGCCCGGACCCCGCCGGAGCCTTCCCGCGGCTCCACCGGCGTCCGCAGCCCTGTCGGCGTCCGCCGGGTGTCCGCAGCCCGGGCCTGCCGCCGGGTCAGTCGCAGCCGCAGCCGCTGCCCGAGGCGACCGGCAGGGGGGCCGGTGCGCCGATCGTCGGCAGACCGAGCATGACCCCGGCGGGCTTGGCCGCGTCGTCGGCGTTGCGCTTCTCCCAGGCGTCGCCCGCGCGGGTGCGGCGCACACCGAGGACGGCACCCTCGGCGAGGAGGTGGTGCGGGGCGGCGTAGGTGATCTCGACGGTGACGACGTCGCCGGGGCGCACGTCCTGTCCGGGCTTGGTGAAGTGCACGAGACGGTTGTCGGGGGCGCGCCCGGACAGCCGCCGGGTGGCACCGTCCTTGCGGCCCTCGCCCTCGGCGACCATCAGCTCCAGGGTGCGCCCGACCTGCTTCTTGTTCTCCTCCCAGGAGATCTCCTCCTGGAGGGCGACGAGGCGCTCGTAGCGCGCCTGGACGACCTCCTTGGGGATCTGGTCCTCCATGGTGGCGGCGGGGGTGCCGGGCCGCTTGGAGTACTGGAAGGTGAACGCCTGGGCGAAACGCGCCTCACGCACCGTGTGCATCGTCTGCTCGAAGTCCTCCTCGGTCTCGCCGGGGAAGCCCACGATGATGTCGGTGGTGATCGCGGCGTGCGGGATGGCGGCGCGGACCTTCTCGATGATCCCGAGGTAGCGCTCCTGGCGGTAGGAGCGGCGCATCGCCCTGAGAACGGTGTCCGAGCCGGACTGGAGCGGCATGTGGAGCTGCGGCATGACGTTCGGCGTCTCGGCCATGGCGGCGATGACGTCGTCGGTGAAGTCGCGCGGGTGCGGGGAGGTGAAACGGACCCGCTCGAGGCCGTCGACGGTGCCGCAGGCCCGCAGCAGCTTGCCGAACGCCTCGCGGTCGCCGATGTCGGAGCCGTAGGCGTTGACGTTCTGCCCGAGCAGGGTGATCTCGCTGACGCCTTCGGCCACCAGGGCCTCGATCTCGGCGAGGATGTCGCCGGTGCGGCGGTCCTTCTCCTTGCCGCGCAGGGCCGGGACGATGCAGAAGGTGCAGGTGTTGTTGCAGCCGACGGAGATCGACACCCAGGCCGCGTAGGCGCTCTCGCGCCGGGTGGGCAGGGTGGAGGGGAACGCCTCGAGGGACTCGGCGATCTCGACCTGCGCCTCCTCCCGGACGCGGGCACGCTCCAGCAGCACGGGCAGCCTGCCGATGTTGTGCGTGCCGAAGACGACGTCCACCCAGGGCGCCTTCTTCACGATGGTGTCGCGGTCCTTCTGCGCGAGACAGCCGCCGACCGCGATCTGCATCCCGGGCCGGGCCGCCTTCCTGGGCGCGAGCCGGCCGAGGTTGCCGTAGAGCCGGTTGTCGGCGTTCTCCCGCACGGCGCAGGTGTTGAAGACGACGACATCGGCGTCGCCGTCGGCCCCCTCCGGAGCCCGCACGTACCCGGCCTCCTCCAGCAGCCCGGACAGACGCTCGGAATCATGGACGTTCATCTGACACCCGTAGGTGCGGATCTCGTAGCTCTTGGGTGCGGGGACGTCCACTGCGAGGCTCCGGTCGCTGCTGCTGGTCATGCCTCAAGGGTAGGTGGTCACCGGGGAGCCCCCGCCCCGGGATTCAGCCGGGGTTCAGGCCGGATCGCGGGCCTCGCCGGGTGTCCACCCCTGGCCGCGCAGCACCGCCCCCACGTCCGGGGCCTCGTAGTGCTCGCCCTTGAGCACCTTGCCGTCGGCCCGGCGGGCGACCTGGCCGCCGGGACCCAGCTTGGTCATGTTGGAGCGGTGGATCTCGGCGATCACCGCGTCCAGGTCGATGCCGTGGACCAGGGCCGTGCCGTACGCGACGTAGACCACGTCGGCCAGTTCGTGGGCGAGTCTGTCGAGCGGGGCGCCGACCGACACCTCGGCCACCTCCGCGGCCTCCTCCGCGAGGAGTTCGCCGCGGTGCGCCGCGAGGGCGGGCGGGACCTCGGTGGGGGTCTCCCGGGCGTCCAGACCGAAGGCCAGGTGGAACGCACGGACCAGTTCGGCGGGCGATGTGCTCATGCGGCGACTGTACCGACCGCCACCGGCGATCCGGGCGGCAGAGCGGGCGCCCCGGCGGCCCGAGGAACCCGGTGCGGCCCCGTCCCGGCCTCAGCCGCCCCCGCGGCCCCGGCGGCCCCTGTGGCCCGGCAGCCCACGCGGCCCCGGCGCGGCCCGCCCCGTACCGTGCGGCCTCCTGGCGCCCCGCCCGCCCTGGTCACCACCGCGGCCGGGCTGGCAGGATCGCGCGCATGTCGCTGCTGTCGCCCGGCCTGTCCCCGCGCCCCGGCAGGCGCCGTGTCCTGTGGTCCGCGGCCGCCGCCCTCGTCGTCCTCGGGCTGCTGCTGTGGTGGCTGCTGCCCCTGCGCGAGGGGCCGCCGGGCGGGACGATCACCTTCAGCACGGGCACACAGCGCGGCGTCTACCAGGAGTACGGCGAACTGCTGCGCACCGAACTCGGCAGGGACATGCCGGGGTTGACGGTGAAGCTGGAGACCAGCGACGGTTCGCAGGAGAACGTCGCGCGCGTGGCGGCCGGCAAGGCCGACTTCACCATCGCCGCCGCCGACGCGGTGGAGACGTACGAGCTCGGCCACGGGCCCGGCGCCGCCCGGCTGCGCGGTGTCGCCCGTCTCTACGACGACTACGTCCAGGTGATCGTGCCGCGCGGCTCCCCCGTCCGCTCGATCGCGGACCTGCGCGGCAGGCGGGTGGCGATCGGGCCGGCCGACTCGGGCGTACGGCTGATCGCGAACCGGGTCCTGGACGCGGCCGGTGTCGATCCCGCCACGGACATCGTGCCGGAGGCCGACGGCATCGACACCGGTCCGGACCGGCTGCGGACCGGGAAGATCGACGCGTTCTTCTGGTCGGGCGGTCTGCCGACCGGCGGACTGCAGGAGCTGGCCGGGAAGTTCGCCTTCCGGTTCGTGCCGATCAGCGCGGCCCTGGTCGCCAGGCTCCACTCGGCGAGCGACGCCACCCGCTACTACCGCGCCGCCACCATGCCCGAATCGGCCTACCCCCGTGTCCAGAACGGCCGGACCGTGGCCACCATCGCCGTCTCCAACCTGCTGATGACGCGCGCCGACATGGATCCCCGGCTCACCGAATGGGTGACCCGTACCGTCATCAAGAGCCGCGACGGCATCGGCGAACGCGTCCACTCCGCGCAGCTGGTCGATCTGCGCACCGCCATCTACACCGACCCGCTGACCCTCCACGAGGGCGCCCGGCGCTACTACCGCTCGGTGAAGCCGTGAAGGCGTCCGTCCTCAGGTCCCGTTCCGCGGCACCCGCACCGTGACTTTCAGCCCGTGCGGCTCATGACGTCCGTATACGATCGAACTTCCGCCCGCCGCCAGCAGGGTCCGGGAGATGGACAGACCCAGGCCGGAACCCTTGACGTTCTGATGGCGGCCGCTGCGCCAGAACCGGTCGCCCACGCGCGCGAGTTCCTCCTCGGTGAGGCCGGGCCCGGTGTCGGTGACGACCACCGTGGACACCGCGCCCTCGGCGGCCACCAAGACCTCCACGCGACCGTCCTGCGGCGCGAACTTCACCGCGTTGTCGATCACCGCGTCCAGGGCGCTGGACAGGGTGACGGGGTCGGCCCAGGCCGTGGTGGGCGGGCACTTCCCCACGAGCCGTACGCCCTTCGCGTCGGCGACCGGTGACCACGCCGCGACGCGTTCCGCGGCCAGCGCGCCGATGTCGGTCACCCTGAGGTCCGCCTCGGTGTGCTCGGCGAGCGCCAGGTCGAGCAGATCGTCCAGGACCTGCGCCAGGCGCTTGCCCTCGGTGCGCACCGAGGCGATCTCCTCGTTGCCCTCGGGCAGTTCCAGGGCGAGCAGTTCGATCCGCAGCAGCAGCGCGGCGAGCGGGTTGCGCAACTGGTGCGACGCGTCGGCGACGAAGGCCCGCTGCTGTTCCAGGACATCCTCGACGTTGCCCGCCATCTCGTTGAACGACCGTGCCAGGCGCCGTAGTTCCGGAGGCCCGCTCGCCACGGCGACCCGGGACTTCAGCCGGCCGGTGGCGATGTCGTGCGTGGTGGCGTCCAGGACACGCACCGGCTTGAGCACCCAGCCGGTCAGCCGCAGCGCGGCGCCCACCGCGAGGAGCATCGCGGCGAACTCCCCCGCGCCGATGAGCAGCCAGCCGTGCAGGATCCGCGAACGCATCGGCCCGGTCGGCGAGTCGGTGACGACGACCGCCACGACGTCGCCGTCCCGGATGACCGGCGAGGCGACGACGAGACGGGTCCGCTGCCACGGCCACACCTGCCGCGGGTCGTGGCTGCGGCGGCTGAGCAGCGCCTCGGCGAACGCGTCGCGCACCTCGCCCCCGCGGGGCAGCAGCCAGGCCGACGGCGCCTGCGCCATGGGGGTGCCGGTACGGCAGAACACACCGGCCCGGATGCCGTAGACGTCGTCGTAGCTGCCGAGTTCGCTGCTGAGGGTCTCCAGGCGGCTGTCCCCGGGAGGCCGGCCGGTGCCGCAGGCGTCGGTGACGAACTGGGCGAGCGCGGCGAAACGCGCCGTATCGTCGATGCGGTCGACGACCACCTTCTGCTGCTGCGCCGAGGCGAGGCTGACGGCGAGCGGGAAGCCGAGCGCGAGCAGGACGGCCGCCATCAGGACGATGAGCAGAGGGAGAAGCCGGGTGCGCACCCGTCCACGCTACGCGGCCGGGGCGACGAGCCGGTAACCGACGCCTCGCACGGTCTCGATCAGCGCCGGCATGCGCAA
This sequence comes from Streptomyces sp. NPDC047000, assembly GCF_040644295.1. NCBI lineage: Bacteria > Bacillati > Actinomycetota > Actinomycetes > Kitasatosporales > Streptomycetaceae > Streptomyces > Streptomyces sp. NPDC047000. Next base: position 150,378 of record NZ_JBEYWE010000014.1, read on the forward strand.
CTTGGCCCGCAGGGAGGCCACATGCACCTCCAGGGTGCGCCCGGTGCCCTCCCAACTGGTGCGCCACACCTCGCTGATGATCTGCTCCCGGCGGAAGACGACGCCGGGACGCTGGGCGAGCAGCGCCAGGAGGTCGAACTCCTTGCGGGTGAGCTGGACGACCGAACCGTGCACGCTGACCTGGCGGTTGGGCAGTTCGATGAGCACGGCGCCGAGGCGCAGCGCGCTGTCGCCGCCGCCCGACCCGTCCTCGTGGACGGTACGCCTGCTGACGGCGTGGATCCGGGCGAGGAGTTCGCCGGTGTCGTAGGGCTTCACCACGTAGTCGTCGGCTCCGAGATGGAGGCCGTGGATGCGGGAGCGCACGTCGGCGCGGGCGGTCACCATGATGACCGGGGTGGCGGTGCGCTTGCGGATCTTGCCGCACACCTCGTAGCCGTCCTGGTCGGGGAGGCCGAGGTCCAGGAGTACGACGCCGAAGCCGGGGCCTTCCGGGACGAGTGCCCTGAGTGCCTCCTCGCCGCTGCGGGCGTGCGTGACGTCGAAACCGTGCCGCCGCAGGATCGCGGACAGAGCGGCGGCGACGTGGTTGTCGTCCTCGACGAGGAGAAGTCTCATCCCGGCCCCCTCCGGTTCAACGTTCGTACGGTTTCGATGAGTAGAACGCAGACACGCGTACCTGCACGATGGCAGTCACGCTGATGGACGGCGGCGGCGTCAAGAGGGTTCCGGCGGCATTCATGTTCCGTAACCCGGCCGAAACGCGCCACGGCGATGATCACACAGTGTATCCGTTCGATGCCGTGTCGTGATGCTCAGATCTCCCTCAGATGTAATGACGCAGGTCATCACGCTCACCTACTGTCCTCCGCAACCGAGGAGGACGGAGCCCAAAAGCAATGACCGAAGTATCGGTTGCCAAGCAAGACGCGGTCGCGACCGGCGAGTTGGTCGTCCTGAAGAGCATCAACAAGCACTTCGGCGCGCTGCATGTGCTCCAGGACATCGACCTGACGATCGACCGCGGTGAGGTCGTCGTGGTCATCGGGCCCTCCGGGTCCGGCAAGTCGACGCTGTGCCGCACGATCAACCGTCTGGAGACGATCGACTCGGGCACGATCACCATCGACGGGCTCCCGCTGCCGCAGGAGGGCCGTGCGCTCGCCCGGCTGCGGGCGGACGTCGGCATGGTCTTCCAGTCGTTCAACCTTTTCGCGCACAAGACGGTGCTCGAGAACGTGATGCTGGGTCAGATCAAGGTCCGCAAGGCCGGCAAGAAGGCCGCGGAGGACAAGGCCCGGGCCCTGCTGGACCGGGTGGGCGTGGGCACGCAGGCCGACAAGTACCCCGCGCAGCTGTCCGGTGGTCAGCAGCAGCGCGTCGCCATCGCCCGGGCCCTGGCCATGGACCCGAAGGTCATGCTCTTCGACGAGCCGACGTCGGCGCTCGACCCGGAGATGATCAACGAGGTCCTGGAGGTCATGCGTCAGCTCGCCCGGGACGGCATGACGATGATCGTCGTCACCCATGAGATGGGCTTCGCCCGGTCCGCCGCGAACCGCGTCGTGTTCATGGCGGACGGCCGGATCGTCGAAGAGGCCACCCCGGAACAGTTCTTCAGCAATCCGCGCAGCGACCGGGCCAAGGACTTCCTGTCCAAGATCCTGCACCACTGACGTCCGGTCACCCACCGACTTCCGCACCACCGACTTCCGCACCACTGACGGCCGCACCACTGACAGCCGGTCGTCCACCCGGCCCCGGCCCCGCCCCCGCAGGCGGCCGGTCATGCACTCGTTCCTGCCCCACGTGCGCGTGAGGGTCTGTACCCGTTCATCACACGAAGGAAGTGCTCCATGAAGCTCCGCAAGGTCACCGCGGCCTCGGCCCTCGTACTCGCGCTCGCCGTCACGGCCACCGCCTGCGGCTCCAGCGACGACAGCGGCTCCTCCTCCGGCAGCGGCGGCGGCAAGAAGATCAAGGTCGGTATCAAGTTCGACCAGCCCGGTCTCGGCCTCAAGCAGCCTGACGGCTCCTACTCCGGCTTCGACGTGGACGTGGCGACGTACGTGGCCGCGGCGCTCGGGTACAAGGCCGACCAGATCGAGTGGGTGGAGACCAAGAGCGCCGACCGTGAGAACGCGCTGCAGCGCGGCGACGTGAAGTTCATCGCGGCCACCTACTCGATCACCGACGAGCGCAAGCAGAAGGTCGACTTCGCCGGCCCGTATCTGCTGGCCCACCAGGACCTGCTGGTGAAGAAGGACTCCGCCATCGCCAAGGGCACGGATCTCAACGGCAAGAAGCTGTGTTCCGTGACGGGTTCGACCTCGGCGCAGAACGTGCAGAAGACCATCGCCCCGAAGGCCAACCTGCGCGAACTGGCGGGCTACTCGGAGTGCATCGCCGGCCTGCAGAGCGGTGCCGTGGACGCGGTGACCACCGACGACTCGATCCTCGCGGGCTTCGCGGCACAGGACAAGTACAAGGGCCAGTTCAAGCTGGCGGGTCTGAAGCTGAGCAACGAGAACTACGGCATCGGTGTGAAGAAGGGGGACTCCGCGACCGTCACCAAGATCAACGACGCGCTGAAGAAGATGGTGTCGGACGGCTCCTGGCAGAAGGCCGTGGACGCCGACTTCGGCCCGGCGGAGTACAAGAACGAGCCGGCCCCGCAGATCGGCAACATCGTCAAGTAGGACACCCCCTGGGGTGGCGCGCCGCGGTCGACCGGGCTGCGGTGGACCGGCCGCGGTCACGGGCCGCACACCGGCGCGCCACCCCCCGGCACACGCGGAAGCGCGGGAGATCGTGTTCGACTTTCTTCAAGGTTATGACGTCATCGGGGCGTTCTGGATGACGGTGAAGCTCACCGCCCTGTCCGCCCTGGGTTCCCTGGTCTGGGGCACCGTGCTGGCCGCCATGCGGGTCAGTCCGGTCCCTCTGATGCGCGGGTTCGGCACCGCCTACGTGAACATCGTCCGGAACATCCCTCTGACGGTCATCATCGTCTTCACCTCGCTCGGGCTCGCCGACATCTTCGGTGTGACCATGGGCGCGTCCGACTTCGGCGTCCAGGGCTTCCGGCTGGCGGTGCTCGGCTTCGCCGCCTACACCGCGGCGTTCGTCTGCGAGGCGCTGCGGTCCGGCATCAACACCGTGCCGGTCGGGCAGGCCGAGGCCGCCCGCGCGATCGGGCTGAACTTCTTCCAGGTGCTGTGGTTCGTCGTCCTGCCGCAGGCGTTCCGCGCGGTGATCGGCCCCCTGGCCAACGTACTGATCGCCCTGACCAAGAACACCACCGTGGCGGCCGCCATCGGCGTGGCCGAGGCCGCCACCCTGATGAAGGAAATGATCGAGAACGAGGCCCAGACCGTGGCGGTCGGCGCGGTCTTCGCCCTCGGGTTCGTGGTCCTGACCCTGCCCACCGGCCTGCTCCTCGGCTGGCTCGGCAAACGACTGGCGGTGAAGCGATGAGTTCCGTCCTCTACGACACTCCCGGCCCGAACGCCCGGCGGCGCAACATCGTCTTCGCGGTCGTCTTCTTCGTCCTGCTCGCCCTGGTCCTGTGGTGGGCGTGGCGGACGATGGACGACAAGGGCCAGCTCAAGTGGACCCTGTGGCAGCCGTTCACCACCGCCGACGCGTGGACGACGTATCTGCTGCCCGGGCTAGGCAAGACACTCGAGGCCGCCGCGCTCTCCATGGTGATCGCGCTGCCGCTCGGCGCCGTGTTCGGCATCGCGCGGCTGTCCGACCACCGCTGGGTACGCCTGCCGGCCGGCTGGATCGTCGAGTTCTTCCGGGCGATCCCGGTACTGCTGCTGATGCTGTTCGCCAACGAGTTCTACTCGCGCTCCACGGGCGTCGGCAGCGAGGAGCGGCCCCTGTACGCGGTCGTCACCGGCCTGGTGCTCTACAACGCCTCGGTGCTCGCCGAGATCGTCCGGGCGGGCATCCTGGCCCTTCCCCGGGGGCAGACGGAGGCGGCGTACGCCATCGGGCTGCGCAAGGGCCAGACGATGGCCGGCATCCTGCTCCCCCAGGCCGTGGCGGTGATGCTGCCCGCGATCGTCAGCCAGCTCGTGGTCATCGTGAAGGACACCGCCCTGGGCGGTGTGATGATCGGGTACACCGAGCTGCTCAACTCGCGCAGCACCCTGGCGGCCAACTACGCCAACGTGGTGCCCAGCTTCATCGTCGTGGGCGCCGTCTACATCGTGGTGAACTTCGCGCTCACCAGCTTCGCGCACTGGCTGGAAGGCCGGCTGCGCCGCAGCAAGCGGGGCACGGGCACGGTGATCGGAGCCGAGGAGGCCGACGAGCTCAACGCCGGTGAGGTCGGCACCACGGTCTCCGCACCGGCCGGAACGGCCCAGGCGGTCTGACGGCCCGTCCACCGGCACGGCGGCCCCCGGCGTCACATCCGTCCACCGGTACGGCACCCCGCGACGTCCGTCGACCGACCGGGTTGGAACAACCCGAGGGGCAGTGGCAAGATCGCCACTGCCCCTCATCGCTTGACGCGGTCACCGGCAATGGGTTGCATACGTTCTGTGATCGTGCACCCTGCTCAAACCTCCTGTTCACACCCGTCCCACGGGACTCCGCCGCGGGCAGGGGGCGGCACGTCATGGACCCGGTGATCATCGTCGGGGCAGGGCCCGTCGGGCTCACGCTCGCCCTGGCACTGGCGCGCCACGAGGTGCCGTCCGTCGTCCTCGACGAGGGGCCGGGCACGGACGAACCACGCCTCGCGCGCACCGTCGTACTGCGCGAGGACACCGCCGCGCTGATGTCCCGGCTGACCGGGGTCCGGCTCGAGGAGGCGGGAATCCGCTGGTCCGGATGGCGGTCGATGCGGCGCAAGCAGCTGACGCGCGAGATCACGTTCGGCGACGCCGATCCCGCCCCCCTCCACATCGCCCAGCACGTGCTGACCGGCTCCCTGCGCGCGGCGCTCGCCGCACAGCCGCTCGCCCGGCTCGTCGCCCACAGCCGGCTCGACGCGGTCGAGCAGGAGCGCTCCGGCGTCACCGCCCACACGCGCGGGCCCGAGGGCACCTGGTGGCGGGGCAGCCATCTGGTCGGCTGCGACGGTCCGCGCTCCACCGTGCGCAAGCTCATGGACATCCGCTTCCCCGGCCGTACGGCCGTCGAACGGCACGCCGTCGCCGCGCTGCGCACCGAACTGCCCTGGCCCGGTCAGGCATTGCTCCACCGGAGCCCGCCGTGGCGGACGTCCGGCCCCTCCGCCGGGGAGATCACCGCGCGACCGCTCCCGCACGGTGTCTGGCGGCTGGACTGGCTGCTGCCGCCGGGCAAGGACCTGGTCACCCCCGATGTGCTGGTCGCCCGCATCAGGGAGACCCTCTCGGGCTGGACCGGCGGCCCCACACCGCCGTACGAACTCCTCGACACCGGGGTCCACACGGTCCACCACCGGCTCGCCCGCCGGTGGCGCGCGGGACGGGTCTTCCTCGCCGGGGACGCCGCGCACCTGCTCGGCGCGCTCGGTACCCAGGGGCTCGACGAGGGGCTGCGGGACGCGGACAACCTCGCCTGGAAGCTGGCCTCGGCGTGGCACCACGGGCCGCACGAGGCGCTGCTCGACAGCTACCAGACCGAGCGGCGCGCCGTGGTCTCCGCCCGGCTGCGGGCCGCCGACCAGGTGCTGCCGCTGCTGCGCGGCGGCGGGGGGCTGCGCACGTACGTCCCGGGCTCGGCCCGCGGCCACGACGCGCTGCTCGCCGACGGCCACCTGGGGCAGGGGGTGCTGGGCGCTCCGGGGACCTACGCGGGCTCGCCGCTCGCGCCGCGGCATCTGGAGGCGGAGGTGCCGGTCGACACCCCGCCGGGCGCCGCGGTCACCGACGTGGCGGTCACGGCCGAGGACGGGTCCCTGGTGCGGCTGCGGGACCGGCTGGGGCGGGGGGCGTTGCTGGTGCTGCTGGTGGCGCCGGGCTCGGCCGTGTGGGAACGGCGGCACTGGGTCACGGCGGGTGTCATGCCCCGGCTGGCCGCCGCCGTCGCGGCGCTGCCGCACCCGGCCGAGCTGCTGGTCGCCGAGAGCTATCCCGGCGCGGCCGCCCACACCGTCCTGCTCGTACGCCCCGACGGTCATCTGGTGACCGCGCTGAGCGGAGTCCGGTCGGCCGACCTGTTCGCCGCGACGGGGGCGGTACTGGGAGACGCGGCGCGGGAGAGGGAAGAGGCGGAGGCACCGGCCGGCTCGGCCTCCTGACGGACCGCCGAAGGCAGCGCCGGGGCCCGCTCCGGCAACCCCGCACCCCGTCCTGGCCCCGCCGGTCCACAGCCGTCCGGCGACGCGCCGGCCGGAGCCGGCGCCCTGCCCGCACGCGGCGGCAGAACCCCTGCCGGAAGGCGCGCGAGGGCCTTCGGGCGGGGCGCCGGCGACGGTGTGGTCCACATGGTGACGACGAGTTGACCGCCACGCGTCCACCTGGTCTACTCCGGTCCGTGACCGACACCGATGTGCGCCTGTGGCGGAGGGTCCATATGGACCTCGTCCGCTATGCGGGCTGCGTGTGTCGGCCGTCCTGCTGAATTCGCCTCCTCACCACGCGCGCGCCGCCCCCTGTGCCGCCGCGCGCTCCCACGCGAACGCACTTCAGGACGGTGTACATGTCTGCCTCCTCGTCTTCCCTGTCCTCCCTGGTTTCTGACCTGTCCTCCCTGGCTTCTGAGTCTTCCGAGACTTCTCCCTCCGCCCGGGGCACCGGCGCGGCGCCGGTGCCGGACCCCGGGTCCGGCTCCCGGTCCGGTCCCACGCAGGCGGAGCTCCTCGACTTCGCACGGCGCGCGGCCGCCGACACCGCGCTGGTCGCCTCGCTCCCCCTGGACCCTGAGGGCCGTACCTGGGTACGGCTGGCCGGGCCCGCGGGCAGCGAGGCGTGGCTGATCGGCTGGCCGCCCGGCACGGGCACCGGCTGGCACGACCACGCCGACTCGGTCGGCGCCTTCGTCACCGCCCGCGGCGAGCTCCGGGAGAACTCCCTCGCCGTCCGGCTGCCCACGGACGGCTGGCGGACCCTGGAACTCACCGGCGGCGCGGACCGCGAGCGGCGGCTGACGGCAGGTCAGGGCCGCACGTTCGGGCGCCATCACGTCCACGAGGTGTTCAACGAGTCCGCGGACGGGCATGCCGTCTCCGTGCACGCCTACTACCCGCCACTGCCGCGGATCCGCCGTTACAGCCGCACCGGCGACACGCTGCGCCTGGAGCACGTCGAGCGTCCGGAGGACTGGCAGTGAGCGGTACGGACGAACGGCCGCCCGGCATCGACGAGCTGCTGGAGCAGGTACGCGAGGGCTACCGGCGGGTCGGTCCCGAGGACGCCCACCGGGCCGCGCGGGCGGGCGACGCGCTGCTGGTCGACATCCGGTACGCGGCCCTGCGGGAGCGTGACGGGCTGATCCCGGGCGCCCTCGTCATCGAGCGCAACGAGCTGGAGTGGCGGCTCGATCCGCGGGGCAGCCACCGTGTCCCCGAGGCCACGGGGTACGACGTCCGTGCCGTCGTGATCTGCAACGAGGGTTACGCGTCGAGTCTCGCCGCCGATTCCCTGCACCGGCTCGGCCTGAGCCGCGCGACCGACCTGGTCGGCGGGTTCCAGGCATGGCGGGCGGCGGGACTGCCGGTCGTCCCCGCTACGGCCGCCCCTTCCGCGGCCGTCCCTGCCACGGCGGTGCCCACAGCGGCCGTCCGCGCGCCCGGCGTCTCACCACCGGGCGTCGTCCGCCCGGGCGGGGACGAAGCCGCGGACGCGGCACAGTAGGGCCGGTCCCGGCGGATCGGGCGGGAGGAGTCGGACGGTACCCCGTCGGCCCGGGTGAGCGAGGCGGGGGTCGACGGTGTGGAGGTCCTTCCCGCGCGAGCGTTGCCGTGCGTGGGGTGACCGCGCCGGGCGTCGCGAGCCGGTGGCCCCTTCCGGTCGCAGCACCAGCGGCACTCTTCGGTACGACGGCCGAGGACACGGCGCCACGTGCGCGACGGGGCCGGAAGGTGCGGCGCGGGGGCCGGGTCCGCTCCTCGGGCCGGGCCGGGCCCGAGCCGAGCCGAGCCGAGCCGAGCCGCTCAGCCGTCCTCCCCGCCGAGGAACTCGATGTCCTCGCCCTCCTCCTCCAGCGCCTCCCGGACCACCCGCAGGGCCAGGCCCTCGGGGTAGCCCTTGCGGGCCAGCATGCCCGCGAGACGCCGTATCCGCCGGTCGCGGTCGAGGCCGCGGGTGCCGTGCAGCTTACGGGCCACGAGGTCGCGTGCGGTCGCTTCCTCCTGCTCGGGGTCGAGCCGGCCGACGGCCTCGTCGATCAGTGCGGAGTCGACCCCCTTGGTCCGCAGTTCCCGGGCGAGCGCGCGGCGGGCCAGGCCGCGGCCGTGGTGCCGGGATTCCACCCAGGCGCCCGCGAACGCGCCGTCGTCGATCAGTCCGACCTCCTCGAACCGGGACAGCACCTCCTCGGCCGCCTCGTCGGGGATCTCCCGCTTGCGCAGGGCGTCGGCGAGCTGCTTGCGGGTCCGCGGGGTCCCGGTGAGCAGGCGCAGGCAGATCGCCCGTGCCCGCTCCACCGGGTCCGCGGGGGGCTCCTCCTTCTCGGCCCTCGCCGGGAAAGAGGTGGCCCCGTCATCACCGGACGGCTCGCCGAAGCCGCGCCTGCGGCGGCCTCGGCCGCCCCGCGCGTCCCCGGTGCCGCGGCGGCCGCTGCCGCCGGACGTGCCTTCGCTCCGGGGCGAGCCCGTGCCCGGTTCCTCACCCCCGTACGAGCCGTCACTCCCGTACAGGTCGTCGTCCTCCGCCGCCGGGGCCCCGCCGTGCCGGCCGTCCCGCCCGCGCGGGGCGCCGGGGCGGGTGTGCTCCGGCCATTCGGTTCGCCGGGTCACGGGTCACTTGGCCGCCGGCGCCTTGGCCTTGGTGGCCTTGGCAGCGGGGGCGGTGGCCGGCTTCACGGCGTCCGGCTTCACGGTGTCCACGGGGGCGGAGACGGCGGCGTCCGCACCCGGCTCGGCGGCGGGCTCCTCCGGCCGCACCCCGACGCCCAGCTTCTCCTTGATCTTCTTCTCGATCTCGTTGGCGAGGTCGGGGTTGTCCTTCAGGAAGTTGCGCGCGTTCTCCTTGCCCTGGCCGAGCTGGTCACCCTCGTACGTGTACCAGGCACCGGCCTTGCGGACGAAGCCGTGCTCCACGCCCATGTCGATCAGACCGCCCTCGCGGCTGATGCCGTGGCCGTAGAGGATGTCGAACTCGGCCTGCTTGAAGGGCGGCGCGACCTTGTTCTTGACGACCTTGCAGCGGGTGCGGTTGCCGACCGCCTCGGTGCCGTCCTTGAGGGTCTCGATGCGGCGGATGTCGATACGCACCGAGGCGTAGAACTTCAGCGCCCGGCCACCGGTCGTGGTCTCCGGGGAGCCGAACATCACGCCGATCTTCTCGCGGAGCTGGTTGATGAAGATCGCCGTGGTCTTGGACTGGTTGAGCGCGCTGGTGATCTTCCGCAGGGCCTGGCTCATCAGCCGCGCCTGCAGACCCACGTGGCTGTCGCCCATCTCGCCCTCGATCTCCGCACGCGGGACGAGCGCGGCGACGGAGTCGATGACGATGAGGTCGAGGGCTCCGGAGCGGATCAGCATGTCCACGATCTCCAGGGCCTGCTCCCCGTTGTCCGGCTGGGAGAGGATCAGGTTGTCGATGTCGACGCCGAGCTTGCGGGCGTACTCGGGGTCGAGGGCGTGCTCCGCGTCCACGAAGGCGACCTGCCCGCCGGCCTTCTGGGCGTTGGCCACCGCGTGCAGGGTCAGGGTCGTCTTGCCGGAGGACTCGGGGCCGTAGATCTCCACGACACGGCCGCGCGGCAGACCTCCGACGCCGAGCGCGACGTCCAGCGCGGTCGACCCGGTCGGGATGACCTCGATGGGCTCCCTCGACCGCTCGCCCATGCGCATGACCGCGCCCTTGCCGAACTGCCGTTCAATCTGTGCGAGCGCGGCGTCCAGCGCCTTCTCGCGGTCGGTTCCTGCCATGGGTTCCACCCGGTTTGCTTGAGTCGATCGCTTCACGTCAAAGACGCTAACGCCTGCCACTGACAATGCGCCCCGACGCCGGTCCGGCCTGTGGACAACTCGGGTACACAACCGCCCCTAACGGGGCGAAACACCCGTCGAAACTCGTTCCACGAGCCTCGCCGCCCACTCCATAAGAATGGATGTTCGATTTTTGTGTCAAGCGACACCCGGGGCTTTCCCCCGGACGCGGGAACGCCCCGGCTCCCTCGCCGGCATGCCGCGGGCCGCTACGCCGGGCCCCGTCCCCACAGCCGCCGCACCCGCGTCAGCAGTCCCCTGCCGGGCTCGCGCCCCCGGTGGCCGTGGACACGGGGATCGTCCGTGACGTCGTAGCGCTTCACGTACGCCCCCAGGAACGCCTGCAGCGTGGCGACCGCCGGGATGGCGATCAGGGCGCCCACGGCGCCGAGCAGCGCCGTTCCGGCGACGACCGAGCCGAAGGCGACCGCGGGATGGATGTCGACGGTCTTCGAGGTCAGCTTGGGCTGCAGCACGTAGTTCTCGAACTGCTGGTAGATCACGACGAAGACCAGCACCCACAACGCGTACCACGGGTCGACCGTGAACGCGATCAGCATCGGCAGGGCGCCCGCGAGGTAGGTGCCGATGGTGGGGATGAACTGCGAGACCAGACCGACCCAGACGGCGAGCACGGGCGCGTACGGCACCCCCAGCGCCTGGAGCAGGATGTAATGGGCGATGCCGGAGACGAGAGCCATCAGGCCGCGCGAGTAGAGATAGCCGCCGGTCTTGTCCACGGCTATCTCCCACGCGCGCAGCACCTCGGCCTGCTTGGCGGGCGGCAGCACCGAGCACAGGGCGCGGCGCACCCGCGGTCCGTCGGCGGCGAAGTAGAACGAGAACAGCGTGATCGTCAGCAGCTGGAACAGCCCGCCGAGCACCTGGGCGGAGACGTCGAGCACTCCGGCGGCGCTGTTCTGGGCGTACTTCTTCAACCAGTCGGAGCGGAGCAGGCCCTCCTGGACGTCCACGCGTCTGAGCTGGGTGTGGAAGGTGGTGTTGACCCAGTGGATCACCGAGTCCAGATAGTCGGGGAAGCCCTCCACCAGTTTGACGATCTGGCCGGCCAGCATCGAACCGAGCAGCGCGACGAAACCGGCGCTCACGATCACCAGGCCGAGGAAGACGAGGAAGGTGGCCAGCCCTCTGCGGATGCCGCGCGTGGCCATCCTGCCGACCGCGGGTTCGATGGCGAGGGCCAGGAAGAACGCGATGAGGACGTTGACCAGCAGGCCGGTCAGCCGGTGGAAGGCCCAGCTGCCCAGCTGGAACGTGGCGATGAGACCGAGGGCGAGCACCATGGCGCGCGGCAGCCAGCGCGGCATGCGCGTGTCCGGCGCCGCGGTGCCCGCGGCGGCCGGCCGGGCGGGTGGTGCCGTGTCGGACGGGGATGCGCCGGACGGGGCTGCGTGTGCGTGCTGAGGGGTCTGGCCGGTCTCGTCAGTGGGTGCCACGGATCAAGTCTCGCCCACGCCGCCGACAGCCGGAACCAGGTCTCCGGATCTTCTCCCCGGTCAGCGCCGCTCCTGCGGAACGTTCATGACGGTGCAGACCACATGCCACACGTCCTTCGCCGCCCAGCCCTCGGACAGCGCCTCGTGCACCGTGTGCCCGCCGAGTTCGGACATCACGTGATCGCGCGCGAAGGTCTCGGCGGAGCCCGCGCCGAAGTGCTCCGCCATCCGCTGCCAGAAGACCGTCAACCGCATGGGACCAGTATCCCCGCCCCTGCGGGCGTACGGTGCGGCCGGCGTCCCGCGCCCGGCGGCGGGACGGCCGCCTGTCCGGGGCCGTCCGGTCAGCCGCCCAGGGCCCGTACCGCAGCCGTCACCACGACGGCCGACGCGACGACGGCCAGGAACGGGGCGCGCAGCACCAGCGCCACGGCGGCCGCCCCGAGCCCCGCCACGCGCGCGTCGAGCACGAGCGTGTGACCGTCGGCGAACGTCTGCTGGGCGGTGAGCGCCGCGAGCAGGGCGACGGGCAGCAGGGCGGCGAGGCGCCGCACGAGCGGCCGTTCCAGTGCGCCCGCGGGCACCAGCAGACCGGCGAGCTTGACGAGGTAGCAGCCGAGGGCGGTGACGCCGATCGCGATCCAGGTGTTCACTGCCTCTCCTTTCCCGTGGTGCCGTCGGCGTCCTCGCCGCTCCGGCGCGCCGCCGGGGGGAGGCCGCGCGGGCCGCCGCGACGGCTGCGGACGCCTTCCAGGTACAGGACCGCCGGTGCCGCCAGGGCGGCCGCCAGGACGGGTACTCCGGCGGGCAGCAACGGCAGCAGGCCGAGACCCAGGACGACGGCGAGTCCCGCGACGGCGCGCTCGGTGGCGGTCCTCAGCATGGGTGCGAGCAGGGCCAGGAACACGGCGGGTCCCGCCGCGTCGAGGCCCCAGGTGCCGGTGTCACCGATCGCCTTGGCGCCCAGCGCGCCGAGCAGCGTGGTGAGGTTCCACAGCAGATACAGGCTGAGCCCGGTGACGGTGAAGCCGATGCGGGCCGCTCGCCGGGCGGGCTGGGCGAGCGCGACCGCTGTCGTCTCGTCGATGACCCACTGGGCGGCGAAGGGCCGCACCGCGCGCGGCAGGGCGAGCAGCTGGGACAGGCGCAGCCCGTAGAACGCGTTGCGCACGCCCAGGAAGAAGGCGCCGGCGGCCGCCGTGAGCGGGTTGCCCCCGGCGGCGAGGGCACCGACCAGCGCGAACTGCGACGCGCCGGTGAACACCAGGAGGCTGAGCGCGCAGGTCTGCGGCAGGGTGAGCCCGCTGCCCGCCGACGTCACCCCGAAGGCGAAGCCGGACAGTCCCACCGCGACGCCGACCCCGAGGGCGTCCCTGACGACGGCGGAGTCCGGCCTGCCCGCGGCGGTGTCTTCGGCGTCTGCGGCGCCTTCGGTGTCTGCGATGTCCTTGACGTTGTTCTTGGCGTTCTTGGCGTTCTTGACGTTCTTGACGTGTTCGGCGTGTTCGACGTCTTCGGTGTCTGGGGGAGCGGTCTGTTCTGCCACTCGTCGGACGATATGCGCAGCCCGCGGTGCTCGTCTTGTACGTTCTTGCGCTCCCGCCGGTAGGCGCCCGGGGGCACGCCCACGATGCGGGTGAAGTGGCGGTTCAGGTGCGGCTGGTCGGCGAACCCGACAGCCGCGGCGGCCTCGGCGGGCGTGCCGCCCGCGTCCAGCAGCCGCCGTGCCCGGCGCACGCGCGCATCCGTCAGCCAGGTGTGCGGCGGCATTCCGTAGGCGTCCCGGAAGGCCCGCAGCAGCGCGAAGGGACCGGCGCCGAACTCGGCGGCCAGTTGCTCCAGGGTCGGCGGGTCGGCCATCCGCTCCTCGAGCAGGGCACGCGCGCGTGCGGCGGTCAGGGCTCCGGCCGTGCGGGGCTCGCGCCGCGGCAGCGGGCCGCCGTTCAGCCTCAGCAGCCGGGTCACGGCAACCCTGAGCAGCGTGTCGGCAGTCAGCGCGTCGCCCTCGTCGGCGGCCCGCAGCACCTGGTGGACCAGGGCGGCGGCGTACGGGTCGTCGAGCACCGGGTGGACGAAGCCCGGCGTGCCGCGGAGTGTGGTGGTCTCGGCCGCGATCTCGGCGACCAGTCCCGGAGAGGGGTAGAGAGCCCCGTAGCGCCAGCCCTCCGGGACGCCCGCGCGTCCGGTGTGCGGCGTGTCCGGGTTGATGAGAGCCAGCGTGCCGGCGCCCGCGTACTGCTCGGAGCCGTGGTGGTGGAAGATCTCGACGCCGTCGGAGACGGCGGCGATGACGTAGTCCTCGTGGGTGTGCCGGACGAACGTCTTGCGCACGTACCGGGCCCTGAGCAGATCGACACCGGGCAGCTCGGCGTACCGCCAGTGCCGCGCCCGTTCCTTCGCCGCGCCCGTCATGGGGCCATTGTCCACGAGGGGCGGAGCAGCGCGGCGCGGGCCCGGACAGCGCACTTGACACCTATTCCCCCCTTTTTCGCACCATTTGCGCAGGTCAGAGCGATTGTCAGTGGCCGGGTGCAGGATGGACGCATGGTCGACTCCGCACATCGGGCCCTCGACGGCTTCTCCCCCGCGACCCGCGGCTGGTTCACGGGGGCGTTCTCCGCGCCCACCGCGGCCCAGGCGGGCGCGTGGCAGGCCATCGGCGCGGGCTCGGACGTGCTGGTGGTGGCGCCGACGGGGTCCGGCAAGACCCTGGCCGCGTTCCTCGCCGCCCTCGACCAGCTCGCCTCGACGCCGCCGCCCGCCGACCCCCGCAAACGCTGCCGCGTGCTGTACGTCTCCCCGCTCAAGGCCCTGGCGGTCGACGTCGAACGCAATCTGCGCAGCCCGCTGACGGGCATCCGCCAGGAGTCGGTCCGGCGCGGTCTGCCCGAGCCCGAGGTGAAGGTGGGCATCCGCTCCGGCGACACCCCGGCCGCCGAGCGCCGCGCCCTGGCCACCCGCCCGCCGGACATCCTGATCACCACCCCGGAGTCGCTGTTCCTGATGCTGACGTCGGCCGCCCGGGACGCGCTGACCGGGGTGGAGACGGTGATCCTGGACGAGGTGCACGCGGTGGCGGGCACCAAGCGTGGCGCGCATCTGGCGCTCACCCTGGAGCGGCTCGACGAGCTGCTGCCGAGGCCGGCCCGCCGGATCGGTCTGTCCGCGACCGTGCGCCCGGTGGACGAGGTGGCCCGTTTCCTCTCGCCGCGCCGCAAGGCGGAGATCGTCCAGCCGGAGTCCGGCAAGGAGTTCGACCTCTCCGTCGTCGTCCCGGTGGAGGACCTCGGCGAGCTGGGCGGATCCCCGGTGGCCGACGGCGGCGAGGGCGCCGAGCGGCCGTCGATCTGGCCGCACGTGGAGGAGCGGATCGCCGATCTCGTCCAGGCGCACCGTTCCACGATCGTGTTCGCCAACTCCCGCCGCCTCGCCGAGCGCCTGTGCAACCGGCTGAACGAGATCGCCCACGAGCGCGCGACCGGCGAGCCTCTGGACGAGCATCACACGCCCGCCGCGCTGATGGGCGGCTCGGGCGCGGCGCTGGGCGCGCCCCCGGTCCTCGCGCGCGCCCACCACGGATCGGTGTCCAAGGAGCAGCGCGCCCTGGTCGAGGAGGACCTCAAGGCCGGCCGGCTGCCCGCCGTGGTGGCCACCTCCAGTCTCGAGCTGGGCATCGACATGGGCGCGGTGGACCTGGTGGTCCAGGTCGAGTCACCGCCGTCGGTGGCCTCCGGGCTGCAGCGCGTCGGCCGCGCGGGGCACCAGGTCGGGGCGGTCTCCACGGGTGTCGTCTTCCCGAAGTACCGGGGCGACCTCGTCCAGTCCGCCGTGGTCACCGAGCGGATGCGGACGGGTGCCATCGAGGCGCTGCGGGTCCCGGCGAACCCGCTGGACGTACTCGCCCAGCAGCTGGTGGCGATGACGTCGATGGACACCTGGCAGGTCGACGACCTGCTCGCCACGGTCCGCCGGGCGGCGCCCTTCGCGTCGCTGCCCGAGTCGGCGTTCACGGCCGTCCTGGACATGCTCGCGGGCCGCTACCCGTCCGACGCGTTCGCCGAGCTGCGCCCCCGCGTCGTGTGGGACCGGATCACGGGCACGGTCACCGGGCGCCCGGGCGCGCAGCGCCTGGCCGTCACGTCCGGCGGCACCATCCCCGACCGCGGGCTGTTCGGCGTGTTCCTCGCGGGCGCCGACCCGAAGAAGGGCGGCGGCCGGGTCGGCGAGCTGGACGAGGAGATGGTCTACGAGTCCCGGGTCGGCGATGTGTTCACGCTCGGCACCAGCAGCTGGCGGATCGAGGACATCACACGCGACCGCGTCCTGGTGTCCCCGGCGCCGGGCGTGCCGGGCAGACTGCCGTTCTGGAAGGGCGACCAGCTGGGCCGCCCGCTCGAACTGGGGCGCGCGGTCGGCGCGTTCCTGCGCGAGGTCGGCTCGCTGCCCGAGGAGGACGCCCGGCTGCGCCTGCTCGCGGCGGGGCTGGACGCCTGGGCGGCCGGCAACCTGCTGTCCTATCTGGCCGAGCAGCGCGAGGCGTGCGGCCATGTGCCCGACGACCGCACGATCGTCGTGGAGCGCTTCCGTGACGAGCTCGGCGACTGGCGGGTGGTGGTGCACTCGCCGTTCGGCGCCCAGGTGCACGCCCCGTGGGCGCTGGCACTGGGCGCCCGCCTCTCCGAGCGGTACGGCATGGACGCCCAGGTCATGCACGCCGACGACGGCATCGTGCTGCGCCTGCCGGACGCCGATCTGATGGGCCTGGACCTGCTCGACCAGGATCCGGCGCAGCCGGCGCCCTTCGCTTCGGGGACCGACGCGGACCAGGCGCCGGTGGGCGCGGCGGACATCGTGTTCGACAGGGGCGAGGTCGATCAGATCGTCACCGACCAGGTCGGCGGTTCGGCGCTGTTCGCGTCCCGGTTCCGCGAGTGCGCGGCGCGTGCGCTGCTGCTGCCGCGCCGCAGCCCCGGCAGGCGGACGCCGCTGTGGCAGCAGCGCCAGCGCGCGGCGCAGCTGCTCCAGGTGGCGAGCGAGTTCGGCTCGTTCCCGATCGTCCTGGAGGCCGTCCGCGAGTGCCTCCAGGACGTGTTCGACCTGCCCGGCCTGGTCGAGCTGATGGGCGACCTGGAGTCCCGCACGGTGCGTCTGGTCGAGGTGACCACGCCGGAGCCGTCCCCGTTCGCGCGTTCCCTGCTGTTCGGGTACGTGGCCCAGTTCCTGTACGAGGGGGACTCGCCGCTCGCCGAGCGGCGGGCCGCCGCGCTGTCGCTGGACTCACGGCTGCTGGCCGAGCTGCTGGGCCGGGCGGAACTGCGCGAACTGCTGGACGCGGAGGTCCTCGCCGAGCTGGAGCGCGAGCTGCAGTGGCGCACGGAGGACCGCCGGGTGAAGGACGCCGAGGGTGTCGCCGATCTGCTGCGGCTGCTCGGGCCGCTGACGGAGGCCGAGCTGGCCGAGCGCGGCGCACAGCCGCAGTGGGCGGCGGAGCTGGCCGCCGCCCGCCGGGCGATCCGGGTCCGTGTCGCCGGAGCCGATCACTGGGCGGCCGTCGAGGACGCGGGCCGGCTGCGTGACGCACTCGGCACGGCGCTCCCGGTGGGAATCCCGGAAGCGTTCACGGAGCCGGTGAAGGACCCTCTGGGGGACCTCCTCGCCCGCCATGCGCGCACCCACGGACCGTTCACGTCGGCCGCGGCGGCGGCCCGCTTCGGCCTGGGGGTCGCCGTCACGGAGGGCGCGCTGCAGCGGCTCGCGGCGAACGGGCGTGTCGTGCAGGGAGAGTTCCATCCGGCGGGCATCGGGCAGGAGTGGTGCGACGCGGCGGTCCTGCGCCGGCTGCGCCGCCGCTCGCTGGCCGCCCTGCGGCAGGAACTGGAGCCGGTGCCGCCCGCCGCCCTCGCCCAGTTCCTCCCCCAGTGGCAGCACATCGGCAGGGGGCACGCCCTGCGCGGGGTGGACGGGCTGGTGCGCGCCGTCGAGCAGGTGCAGGGCGCCTCGGTGCCCGCCTCCGCGCTGGAGAAGCTCGTCCTGCCGTCCAGGGTCACCGGGTACACGCCGGCGATGCTCGACGAACTCACCGCGGCGGGCGAAGTGGTGTGGGCCGGAGCGGGCTCCCTGCCCGGCAAGGACGGCTGGGTCTCGCTGTACCTGGCGGACGCGGCACCGCTGCTGCTGCCTCCCCCGCACCCCCTGGAGCTCACCCCGCTGCACCGGTCCGTCCTGGACGCGCTCTCCGGCGGCTACGGCCTGTTCTTCCGTCAGATCGCCGATCAGGTCCGTGCCGACACCCACCCCGAGGCCACCGATCCCCAGCTGGCCGACGCGGTCTGGGACCTGGCCTGGTCCGGTCGGCTCACCAACGACACGCTGGCGCCGATGCGTGCCCTGCTCGGCTCGGGCCGCACCGCCGGCTCCACCGCGCACCGCGCCAGGCGCGCGGCGCCGCGCGGGCGTTACGGCTCGCTGACGGCCGCCGCCCGCACGGCGTCCCGCGGCGGGCCCCCGACGGTGGGGGGCCGCTGGTCGCTGCTTCCCGCCCAGGAGCCCGATCTCACGGTGCGCGCCCATGCCCTGGCGCGCACGCTCCTGGACCGGCACGGGGTGGTGACCCGGGGAGCGGTCGCCGCGGAGGGCGTCGAGGGCGGCTTCTCAGCGACGTACCGGGTGCTGTCGGTGTTCGAGGAGAGCGGCCAGGCACGGCGCGGTTATGTCGTGGAGGGGCTGGGCGCGGCCCAGTTCGCCATGGACGGCGCCGTGGACCGTCTCCGCGCGGTGGCCAACGCCCGCGAGCGCGGGACGGCACTGCCGGACCTGCCGTACGGCGTCGACCCCGTCACCGGCCGTGGCCCCGGCCCCGGCCGGACCGGTCCCCGCGACCCGGACGGCTTCACGCCCCTCGGCCCCTTCGAAGTCCCCGACGGGCCGGTGGACTTCGGCGATCCCGGCGGCGGGGGGGGGGCCCCGGGCCCCGCCCCCCCCCCCCCCGGGGGCGGGGCCGCCCCCCCCCCCCCCCAC